>CAXMOB010000039.1:0-5993 GCA_964194815.1 Vicinamibacteria bacterium | reverse complement strand
TAGCCCTAATCACAGGTATCAACTTCATTACAGGTATTGGAATTGATAACCATCGAGGTAACCGAAGACGACAAAAGTTCTACCTCTCCATCTCGATTATCACCTCGTTGGGAATTCTAGGTTTCTTTAAATACTGGGGGTTTTTCATTGAATCTACAGCCACATTACTCACTACTTTTGGACTACAACCCCATTTACCCACACTAGAAATCCTCCTTCCTGTAGGTATCTCATTCTATACCTTCCAAACCATGTCATATACGATCGATGTCTATCGTAAAGATGTCGAACCTACACGTAACCTTGCAGACTTTTCCCTTTATGTAGCCTACTTTCCTCAACTTGTTGCAGGCCCCATCGAACGTTCATCTTCACTTCTCCCTCAAATCGTTCATAGACGAAAGCGAGAAAAAGGCGACTTCGCGGAAGGACTCAGTTTGATAATGATGGGACTCTTTCTCAAAGTCGTCGTTGCTGATAACCTCGCGTTCATTGCCAATGGTGCATTTTCTGGATCAAACGATCTCACTGGTGCTGACGCTCTCATTGGCGTCTATGCATTCGCTTTTCAAATATATGGCGACTTTGCTGGATACTCATCCATTGCTCGGGGTGTTTCGAAATGGCTAGGAATCGATCTCATGACCAACTTCAGGATGCCATATCTAGCACGTAATCCATCAGACTTTTGGCAACGATGGCATATATCACTATCCTCGTGGCTTCGTGATTACCTATACATCCCACTAGGTGGAAACCGAGGGGCTCCATGGAAAGTCTACCGCAACCTAATGATCACCATGCTATTAGGTGGTTTATGGCACGGAGCGGGCTGGACCTTCATCTGCTGGGGAGCCGTCCACGGGGCTCTACTCTGTATCTACCGACCTTTGGGCAACAAGATCATCCTCCCTGGCATCTGGGGAAGAGCCTTGGCCACTTTCTTGTTTTTTCAGTTCGTCTGTATCACCTGGTTACTTTTTCGAGCCGAATCAATGACCCAAGTAGGGGAGATGCTCACTCTTATCTTTACCAACTTCCAGATCACTGATTTCACGCGTTACGGCTTCTGGATGATTCTATTCTTCGTGGGTCCTCTCTTCTTGTTTGAGATCTGGCTAGATAAAAAACATAGCACCCGACGCCTTGAGGTCGTCCCTTGGGGATGGCGAGCCATAGTCTATTGTTATATTGCTTTCATGATCATTGAGTTCCCGCCTGCCCAACAT
Organism: Vicinamibacteria bacterium; assembly: GCA_964194815.1. Lineage (GTDB taxonomy): Bacteria > Verrucomicrobiota > Verrucomicrobiia > Verrucomicrobiales > Akkermansiaceae > Rubritalea. Next base: position 4,764 of record CAXMOB010000039.1, on the reverse strand, counting down.
GGTCAATTCATCTATTTCCAATTTTAAACCTCTCATTCACTCATGCCATCTTCTGAAACTATAGCAAAACCAACGAGAAAGCGTGCTCCAGAGTTCAAAAAAGAACTCAAGGTCCTGGCGGTAGTCACCACCTTCATACTTATACTCGAAGCTATTTCACGTATCCTCGCACCACAACTCGACTACGACCGACAGCATATCCACCAGTTCCCAACAATCGTTAAGGAACTCAAGAGTAAACCAGATAATGCCCCAAAAGTTCTTTTCCTCGGCAACTCATTGATGCGGCGAATTGATCTCGATGCTATCCAAAATGAGTTCGATGAAAATGACCTTCTGCACTCCGCTAAAGTCACTCCAGTTGGCACCAATATTGTAGATTGGACTTACCTCTACAAACGCTATTTTGAAGATACTGAAACTCACCCTGATATTATCATTGTTGGATTTGTTCGTCACCATATAGCGGATGAAGAAGTCATCAAGATCCGCCGCTTAGGACATCATTTTTTAGCGGCTGACGATCAACCCCAGATTTGGGAAGAAGATTTGGCGGGCGATATTCACAGGCAGACGCAAACCTCACTCTCACATTACAGCTCGCTCATTGGCGATCAACCAGAACACCAACTTGGCATGCTCTATGTGACTATCCCTTCCTACCGAGCTGGAGTTCGCTTGAATAATGACTATGTCGCAGAGGCTGCTGAACGTCACGCAAAAGAGACACCCTCCATACCAACTACAGTATTCCGCCTAAAACGTTTCATTGTCATGGCAAAACAACATAATGTTGAGGTTTGGTTCGTGCCCATGCCTCAGCCTGAGCACTATGATATTCCTCAATTAGCCATAGACACAGTCATTGATTCAGGGATGAAATGGGTCGATGCTAGAAATATCGAAGGTATCACAGAAGCAGATTTTTCAGATGGCTACCACCTCGGAGATTCGGGCACTATCAAATTCACCCAATGGATGGCTAAAAAGCTTCACCAACACCTAGAAAAGGATAACAAATAGATCCCTACATAAGGTAATAGAAGGCGTCGAGTTTTCTATCACCACTTGGAGTGTAAAGGCAGAAATAGACTCACTTCCGTTTATTCTTCAGCTGTTTCGTTGGTCCTAAAGCTCCAGTTCTTGCATCCGCTCGATTTAATATCACACTAATATTGATCTCTATCATCGGCTATACTGATCATCTTATCGGTTTAATCGATTGCACGTACCAATCAAATTTTGTTACAAAGGGAACTATGGATAAGGTGTCGCCAGAATCTAAGCTAAAACAACTGCAATTTGAGCAGAACAAGCTGCGTGATCAACTCGATCGACACCAACACCAAATCGATCAGCTTGAGGGCGAACTCAAAACCGCTAAAACTGCCGAAACCTTCAGCTCTAAAGTCCAACCAGAAACCCAAGAGAAGTCTACGTTTCATTCAGAAACCCCACCACCACTCCCGCTCGAAGCATTGCGTAGTAACCTACACAAAGCGAAAGTTTCAAGCCATTCAGTAGATAAACAGGTCACTGAGATCTCTGCCCCCGCTTCAGCGACGACCCAGCCACCTCTAAAAAAAGATTTAGACCCTTGTGTCCCAGATCCCCCTAACCGAAGGTCCCCTGAAACCCATAAACCCCATGTCCGATCCAGCACGCACACACCTAGAGGTGTCGAGCAACACGTCGGGAAAGTATGGCTTGTGAGATTGGGAGTGCTCTCCCTTCTCACAGGTCTTATCTTTCTCTCCAACTACGCTTACCAGCATTTCATTGTAGACTGGTCCCCACTGGCTCGCGTTATCGGCCTCTACTCTATCAGCACACTATTGCTCTTTGCTGGTGAATGTTTCCAGAAATCTAAAGCCTCTCTGCAAAGCTATGGTAAGGTGCTTTCCGCGGGTTCTCTAGCAGCACTCTATTACACCAGTTACGCTGCCCACCATATCGAACGTCTGAAAGTCATCGATTCGCCCCTCATTGCAGGAATCGTGCTCACACTAACCGCTCTATTCTGTCTTCAATATGCACTTGCGAAAGAATCGCCACTTATTGCAACCTCATCACTGGCCCTCGCCTTCTACTCAACATCGATCAATCCGATTGGTTCCTTCACCCTCATCTCCTCTGTCATCCTCACCCTTGTGAGTGCTTACCTATTAGTCAAATTCAAAGATCTCAAGATCGGTTTCATTGGACTCATCGGTGGCTACTTCAGCTATACCTATTGGCAAATCACCATGGGTCAGGCTGCCGACTCCTCACTCTCCCATTACTTTGTCGCGTCCTACTGGATCATTGGCACAGCTGCTCTCTTCCTCTGTAGACCACTGAAAAAATCACACGCTATCTTCGCCTTTGCCTCACTCAACAACGGGCTGTTTTTCCTCTTGTTCACGCTCAATTTCTCAGACGGCACCTTCATCGATCCGCTCTGGCCGTTCGCTGCCTTACTTGGTGGCATATTGCTCGCTCTAGCCCTCACAATGCGTGTCTTCAAAACCCATGACAAAGGATTCATCGACCTCCACCTCGCCAAAGGCCTGGGCCTCATTACCTATGCACTTTGCCTCTGGCTGTCAGGACCGTTCCTAGCGATCAGTTTAGCGATCCAAGCCGGCGTCCTACTAGCCCTCGCCACGCGACGCAATCATCTCATTTCCTATGGTTTTGCAGCTCTTGCCTTTTTGCTCAGCGTAGGGGTGTATTTCAACGACCTTTCAACAGTAGAATCATGGCATCACTTTATCCTATGGGCCATCTATTCTGGCATTGCACTCATCGCTACCAAAATCCCCCTTAAAGAACCTGAATGGAAGTTCATTAGCCGTAACGTCCCATGTTTCGTTTCCATCGTCGCTCTCGCTCAAGCACTCTACAGTTTGCAACTCGTTAGCGAGACTTTAACTCTGACCTTCCTGGCGCTTACTTTGCTTTATAATGGTCTTCATTTCCTCCCTAAGCGTTTCCACACACACAAAGATCCCACTATTGCCCACCTCTTCACCGGCCATGCCATTGTCACACTTCGCACGACCGAATACCACCAGGCAGGTTTCCTCACACTAGCCCTGCTTGTCCTAGCCTCCATCACTACCATTCAGCTGCTACGCAGAAAAACATGTAGCTTAGGCTTCCTCCACATTCCCTATCTCATCCTCAGCTACCTAGCCCTCACGGCCCTCATCACTACCATCGAAAACCATAGCCTCGTGCTAGCACTGTTAGCAGCTCTTCCTCTCGCACTTCATTATCTTGCAAACGCCATCCGCTCCCGCACACTCACTGTGCTCAGCATGCTCACCTACCCCATCGTTTGGGTCACTGCCATCGTTGCCTCTACAGGTTTGTATTCCATCACCAGCCCTGTCATTCTCTGGGCCAGTATAGCCGCGATTCTGCATTACGCCCTAGGACGTGCAGGTATACTTAAATCCGTCCCGATGACTTCTGGCTATCTCCTATCTGGTGGCACACTCAGTCTGATAGCCTGGATGGCGGATCTCACTCCTCATTGGCCACTACCACTCGCTGTTATTGGATTAGTCTACATCCTATGCGAGAAAAAAGGAACCTTCCGATCTCTCACTACCATCGGACTCATTTCTATCCTAGTTGCAGCACTTTCCGCCATTGTGTTAGACGAACCCCATATCTCACGTTATTTGATCACCTCCTGTCTCATCGCATCATTCTGCTATTTCAAGTTCCAACCACACAATTGGAGGCAGGAAATGCTCAAAAAAGGTACAGCCTACACAGCCGTACTTCTCACCACAGTCTATAGCACCATGCTCACCTACGATATCATTGGTAGTGCAGGATATTCCATCTGTTGGGCTATCGTTGGTTTCGTCTCACTCACCGCTGGCCTATTCAGTAAAGAAAGCTGTTTCCGTTCCGCAGGACTCGCATTACTCGGCATCACTGTCCTCCACGTCTACGGTATTGATGTATGGAAACTCAACGCCCTCTTACGCATCCTTTCCTTCATCACACTCGGCATCGTGCTACTCGCTGCCGGCTTTATCTACTGTAAAAAAGATAACGAAACTGGAGGAAAGAAGTAATAGCGATTTACCTAGATCATACAGCGAAGGTAATCTGGAGCCTATCTACTACGCTCTCATAGATCCAAACGATGCTAAAATCGATTGCTCAATATTTAGAAAATGCCATGGCAGAATGAAAGCTCCATTCGCCATACAGCTGAAATAATCCCCAAGGCATAAAACTTACACACCTCTCTGAAAATTTTCGTGTATTTCGTGTGTATCGTGGTTAATTCACTTTGTGGCTAAAAAGCAATCAACCGACCTTTCAAAAATCACCATTCGTGGTGCTCGTCAGCATAACCTCAAGAACCTAGATCTTGAGATCCCCGCAAACGAACTCACAGTAGTCACTGGGCCATCTGGCTCAGGTAAGTCGTCGCTTGCTTTTCACACGCTCTATGCCGAAGGCCAACGCCGTTATGTAGAAACATTTTCTCCCTACGTCCGCCAGTTCATGGATCGCATGGATAAACCACTGGTCGATAAAATAGATGGTATCCCACCGGCAATTGCCGTTGAACAAAAAAACACCATTCGCACCACTCGTTCCACCGTCGGCACGCTGACTGAGCTCAATGACTACCTTAAGGTCGTTTTTCCAAGGCTCGCCAAAGCATTCGATCCACACACGGGTGAACAAATCATTCCTGACACTCCAGCAAGTATCCACAGCTGGGCACAAGAGAATATCGAGACCGATCGC
>CAXMOB010000038.1:0-28277 GCA_964194815.1 Vicinamibacteria bacterium | reverse complement strand
ACCTCAATGGCTTTGTCGCAATTTTGCTTGAGAGCGTTTTCGGTGAGATTAAAGAAAATTTGTTCCCAATAGAATCGATCGCCCCTGAGAGTGAGGTCGTTCGAGGAAAGGTCGATGGTAATGCTAGAGTTGTGCTCGAGTGTCATCGAGGTGAGGCGTTCACGAATATCTTCGAAAATGTCGGCAACGCGGAATTCACTAAGGTCGAGAAGGCTGCTATCTCCAGTTTCTAACTTTGAGATAGAGAGCATATCTTCGACAAGCTCCGACAGTCTGGCACCGTGCTTCTGCATAGTGGTTAGGAACCGAGTGGCCATTTCGGTATCTTCTAACATGCCGTCTTCTAGGAGGTTTTCTAAGTAGCCATTGATGATGGAAAGGGGGGTGCGAAGTTCGTGAGATGCATTGGCGACGAACTCGCGTTTGATTTGATCTGTTTTGTGTTCGGTCGTGATGTCGCGAAGGATCACGCGGTAAAGGTCCTTGGTGTTTTCTATCTCAAGTGGGGCTACATCGAGAATCCATGAACTTTCATCTAGACTGCTGGAAGGTCCGAAGGAGCCAGATGGAATGACTAACTTTTCGCGGTAGGGCTTATCAGCGGCTAATGCCTTCTTGATGGCATCTGTAACCGGTTGATTAAGGAATGCTTGGGTAACGGTTTTACCGCGAAGTGAATTGCGATTGCAAAGTTCTTTGGCACTACGGTTGGCAAGTTTTATGTTAGACTTGGCATCGGTGATGATGAGGGCGTCATCGAAGGCATTTAAGATGATCTTGTGTTCCTTTTCGAGAGCTGAGAATTGCTCGTTGAGGTTTTGCTTTTCGAGTAGGTGCTTTTCCTTTTGAAGGCTTCTTGCAATGAGATGCGTTCGCCAACTTAAAAAGAGGAGAATGGCGAGAACAACACAAGCGGTCGGCAAAAGATATGGCATGGGCTGTGAGAGTTATGCTTCTACAGGAATGATTTTATACCCTACACCTCTGACGGTGGTAAGGTGTTGTGCGTGTTCACCAAGCTTTTGGCGCAGACGTTTCATGTGCGTGTCCAATGTTCTAGAGTTTACATCCTCATGGTAGCCCCAGACTTCGGTAAGTAGTGTCTGGCGGTCTTGCACCGATCCTGCATGTTTACATAGAAACTGCATGAGTTTGAATTCGGTGGAGGTGAGTTCGACTGGTTCTTCATTTGCAAAAAACGTGAGGTTACTTTTATCAAAGAGGAAGGGAGTGCAATGGAAGAGGTTGCCAGATTCCTTGGCTCCTGTGCTTCTTTTGAGCACCGACTTGACGCGCAGCACGAGTTCTTTCGGGCTAAATGGTTTAGTTAGGTAGTCATCAGCGCCTTGCTCGAGCCCTCTGATACGATCTTCGGTTTGAGCCTTGGCAGTGAGCATGATAACAGGAATCTTCCTAGTGGTCTTGTAGTTCCGTAGCACCTTGAGCACTTGGAAACCATCCATCTTCGGCATCATCACGTCGAGGATAATGAGGGCGGGTTTTATCTCATTAGCGAGTTCTACACCAGAGACGCCATCGTGTGTCATGTGCACATCGAAATGGTTACGTTCTAGGTTGAAGCAAATAAGTTCAGCGATATCCACTTCGTCCTCGATGATAAGAATCTTCTCCATATGACTGTCTATAGCATGCTCAGCTATGATTCGCTTGTCAATTTCTGGTAACAATTTTGTCACACAGCGGGTATCTTAGCACCTTTACGCTTGCCAAGTCGGTAGATGGTGGTAAGCCACAGCTATGGAATCAAATGACTTAGGCCCACAACCTCTCGACGCCATGATGAAAGCTTGGAATATGAGCAATCACAAGATGGTTGAGGTGTCCACCGAACAGCTTACGCATAAACAAGTGCAGCGTGCTCGTAGCGGACGTCGTCTTACCCTTAAGATGATGCAAAAAGTGAATCGTGCTTATAATGTGACGATTTGGTTCCAACTCAGTGATGATCAAAAAGAGCGTTATTTTGAATACATGCATAAGCACCTGTTCAATTACGCGAAAGGATTCGACGCTACATTCGTTGATCCAAATGAAGCACTTCGCCTTGAGGTGCTTGCATCGAAGAAAGACGAATCAGTCTAAGAGGATAGTGACTTTCTGTAAGCACTAGGGGTGACACGCATTTCGCGTTTGAAGCCTCTAGAGAACACCACTGGATCTGTGTATCCTAATTTGTCACTGATCTCAGCAATGGTCAGTGAGGGATCTGCTAGCATTTCACATGCTGTAGACATTTTTACCTGCGTGACGAATCGGCCAGGGCTGGTATTAAAGTGCTTTTTGAAATGCCTTTCTAGACTACTGATGGATAGGCCACAGATACGAGCCATTTCATCTACCGAGATGATTTTTGTCTGATTTTCGTAGAGGTGATCGATCGCTCGACTGATCGAATGCATTGGACTAAGTGACTGAGGAGTCGAGTGCACTTGTGATGGGCGCGATAGGCCAGCCATGCCGACAATGTTGCCAGATTTTGAGTAGAGCGGAATTTTTGAGGTGATGAACCATCGCACGATCCCTGGGCGGTAGGTGACCAGTTCGGTCTTCTCAATCAAGGCCTTGCCTGACTTGAACAGGTGTTGGTCATCTTGGATGTAGATATTGGCTAGTTCCGGTCCGAACAATTCGATGTCAGATTTACCAATGATGTCAGAGGTCTCCCGTTGCAGTGTGTTGGCAAAGGCACGGTTGACATGCATATAGACACCTTCGAGGTTTTTAATGCAGGTGATCACATCGGGAAGCATGTCCATTAAGCCGATTGTCATTTGGCCAGGTGTGATATTTTCTAAGAATGCATCTAGATCTACTTGCGCTGAACCCATAACTGACTTCAGCACACGAGGGCGGATTCAGCAAGATCGATTTGACGCAAATGATCAATGTACAAGTTTAAATCAGTGAGCCATCGGTGTCTGTAGGCTTAAAAACCACACGAATGAACTATTTCGCAATTGCAAAATACTGCTGACAGTGATTTCTATGCGTTGTCATGTCAGAACCTAAAGAGAGAAAGACCTTAGATCAGCGTCACCAAATGAGTGATATCGATCGCCTTCGCCATTCATGTGCACACGTGTTGGCGACTGCGATTCTTCGTATATGGCCAGAGGCCCAGCTTGCTGGTGGACCTCCGGTTGAAAATGGATTTTACTACGATATCGAACTTGGCCACAGCATCACTCCAGATGACTTCGAAAAGATAGAGGCGGAGATGAAGAAAATCGTGAAGGAGAATTCTAGCTTCACTAAGTCGACTGTGACGCGCGAGGAAGCTATTGACTTGATCAATAAGGGCAGAATCGGAGCAGTGAGTGATCGAGATGTTGCTTCTAAATACAAGCTTGAGATGCTCAATGACATCCCTGAGGGAGAAGATATTTCACTTTTTGAGAATAACGGATTTATTGATCTTTGTGCTGGACCCCATGTGGGACGTACAGGAAACTGTAAGGCTTACAAAGTGATGAGCGTGGCGAGTGCTTTCTTTAAGGGAGATAACACACGTGAATCACTGCAGCGCATTTATGGAACCTGCTTCAAGAATAAGACTGAACTATCAGATCACCTTGAAAAACTTGAAGAAGCGAAGAGGCGTGACCACAGAAAGCTCGGCCGTGAACTCGGTCTTTTCCATATCGACGAGATGGTAGGGCAGGGCTTGATTCTTTGGAAGCCAAAGGGAGCTCTGGTGCGTCGTAGCTTGCAAGATTTTATCACTGAGAACTTAGATGCTCAAGGCTACAGCCAAGTGTTCACACCACATATTGGTAAGCTCGATCTCTACCGCACGAGTGGGCATTTCCCATACTATCAGGAGAGCCAATATGCCGCTATTCCTGAGCGTGGAGCACTAGAGAAACTCAATGACGATGGTGTTTCTTGTTCGGATCTTACTAATGGATTGAGCGATGGCAGCATCGAAGGCTACATGCTGAAGCCGATGAATTGTCCGCATCATATCAAAATTTATGATAGTGAGCATCGTTCATACAAAGATCTCCCAGTGCGTTTGGCTGAATTTGGCACTGTCTACCGTTGGGAACAGAGTGGCGAACTTGGTGGAATGACACGTGTGCGTGGTTTTACTCAAGATGACGCTCATATTTTTTGCACACCAGATCAGGTGGCTGAAGAAGTTAAAAAGTGTTTAGACCTAGTGAAAAAGGTTCTCAAGACATTGGGCATGCACGATTATCGTGTGCGTCTCTCTCTCCGAGATCCAGATAGTGACAAGTATGTGGGTGAGGCGGAGAATTGGGAAAAAGCTGAACAGGCATTACGTGATGCAGTGAAGGTACTAGGTGTAGAATACACTGAAGAGCTAGGTGAAGCCGCGTTCTACGGACCGAAGATCGACTTCGTGGTGAAGGATGTGATTGGCCGTGACTGGCAGCTAGGTACAGTTCAGGTCGACTACAACCTTCCGGTTAGATTTGGCTTGAGCTACGTTGGTTCTGATAATTCAAAGCACACACCAGTGATGATTCACCGTGCACCATTTGGTTCACTTGAGCGTTTCACTGGACTTTTGATTGAGCACTTCGAAGCGAAGTTCCCAACATGGCTTGCTCCTGAGCAGGTGCGCATTATCCCACTTTCAGATAAGTTCCTAGAGTCCTGTGAAGCAGCTTCTGCAGAGCTCGCGAACGCAGGGGTGCGTGTCACCATTGACCGTGCCGCTGAGAAAGTTGGAGCTAAAATTCGTCTTGCTCGACTCGACCGCGTTCCATACATGCTCGTTATTGGTGGGCGTGAAGCGGAGACCAATTCTGTCTCCGTGCGTCACCGTGATCTCGAAGATCTAGGCGCACGTCCGCTCAGTCAATTCGTTGAAGACATCACAGAAGAGATTGAAAACCGTGAACTAGGGCCAAAAACCCAGTAACAAGGGCGATTAATACACATTTCGAGGTAAATTCCTATAGACGGCTGTCACAATTTTGTTAGTGTGCCACCGTCTCAAGGAAAGTCTTGAGACAAATTCAAAGTAAAACATCTAGGAGGATAAAACAATAGCTAAGAAAAAGAGACCAAATCGCAGTCGCCGCGACCTGACAAGAGTTAATGACTATATCAAAGCCCCTAAAGTAAGGGTTGTATTAGATACCGGAGAACAGCTCGGAGTCATGCCGACGAAGGAAGCGATTGCTAAAGCCAAAATGGTCGGATTAGATCTTGTTGAGATCGCTGCTACAGTGAATCCTCCAGTATGTAAGATTTGTGACTATGGCCGCCACAAGTATGAAGTTTCAAAACTCAAGAAAAAGAGTGCGAAGCCAACTACTAAAGTGAAAGAAATCAAATTCCGTGTTCGCACAGAAGCTCACGATTACAATCTAAAGTGCACCAATATTGAGAAATTCCTCAATGAAGGTCACAAGGTTCGTGTCCAGCTTCAGTTCCGTGGTCGTGAAAACGCTCACAAAGATCTTGGCTTCGTTGTATTAGAGCGCGTTGCAGAAGATGTAAAAGGATGTTGTAACCAAGACCAGCCGCCTAAACTTGCTGGACGCGCAGTTGCAATGACACTTTCACCTCTACCTGCTAACCAGCGTCAATTTAACTTCTTCAAGCCTGGTGACACCAGTGCACCAGTCGAAGATTTAGAAGATCTCGTCGACACTGAGGAAGAAGGAGTAGAGTAGAAATACTTCTCTGCCTAAGTTAAACAATTTTCATAAGCCATTGTTGATTCGTCGACAGTGGCTTTTTCGTGACTAGATGAGTGAAAAATCGGAAAGCATGTGGCGGCGGGATTTTGCCGCCAAGCCCAAAGGTAACTAATACCACTCTTTTGTTTCTCAGAATGGTATAACCACGAATTTTGCGAATCTACTCGAATGCTCCCAAGGTCATGAATGTGAAGCTGGGAACACAAAAAATCCAGAGCAACATGCACACTGGATTTTTCAGAATCGTTAGAGCTTAGGGATTATTGTCCCTTTGGCTTGATGATGAACTGAGCAACGTTGTCCTTCTTTAGATACTTCGCTGCGAGCGCATTGATTTCTGCAAGTTTGATGTTTGCATAGTCTTTATCACGGCCACGAGCCCAGTCATATTTCTGAGGTTTAAGTTGTGACTGAAGCATGACAGCACCGAGCCAGTAAGCATTTGACTTCTTGGACTTTTTGAGGCCAGCAAGCTTAGGTGTGAGTGCACGCTTGAGTTCGTCTTCACTTGCTCCTTCACGGGCGAGCTTGTCGCCGATTTCAACAATAGCAGAACTAAGCTTTTCAACATCAGCAGGCTTACCTGGGCAGTAGGCTAGGATGTAACTCTTGTTAAGGAAGGTGTCGTCTGGCTGAGCAGCAGCACCAGGTGAGTAGGCTTGACCGAGTTCTTCACGAAGCTTCACGCGCATTCTGTCACTGATAATTTCAGCTAGAATCGTGAGGCGACGTGCTTCAGACACGTTGTCTTTAGTGCGTTCACAGCGCCATGCGTCGATAGCCATGGCTGTAGGGATCTTACTGTCGAAAGTAAGGATTTTTTTCACTGGAAAATCTACCTTGCCGAGGGTCGCATTAACACTGAAATCTACTGGGCTGTCTTTGCGTTTAGGAAGCGCTCCTACAGTTTGCTTAAGAGCAGCCTTCATCGTCCCAATATCAAAGTCACCAATGATAGAGAGTTCGAGGTAGCTGTCTTCCAGTGCTGGTCTGATCCATTTCTTGGCGTCGTCGATCGTGAGTTTATCGAATGCTTCCTTTTCTGGGAAAATGAAGCGTGAGTCGTTTGCTGTTAGCACACCTTGCATTTTATTCTGACCGCCAGCAGGTGAGTGATTCAAGCGCTTGTAGATAGTCGGAAGCTGAGATTGGAACAGACGTGCAGCTTCCGGACGGAAGCCTGGATCAGTGAGTCCTGCTGCAAGGAGTTGGAGCTGGAGTGTGAGGTCTTCTTTATTCGTGCCACCTGAGTAGCTGAATGAATCAGAATCGATACCGAATGACCAACCTACAGACTTACCTGCGAGTAGGCTTTGTAAATCTTTCACGCTATGTTTGCCTAGAGCGCCGAGGCTCATGACGGTGCTAGAGAACTCACCAATTCCTGGCTTATCCTTTGGTTGTGACAATGCACCTCCACCGAAGTTCGCTACCATAGAGATGGAGTTAGCTTGGAAATCAGTCTTCTTGAGATTGACGCGAACACCGTTAGCAAAAGTAAGTTGTGTGATGCCTAGGTCAGCAACTTGATTTGTCTTGGTGATATCACCAGGTTTACCAAAGTCAGTGTAGGCGAACTCAGTCGTCACTTCTTTCTTCGGTGCTTCCGTCTTTTTTATGATTTCCCGAAGGAACATTGAAGAGAGAAGCTTCTTAGCACCATCTTCCTTATTTTGAGTCGTCAAGGTAAGGTGGATATCAGGAGTGGTCCAGAAGGCGCGGAATGATTGGTGACATGTATCAGTTGTGATATTTGAGAGTGCTTCTTTTACGATAGCGAGATCAGTCTCAGGAGTTGAGTAGACTGTGCTATTGTGGTGGTTTTGGACTAATGCAGATGCAAGGTCTTTTGACTTTCTAGAAGCTGCTGATTTAACGCGGTTCTCGTAGCGATTGATGATGGATGCCTTAGCTTCCTTGATTTCCTTTGCTGTGAATCCATGTTCACGAGCGCGCTTGTATTCAGCCACGAGTACAGGAAGAGCTTTTCTCCAATCATTATCCTTAGCTGTTACGTCGATACCACCGAGTTCGAGTTCCTTGAATATCACCTGACGGCTAGCACTACCTGAGAGAATCGGGCAGTCTGGATCGTCGAGACGCAAGTTAGAAAAACGCTTAGAAAGGATGCTATTGGCAATAGAAAGCGGCATGTTAGCAGAGCGGTTAGATGCTGTGTCAGGCTTGCTTGCATATTTACGAACGCTAGTTAATGAAATGTCAGTAGAAGTCACTTCCTTATCCGTGAAGATAGCAGTCTTGAAGCCTCGACCAGTTGTGACCTTACCAATGCTTGGCTTAGCTCCTGGATTAGCAGGCTCCTTGAGGTCACCAAATGTCTTTTTAATGATAGCTTCAGCTTGCTTTGGCTCGATGTCGCCTACGTAAACGAAGCACATGTTCTTAGGGCGGTAGAAGCGTGTGTAGAAATCAGTGAAACGTTCACGCTTTGCAGTCTGAATCACTTTTTCTGTGCCGATTGGGAATCGCTTAGCGATCAATGAGTCAGGAAGAAGCTCAGCGAATTGTTGCTCCATGATGCGCATCCCGACAGAGTCACGTGATGTCTTTTCAGAGCTAATCACACCACGTTCTTCGTCGATCTCAGAATTCTCGAGGAGTGCTCCACCAGCGAAGTCATGCATGACTTTGAAAGCGAGGTCTAGGGTATCGGCTTCCTTATTCGGAAGGTCGAGCATGTAAACGGTCTCGTCGAATGATGTATAGGCATTGGCGTGTGCACCGAATGCGATACCAAGGCGCTGCATCTTAGGGATGAGCTTCTTCGCATCAGGGAAGTTCTGAGTGCCATTGAACACCATGTGCTCAAGGAAGTGAGCCACACCTCGTTGGTCATCAGCTTCACAAAGTGAACCAGCTCCAACGTGGAGACGCATGCTGACACGCTTTTCAGGCTTTTCGTTCTTCAAGATGATATACTTCATCCCGTTGTCCATGACGCCATAGACAACATTTTTATCCGCTGGGATGGTGTCGTTCTTCTTATTGATGAGGCGGTTAGGTGAAACCTTGATCCCTTCCGCTGTAGTAGCTATCGCCTCGTTGATAGATTGGTTGAGCAGGCCTATAGTCATGGTGTGCTGTGCTGAGTCCTGATGTGCTGGCTGAACCTTTTTGACGAGTTCTTCGCCTGCATCTTTAGATTTTAGTTCATCACTGTTTGGGCGCTCTTGCGTTACGTAGTAAGCCACTGCCGATGAGACAGCAACACCGTAAAGAATAGGAATGTATGTTTTCATAATAGAGTGATCAATGGAATAGCGTTAAGAGACAGTGGAATTATTTAAATATGTTTAATAATTGGGAGGCTAATGGACCAGGCCAATGAGCATTTCCAAGTGCCGAATTATCCTTGGATGTCATCCAGTTCATTTAGTATCTTACCTTGCTGTTCGACGCAAGCAATCCGTGAGGTATGTGAGGAAATTGGTGTCTGATTCAGACTCAGTGAACAGTCTGCATTCTTTTTGTAGCTAGTGAGTGCGACACCTTGTGTCATAGGTGCGTATTTTCGAACAACAAATTACGCAATTACGACTTGTCGAATCAGGTAAATGTGTAGAGTCTACGTGCAGTTATGAATACAGATATTCTTCAAAATGCCGCAAATCAAGCACGCGGACTTGCTATCGATGCAGTGCACGCTTGTTCATCTGGCCACCTAGGTCTTCCATTAGGGTGCGCCGAGATCGGTTCCGTTCTTTTCAGCGAATCACTTACCTTTAACCCAAAAGCTCCTAAATGGGCAAACCGCGACCGCTTCATTCTTTCTGCAGGTCACGGCTCAATGTTCATTTACACTTGGCTCCACCTCGCTGGATACAAGGTATCACTTCAGGATCTTAAGGATTTCCGTACGTTACATTCGATCACACCAGGTCACCCTGAGTTTGAGGAAACTGAAGGTGTGGAAGCTACTACTGGCCCACTCGGTCAAGGTGTTGCAAATGCCGTAGGTTATGCTGTTTCAGGCAAACGTGCTGCTTCCTATTATAACACCGACGCTCACGAAATTTTCAACCATCACGTTGTGGCTCTCATGGGTGACGGCTGTTTCCAAGAAGGTGTGACACGTGAAGCGATCGAATACGCTGGGCACGTGCAGCTTGATAACTTGATTCTTATTTATGATAGCAATGATGTGACACTCGATGCGATGGCAGATGTCTCGCAGGGTATCGATTCGGAAGGTTACTTCAGGTCACAGGGCTGGGATGTTGTGACAATTGATGGTCACGATCACCTAGCGATTGCGAAGGCTGTCGCAGATGCGAAAGCAAGCGACAACGGCAAGCCAAATGTGATCATTGCTAAGACTGAAATTGCACGTGGTATTCCACAGGTCGCAGGAACAGCAGGTGGTCATGGTGAAGGTGGAGCTAAGTTTGCGGACGAAGCAAAAACTGGACTCGGTGTACCACTCGGCGGTTTCTACGTTTCTGACGAAGTGAAGGCATATTATGCTGACGCGGTTGCTCAGAAAGAAGCTGAATACACTGCATGGCAGGAAACTTTCAATGCATGGGCTGCTGCTAATCCACAGCTCGCTGCTGAATTGAAGAATGAGACTCCATCTGACTTGTCAGCACAGATTCCTGAATTCGCTAATGATTACGCTGACGCCACTCGTGGTGCTGGTGGAGTTGTTATCCAGTCAATGGCCAAGGCGATTCCTCAGTTGATCACCGGTTCAGCTGACCTTTACGGTTCTACCAAGAACTACATTAAAGGCGAAGGCGATTTTGTTCGCGGGGACCACAGCGGTCGTAACCTCTGGTATGGAATTCGTGAGCACGCAATGGGTTCAATCTCAAACGGTATTGCCTACGATGGGCTGTTCCGTCCTAGTTGTGCAACATTCTGTGTATTTGCTGACTATCTTCGTCCCGCAATTCGTATTGCAGGTCTCGCTAAGCTTCCTGTGACATACATCTTCACACACGACTCTGTAGGAGTTGGCGAAGATGGTCCTACTCACCAGCCAGTTGAAACTGTTTCAGGTCTGCGCGTTATTCCTAACGTGGATGTTATACGTCCAGCGGATCCAGAAGAAACTGCAGGTGCATGGATCGCTGCTCAAGAGCGTTCAGATGGACCTACTGCACTTATTTTGACACGCCAGAAGGTGCGTTCAAACATAGAAATGTCTGCGGCTGATCGTCGTGAAGGCACGCAAAAGGGAGGCTATGTGCTGCGCAAGGAAACTGGCGAACTCAAGCTTATCTTGATGGCATCTGGTTCAGAAGTTGGTCATTGTATCGAAGCTGCCGAGCAACTCGGTGACGGCGTGCGTGTGGTTTCAATGCCATGTCTCGAGCGTTTCGACCGCCAAGATTGCGACTACAAGAAGTCAGTGCTTCCCTGTGAAGCGAAGGCACGTATCGCTATCGAAGCTGGTGTATCTGGACTTTGGTATAAGTATGTCGGCTTTGAAGGCAAGGTGCTCGGTATCGACCGCTTTGGTATCTCAGCTCCTGGCGACACGGTGATGAACGAACTCGGAATGAATGCGGCATCTGTCGTAGCAGCTGCAAAAGAGCTCGTTTAATCTGCTTTTTAACAAATTTTCAGCCCGCTAGGTCTTCGTGATCTAGCTGGCTTTTTTTGTGATACAGACTCTGTTCGAGATCGCTAATAGTTCCTGTAATTAGCGTGCTGAAGTGAAATCTTAAAGTTGACCGTTGATCAGTGGTGCTAAGCGACCTAAATCACGCATTTGCTACTTGCGAAAAGCCAAATCGTGAGTATTGATTTGCGCATGTCAGAGGAAACACAAGATCAAGTCGTTACAGAGGATGAAATTCCACAGGTTGAAAAGCCAGTTGGCGAAGAGCCAGTGAGTAACGAAGAGATTGAGAAAGAGCTTGAAGAAGCTGCGGCTGAGCGTTCTGAAGAAGAAAAGGCTGCAGACGAGTTAGTCATGTGGAAGGACAAAGCGATCCGGGCAGTCGCAGATCTCGAGAACTATCGTAAGCGTATGGCTCGCGAGAAGGCGGACGCTATTCGTTTTGGCAACCAGAACCTCTTACTTTCGCTCCTCCCTGTGATTGACAACTTTAACATGGGCATGATGGCTGCTGAGCAAGATTCGGGTTCAATGATTTTTATGGGGATGCAGATGGTGCAGAAGCAAATGGAAGGCTTCCTTGAGGACCAGGGTGTGCAGACTGTGGATATCAAGCCAGGTGATGTATTCGATCCGAACCAACACGATGCAATGTGCACCGAAGAAAGTGCTGACATTGCTGAAGGGAGTATTATCCGCGTGATGCGTAAAGGCTACAAGATGGGTGACCGTCTGCTTCGTCCTGCCAACGTGGTGGTGAGCGGCAAGGTCGAGACCGAAGAGGAGACTCAAGCAGAATCAACAGAAGTTTAATTATGTCTTCAAAAAAAGATTATTACGAAGTGCTGGGTGTCAGTAAAGACTCTGATGCGAGCACCATTAAAAAGGGATATCGCAAACTTGCGATGAAGTACCACCCGGATAAGAACCCTGGGGATAACGCAGCAGAAGAACGCTTTAAGGAATTAGGTGAAGCTTATGAAGTGCTCAGTGATGAGGAAAAACGTGCTGCTTACGATCGTTACGGTCACGCTGCATTTGAAAATGGTGGTAGCGGTGGCGGCGGCGGTCGGGGTGGATTCCACGATGCATCAGACATCTTTTCACAGATGTTTGGCGGTGGTGGTGGCGGTGGTGGCTTCGAAGATATATTTGGCGGCGGTGGACGTCGTAAGCAACGCGATCCCTACGGACGCGCGAAGGGGAGTGACTTACGTTACGACCTAGAGATCACTCTAGAAGAAGCAGCCAAAGGTGTTTCTAAAGAGCTTGAGATCGAGCGTAATGTTTCATGTAAGACATGTGATAGCAAAGGCTCTAAGGACGGGAGACCGTCTGCATGTACAACGTGTGGTGGTAGTGGTGCAGTGACTCGTCAAGCGGGAATCTTTGTCCAACAAACGACTTGTCCTGAGTGTCGCGGAGCTGGCATCAAGATCACAAATCCATGTAAAGACTGTAAAGGTGAAGGTGCCGTTGAAAAGATGTCACGCATCTCTATCAAGGTGCCTGCAGGTGTTGACGATGGCACACGCCTGCGTTCATCTGGCAATGGTGATGCAGGGACACGTGGTGGCCCATCTGGTGATCTCTATGTATTCCTTCACCTTAAGGCTCATGACATCTTTGAACGTGAAGACGAAAACCTCTTCTGTGAGCTTCCTGTGCCATTTGCTGTGGCGGCACTCGGTGGTGAACTTAAAGTTCCTACACTCGAAGGTAAGGCATCGATCAAGATTCCTACTGGAACTCAAGGTGGTACAATTTTCCGCCTTCGCGGTAAAGGAATGCCAATCGTTGGTTCAGCTCGTAAGGGCGACCTTCATGTGGAAGCGCGTGTTGAGGTGCCAACCAAGTTGAACTCAGAGCAGAAAGAAAAGCTCGAGGAATTTGCGGCTTCGATTGGCCAAGAGAACTCACCGATGCAGGAATCATTCTTCGAGAAAGCAAAGAAGTTCTTCGCAGGCTAATTTGTTAATTTGCGAAAATTTACCAATACCAGTGATGGGAAGGATCCTTCTCTCACTGGTATTTTTGTGCTCAGGTTTTGTACTACCCCGCAAGGTTTTCATCGCCGCGTCCGCAATATTATGTAGTTGTTATACCATTCTGAGTTTCAAGACGTTTTTTGGGATGGGGAGCTGAGATTTACCCACACTTTTTAGATAGTCAACGGGTTCTTCACCCCCCAAAAAGAATCATGTCCATACTGTATTTTTACAAAAATGAATTTGATGGTAATCGGAAATGTTAAATATTTATCAATATTGTTACGCATTACTTATTTACGATTGATTGAATTGCGATAGTGTTGCGTCATGTCAACTTCAGTCAAGCCAACTTTACTAGTGCTAGCAGCCGGCATGGGCAGCCGTTACGGTACTCTGAAGCAAATGGATACAATGGGACCAAATGAAGAAACTGTATTGGATTACTCAGTGTTCGATGCAATCCGTGCTGGATTTGGAACCGTTGTCTTTGTGATTCGTCGTAGCTTTGAAAATGAATTCAAGGAGAAGATCGGTGCTCGCTTTGAAAAGAAAGTAGAAGTTAAGTATTCTTACCAAGACCTTGAAGACCTTCCAGAAGGATTCACTGTTCCAGAAGGGCGCACAAGGCCATGGGGAACAGCTCACGCTATTTTAGCTGCTCGTAACGAGATCAATGGGTCATTCGCCATGATCAATGCTGATGACTTCTACGGCCGTCATTCTTATTTTCAAATAGCCAAGCACTTCGAAAAAAATCCACCACACCTTGGCGAGATCGACCACTACTGCATGGTAGGTTATAAGCTTTCTAACACGCTTTCAGATTATGGTGATGTGAACCGTGGACTTTGTGTTGCGAATGAACTACTACTTTCAGATGTAGAAGAGCACGAGAAAATTCAAGTTGAAGAAGACGGAGTTTGCCGAGGCAATAACTTGCTTGGTGAGCGTGTTGCCGTTTCCGTTGAATCTATCACATCGATGAATTTCTGGGGTTTCTCAAAAAACATCATGAATCATCTCAACGATCACTTTGTCGCCTTCCTCAAGGAACGAGGTACTGAGATGAAGTCTGAGTGTTACATCCCAACCGTAGTGGATGCACTCATTAAAGGCGGTAAAGCTGATTGTCAGGTTCTTGAGACTTCAAGTTCTTGGTTCGGCGTGACTTGCCCACAAGATAAAGAAATGGTAGTGAAGAGTCTCAATGAGCTCATTGCTGCAGGCGATTACCCAGAATCACTTTGGGCATAATTCAGAAACACTAATAGAAATTATATTATGATAGAACTTACAGAAGTAGCAGCATTGTTCGATATGCGCGGTGATCTCGTTCACGGACACCCTTATGGCTCAGGACACCTCAACGATACCATCTGTGCCTATTACGATCAGGCTGGCCAGAGGGTGCGTTACATTCACCAGCGTATTGCAGGGAATGTATTTCCAGATCCTATCAGATTGATGGACAATATTAGTCGTGTCACGAGTCACGCTCTCAACAAGCTTCAGGATGAAGGGGATAAAGAATGCTACAGACGAACACTTACTTGTATTCCTGCGGTTGATGGTAAGCCATATACTGTAGACTCTGAAGGATCGGTATGGAGAACGTATCCGTTCATCGAACGTGCTCGCAGTTACGACCAGATCACAAGCACTGAGCAGTGCATCGAAGCAGCTAAAGCATTCGGTGAATTCCAAAATCTTGGTGCTGACCTGGGTGGTGAGCCACTGTTTGAAACCATACCCAATTTCCATAACACAAAGGTTCGTTTTGAAAACCTCGTGGCAGCGATTGAAAAAGATGAGTTCAACCGTGCAAAGGATGTGCAGAAGGAAATCGATTGGTTCATGAACCTCCAATCACAAGGTTCAAAAGTAGTTGATATGCTTGCTTCAGGCGAGATTCCACTTCGCGTTACTCACAACGACACCAAACTCAATAACGTGATGTTAGATGATGTTACTGGTGAAGGTGTATGCGTTATCGACCTTGATACAACGATGAGTGGATCTGCTGTTTACGACTTTGGTGACATGGTCAGAACTGCGACCTCGCCAGCGGCAGAGGACGAGATCGATGTGACCAAGGTAGATATGCGCATTGAGATGTTTGAAGCATTAGTGAAGGGATATCTTTCATCAGCGAACAACTTCTTGACTGCACAAGAGCGTGATCTGCTCCCATTTGCTGGTAAGTTACTTACTATGGAGTGTGGAACTCGTTTTCTCACTGATTACCTCTCAGGTGATGTTTACTTTAAAACATACAAAGAAGGTCACAATATGGACCGCGCACGGACACAAATTGCACTCGTTGAGGTAATCGACAAGAAAATGGGTGCTATGGAAGACGTAGTGAAGAAGTATTCCTGATTTTTAGAAAATTTATTGAGGGCGGGGCGGTTTATGCTGTTCCGCCCTTTATTGTGCCTAGGTGGATTCGTAAGACTGCAGCGGAAGTGCCGAATACCTCATGGGACATCCTTTCTCGTCAGGAGTGAGACCTAATACCATTTGAGTAGTTAGATTGTCGGAATGACGTCGAATGATTGGATGGTAGCAAGGCACAAGAAAGGAGCATAGCGGGCTATGTGACTGACGCACAACGCCGCTAGCATTCAATGATTCGACGTCCTTTCTCTCGCTCAGCTCCGCTGACTATTTCACCCCAGCGTTAAAAATTATCATTACGCTAAGATAACTGTTCAATTGGTATAAGCTCAGCACAAAGATAGAACCCAAGTGTTACCCGACTTCTCTGAGCTTCAAGTTAGTCTGGCAAAAGCTTAGCTGATATTGAGGAGGATGAAAGCAGGTCACCCATTACTAATCCGTCAAATGGAACCATTAATTCAAAGCCTGTAGTGGTGACTCCAGCACCCACTCGCATGTCACAAAAAGTTAATCATTCCGGCAATAAAGCAGAAGTGAAGGAACAAGGAGTTGCCAAGATGGGGGATGACTTTGTTATTCTTAAACCAATTGTCACCGCACGCATTAGTGGAGGTGATTTTAATCACGCGAAAGCTTCACTCAAGGTGGGATCAAATAAACAAGGTTCGAATGGGTGGGTGTTGAACTGAGTTTGAAAATCAGCGGCGACACTGGTTATCAGCAAAATAAATTACCTATGATTGCTGCTGTAAGTCAGCATATGAATGATGTTAGCTTGCCGAAAATAATCAAATCTGTGACAACCCAGGTTCAATCTGTCGCAGGGGGTTTATGATGGAGGCTACATCAAATTCTACTTCACTAAAGTTCACTTAAATAAATCAGATGATAGCTATTTCGGCATTCAGCTACGATCAGGAGTCTCTGGGAAAGCGGATCGTTATATTGAGTTTCAACCCAAAAGTGTAACTTTGAAAGTAATAAAAAGAAAGTAGTGGTATCGAGTCTTTGAAACTCAGTCCTACAGGATCCTTTAAATCTCAAACTGAGAGACGTGGCCGAGGCCTAAACTAGCGTAGATCTCACGGGTAGCCTTACTTTTGTTCAATGTATAGAAGTGGATACCATCGACACTATTATCTAAGAGTTCAGCACTTTGTTGAGCTGCGTAATGGATACCCACTTTTTCGATCGATGCTTCGTTTCCTTCAGCACGGTTGAGAGCTTTGATGAGTTTTGCTGGGAAGCGTGCACCTTCAGCTAGCTCAGACATTCTGCGCATGCCCTTGATTGATGTCACGGGCATGATACCTGCAATCATCGGGATGTTAATGTCGTTTTGAATACAACGATCTCGGTAGTCGTAGAAATCGTGGTTATCGAAGAAAAGTTGAGTGCAGATGTAGTCAGCTCCAGTATCACATTTTGCCTTCATGTAATCCATTTCGAGCATGCGGTTCGGTGTGCTTGGGTGACCTTCAGGGAAACCAGCTACACCAATTCCAAATCCACGTGGATCTGGGTGGCGCCCAGAGTTATTGAATTCTTTAATAAAAGCAACTAGATCTGCAGCGTATTTAAAATCGTCCTTAGATCTGTCGTAATTCGGTTGATCTCGTGGTGGATCACCGCGAAGGGCTAGAATGTTACCAACTCCTACTTCGGCATAACGTATGAGAATGGCTTCGATTTCATCGCGAGTGTGGCCAATACAAGTGAGGTGTGGCACTGGTGGGATCGCACTTTGCTGTTTGATACGCACAACAAGGTCGTGTGTGAGGTCGCGTGTGGTGCCGCCAGCACCGTAGGTGACGCTGACGAATGAGGGATTGAATGCTTGCAGCTCTTCGATGGTATTATACAAGGCTTCCGCTCCGTCTGCACTTCGAGGTGGGAAGTATTCGAATGAGAGGGATGGCTTGTTTGGCTGTATAATATCGCTGATGTGCATGTCTGTGTGCAAAGAGATGGACTAATACGGCAGTGAGGTGAAGTAAAAAGTGGCAAGAATGTGTCACAATGAGATGATAAAAAAAGCCATAGGAGAAAACCTATGGCTTTTAAAATTAGATGACTAGATGTCAGATGTACTACTTCTTATCTGGTTCAGTGCGTTTTTCGAGCACTTTATCGACAAGTCCGTAGGTAACTGCGGCTTCAGCAGACATGTAGTTGTCGCGATCTGCATCGTGTTCAACTTCTTTTTCAGTCTTACCTGTGTGCTTTGAAAGGATCTTATTAAGACGTCCCTTAAGGTTATACATGAACTCTACGGTGCGCTCTACATCAGAAGCTGTTCCTTGAGCTCCACCAGACACCTGGTGAATCATCACGTGTGAGTTAGGTAGACAAAATCTTTTGCCCTCAGTTCCTGCTGTCAATAAAACCGCTCCCATGGAAGCACAGATACCAATGCAGTAGGTATTTACGTCACATGTGAGGAACTGCATTGTGTCATACATTGCAAGTCCTGCAGTCACGGAGCCACCAGGTGAGTTGATATACATATGAATGTCCTTCTTCGGATCTTGCATCTGAAGGAAGAGCATTTGAGCAATCACTGAGTTGGCGAGGAAGTCATTCACTTCACCCTGGATGAAAATAATTCTATCCTTGAGCAGACGTGAATAAATGTCGTAGCCACGCTCACCTCTGCCATCTTGTTCGATGACAGTAGGGATGTAGTAATTGTTCTGCGGCACCATGGGATTCAGCATGGCCGTTGGGTTGGTATTATTGAGGTGTGGATTAAGCATCAGATTCTTCAGTAGTTGTTGCTGAGACTGTTACTTTCGCACTAGATACGAGGAAGTCAATAGTCTTGCCAACGAGGACTGAGTTTCTAACGTGCTCAATTCTTCCTGCCTTTTGGAGTTCTTTGAAGTATGACTTAACTGGCTTCTTCGCAGCGTCAGCCATTTGGCCGATACGTGAGATCACTTCTTGGTCAGATGCTTCAAGTTTTTCAACAGCAGCAATTTCTTGCAGGATGAAGTTTGAACGGAGTGTTGTTTCAGCTTGCTCTTTAGCGGCTTTTTCAATGTCTTCCTTTTGAGCTTCGACTTGTTCCTGGGTCATACCCTGGTCCATGCCGCGGCTGATCATGTCCTGGATGTTGCCCTGAGCCTCTGCAGTTACGATTTCTTCAGGGAGTTCGAATGATACAGCTTCGGTAAGCTTTGCCATTATCTGTTCAACTTTGCTATCTGCAATCTGCTTTGTCTTCTCTGACTGAAGTTGTTCAGTGATGATCTCTTTAAGTTCAACGAGGCCTTTGTCAGGAAGAAGTTTACCTGCGAACTCGTCGTCGATAGCTGGAATTTCTTGGATCTTAGTTTCCTTAACAGTGATGCCGAAGTTCACAGTCAGACCGCGAAGTGCTTCGAGTGGGAAGTCGTCCTGGATAACTACTGGGATCTGCTTTTCTTCACCGACCTTGAGGCCTTTGAGTTCTTCAGCGAAACCTGGAAGGAATGCATCTTCCTCAACTTTTACCCAATGGCCTTCACGACCGCCTACGAATCCTGCTGATTTGCCGATCACTTCTTCAACTGGCTTGCCGTCGATGTCTGAAGTGAAGTCGATTACTGCGAACTGATCGTCTTCAAGTCCACCTTCAGTGTCCTTAAATTCTGCGAAACGCTGAGCTAGTTCGTCGAGTGACTTCTGCATGTCTGCGTCAGTAATTTCGTCTGACTCAACTTCAACTGCTAGTTCCTTATAGTCAGGAAGGTCAAAGCTAGGGGCGAGTGTAGCAACTGCTTCGAATGTGAAAGCATTGCCGTCGGTGTATTTAGGCTCAGATGGAACGCGAACGTTGAGAACTTTGAGTTCGTCCTTCTTAACAGCTTCTGAGATAGCGTCATTGATGAGGCGTTGCTCAAGCTCAGCTTTGATGTCTGAAGCGAAACGCTTTTCGATCACCTTTGCGGGAGCTTTTCCTTTACGGAAGCCCTTGATGTTTGCTTGCTGTGAAAATCCCTTAACGATCTCGGAACGCTGAGCGGCTACCTGATCAGATGAAATCTCAATCGCGATAGTTGCGGTGCAGTTTTCCTTTTTGTCTACTGTAATATTCATAATTTGAAATCGTGATATGTTGCTGAACGTCCTCTCGTAGGCTAATTCAGCGATGTGAACGCGGAAACTAGGGGAGAATTGGCTAAACGTCAAAGCCGAAAATAGTAAAATCTGGCATTCTGCTTGAAATTAGCATGTTTTACTTAGCCACCAATCTCTAAAGGCAAGAGAGAAGCAATGTGCATATGGCTCAGCCTTTGATCAAGCAGAGGAGCTAGAGCTAATTTATGCAGCAAATGACTCACCGCATGAGCAGGTAACTGAGGCATTGGGGTTGGTGACTTTGAAGCCACCTTGCTGGAGATCGTCTGAGTAATCAAGTTCACTTCCACTGACGAAGAGGGCACTTTTCGGATCGATCACAACATTCACACCATTGGTGATGACCATGATATCACGATCGCGAGGGCCGTCGACTAGATCCATTTTGTATTGTAAACCTGAGCAACCACCACCGACGACGGCAATGCGAAGAGCTCCATCTGGACGGCCTTGCTTGCCAAGAATATTGGTAAGGTGAGACGAGGCACCTTCGAGTACCTTGATGAGTTTTTCGTTTCCAAGCTTGTAGTTCACGGCGGCAAGCTAATAGCACTTGGTGAAATTGCAAGCTTGTTCATCGGCTATAAAAGTGCCAAGGATGTGACGTGGTGATAAAGCAGCAAAAGGATTATTTAATTGTCGGTCAAGGCTTGGCAGGCAGTGCATTAGCGCTTGCATTAAAGGAATTGGAGGCGAGCGTTTTGGTGGTTGATGACTTGGACGACTTCGCTGCGTCTCGCGTAGCGGCAGGTTTGATTACGACCTTAGCTGGAAAAGGGATGAATCCAGCGTGGCGACAAGCCGAGTATTTACCTATTGCGTTTGATTACTATAAGGAACTCGAGCGTGCACATGGAGTTAGGTTGCTGCATGAGCTTCCCGTATCCCGCTTATTTGACGATCAAAAGCAGCGTGCTAAATTTGAGAAAAAAAAGGAGGCGATGAATGGCTGGCTTGGTGATAACACTCCATTGCCTGAGGGTGTTCTTGCGGAAGATGGCTATTTTACCATGTGTAATAGTGGTCGACTCGATACGCGTGCCTATTTGAAGTTGGTGAGAAATATTTTAGCAAATGATTTTCTAGAAGGGCGAGTTGACTTGGATGATTTGGATGCTGGTGCTTCGGATGTGAGATGGAAGGGTCGAGTATTTAAGAAGGTCATCTTTTGCACTGGCTATCAAGGCTTGGTTGAAGGCATGTTTAACATTCCCCATCGTTGCTCAAAGGGGGAGATGTTGACGGTTAAAATCGACGGGTTACCACAAGATCGTATCCTTAATCGAAATGGCTGGCTAGTACCAGTTGGGGGATCATTATGGCGTGCTGGAGCCACTTACTCATGGGATGAATTGACAACGGAGACGACGCAGGATGGACACGACAATGTCTCTCGTCGTGTCGCCTCGTTAGTGGTGCATCCGTTCCAAGTGGTTGATCACTATGCTGGGGTGCGGCCTATTGTGCAAACGAGTCAACCAGCAATTGGTTTACATGACACCACACCAACAATGGGTGTATTTAATGGCTTAGGCTCAAAAGGAGTGATTTCTTCTCGCGCAGTAGCGGTGCATTTTGCCAAGGTGCTGGAAGGACTAGAAGATGTCGATCCTGAGCTAGACTATCACAGACTACTGAAATGAACACTTACACTTCGCCAGCAAAAGTAAATTTGAACCTCAAGGTTTTAGGGAGACGTGAGGATGGCTATCATGAGGTCTCGACCTTGATGGCTAGACTAGACCTGCACGACACGATGACTTTTCGCAAGGCTGATGACTATTGTCTGAAGTGCGATTACCCTGGAGTTCCTCTCGATGAAACGAACCTTGTGACAAAAGCGGTGCGATTATTAGAGGCTTCTACAGGGTTAAGCTTCCGTTACGAGATTACCATAGATAAGCGAATTCCTCATGGGGCAGGTTTGGCTGGTGGTAGTAGTAATGCAGCAACCACTTTAATGGCTTTGAATGAGCTGGAAGGGTTGGCTCTTAGTGTGGAGCAACTTGCTAAGATGGGATCAGTCCTAGGGGCAGATGTTAATTTTTTCCTCTACCAGAAAACTTGCCTTTGTTCAGGAGTGGGAGAGAATGTTGAAGCGGTGGATTTAGAAATAAAGCAGGAGATCTTACTGGTGAAGCCAAACTTTGGAGTGAGCACACCGCAAGCTTACAAAATGTGGCTTGGGGCAGAGGCTGTTGACGGGGTGGATTACTCACCTCAACCGCAAGCGTGGGGGGAGATGGTCAATGATCTCGAGATGCCCGTGTTTCAAAAATTTAGGTTTTTGGCTGAGTTAAAAATGTATTTATTACAGCAAGCGGAAGTTGATGCTGCGATGATGAGTGGCTCAGGCTCAACAGTGTTTGCGTGCTTGAATAATGGGACGTCTGATCTTGAGCAACGCTTACGGGATCAACTTGATCCCACCTTATGGCTGATGCAGACTACAATCATCAGTTAATTCTAGACGAGGTGTCGACCCTGTGACGTTGTTACAACAACCTTATCTATAAAATCATGAAACTTAATACATTATTTACTGTTAGCACACTTGCCGCTGTGATGAGCATGTCCTCCTTCGCTGCAGAAGGCTGGATGAGCAATTTTGAAGCAGCTAAGAAGAAAGCAATCGCAGAGGACAAGCAGCTCCTTGTTGATTTTACCGGTTCTGATTGGTGTGGATGGTGCATCCGCCTCGATAAAGAAGTTTTCCAGAAACCTGAATTCAAAGGTGCGGACAAATTTGTGCTCGTTTCACTTGATTTCCCTAAGGACAAGACAAAGGTGACGGAGGAAATTCAAGCTCAGAATGAGAAGCTTCAAAAACTTTACGCCGTAACAGGTTTCCCAACTATCCTATTGATGGATGCTAAAGGCATGCCATTTGCTAAAACTGGATACCAAGCTGGTGGTCCAGAGAAATACAATACTCACCTAGAGGAACTCTTAAAGAAAAGAGCCGAGCGCGACACGGCATTCGCAGCAGCAAGTAAAATCGAAGACAAGAAGGCTCAAGCAACAGCATACGCTGATGCATTGGAGGCACTCGAAGGAGTATCTCCTTCTTGCTACAGTGACCTTTTGGCTAAAATCATAGCCGCTGATCCTGAGAATCGTTTCGCTGGTGAGTCACTTTTGAAGAGTGAGCTTGATACTATCGACTCAAAAGAAGGGGCGATGGCCGGTGTTGCTAAAGTGTCAGCATTTGCGAAGATGCACAAGCTTGCAGGCGAAGAACTCCAGCAGTTTTTAACGATGAAGCTTGATGTGCTTTTCGGTCAGGAGATGTTCATCGAAGTTGAGCCAGTGCTTGAAGAGGTCATTGCAATTGAACCAAACTCACGCATGGCTAAGCAATTAACTTCATTCAAGACTGGCCGTTTCCAAGCGATACTTAAAAAGGCAAAGGAAAGTAAGAAGACAGCTGTAGAAGAGAAGAAGTAATTTACTACGCTAAGTTTACTAAAAAGGCTCGCTCCGTGATTGGAGTGAGCCTTTTTCATTGATGGTTAGTAGTGTTGTTATACCACTCTGAGTTTCTCAGAAGAGTATTATTTACCTAGAATAGTCAGTCTAGACGTTCACCAAAGCGGTGGCTCGTGAGATGATTTCTAGAGCAACTTGGTGTTTATCCATTTTTTCGAGAGGCTCTTCATGATCCGAGAAGACGAAGACGACTTCGTTGTCTGCACTATTGAAGCCAATGTCACTACGAGATATATCGTTGGCGATAATGCAATCGCATTGCTTGCGTTGTAATTTGCCACGCGCATTGGCGATGACATTTTCTGTTTCAGCAGCAAAGCCAAAGAGGATTCCCTGATAACCAAAGACTGGACGGGCTGAAGCAAGGATGTCAGGATTTTTGACCAACTCCAAGGTCATGGTTTCACCAGTCTTTTTGATCTTTTCCTTCGGAACTGACGCAGGACGATAGTCGGCCACGGCAGCGGCAAAGATGGCGAGGTCGACATCTTTGATCCATTTACCGACAGCATTATACATATCTTGAGCCGACTCGATTGCGACGAAGTCAACCCCAGCTGGGACATCTAGCTCAGTGGGGCCGGAGATTAAGGTGACGCGGTGACCTTCGTGAGCGGCTGCACCTGCAATGGCATAGCCCATTTTTCCAGACGAGTGATTACTTAAGTAACGGACGGGGTCGATGGCCTCTCGTGTCGGACCAGCAGTGATGAGAACGTGCATGACGATGTAGAAAATTATTGTTGAAGAAGAGCTTCGGCATCCTCGACGATGGCTTCTGGTTCCCAGAGTCGGCCACATCCTTTGTAGCCACACGCGAGCATGCCATCTTCTTCAGGACCGATGAATGAACATCCATCGTCCTTTAGTTGTTGGACATTACGTTGAGTGGCTTTGTGCTGCCACATCTTTCCATTCATCGCAGGTGCTAATAAAACCTTTGCTTTGGTCGCTAAATAAATGGAACCGAGTGGGTCAGGGGATAGGCCATTAGCAAAGTTGCCGAGCACATTTGCTGTAATGGGTGCAACCAGGAGAAGGTCTGCACGGTCAGCTAGATCAATATGACCAGGCTTCCATGACTGTTTTTCATCTTCTAGAGAAACCAATACAGGGTTACGTGTGAGCACCTGTAGGGTAAGCGGCGTTATAAATTCGGTCGCAGATAGGGTCATGACGGCATGCACCTCATGGCCATTTTTGATAAGACGAGAGGCGATGTCCGCAGCCTTATAGGCGGCGATGGAGCCAGATATACCCAGAACAATTGTTGCCATGACGGCAACATGTCATGCGTTAGCGAATTTGCAATTCAAATTCCTCGTTGTAATATTTGACGAACCCCTAGCTGGCTGGTTAGTTTAACTTCATGAAAGACTATTCAACAGCAGAATCTGTATTGAAGACCATGTTGGGTAAACTTGGTTTTGAGGTGGACTTAGTGACGCGTGACGAGGCATCAGGGCCATGCATTAATATCATTTCTGAAGATAGCTCAACTATCATTGGTAAAAATGGCGACCGACTGGAGGATCTTCAGTACTTAATGAATCGTATTATTTCACGCAAAGACCCTTCACTACCAAGGATTAAGGTGGACTGCGAAGATTACCGCAAGCAACAAGAGCTACTGCTTCTTGAGAAGGTAAATTCACTTGCTGATAAGGTGAGGGCCGATGGCAAACCTGCCCGGACGCGACCTCTGAACGCCTATTATCGTCGCCTTGTTCACAATGCATTCTCTGAAGTTGATGATATTCAGACTTCTTCGCCAGAGGGAGTGTCACGCTACAAGCGTATTCAGATCAGTTTAGTCGGAGGGGAAGTTTAACTTATGGAAACCCATCGCTTAGTTCTGACAGAAGATCTCAATCAATTTGGTTACCTTTTTGGTGGCCGTCTTCTCAGTTGGGTAGACGAGGCAAGCTGGATTGCTGCTACGCTTGATTATCCAGAGAGTCGATTTGTGACCAAGGGGATGGATGAGGTGAGTTTTAACTTCAGTGTCACCAAGGGGGATATTATTGCCATTCATTCTAACGAGGAGAAGCAAGGCAAGACATCAATCGGTTACCGAGTCAAAGTATTCCGTGCCAATTCCGATGATATATCCCCAATCTTTTCAACACTCGTCACCTTCGTTAATGTCGATGAGAATGGTGTGAAGGCAGTTATTGGCTAAAGATACACTCCCGTATTACCGCCTTTTTTTTTGAAAAATGTGAAGGTAGTGGAGATTCTGATAATTTCACCTTAAGGCTTAGCTAGCTTTGATTTTTAAGCTCTTCAATGGAAGATTAAATTAAATACACGAAATTAAATACGTGTTTCATCTTGCGTGTTTTAACTTTTGTGTTAATTTAAAATTGTGAGCGGAAAACGAACAACAGGAGAAAGCGAAAAGGGAATTACGAAGACTATTTCTAAGTGCTTACATCATGATGCAGCACCAGGGGTGTTATTGCTAATTGCAACGGTGATTGCCTTACTCAGTGCAAATTTCGGTCAGGCATGGTATAGCCAACTTTTAAATATTAAGCTAACTGCGACAGTCGCAGGTTGGGGAATTGATAAACCCTTATTGCTATGGATCAACGATGGCTTGATGGCGATCTTCTTTTTACTCGTTGGACTAGAGTTGAAGCGTGAGGTGCTGTTTGGCAGTTTAGGTAAAATAAGTGCAATCACATTTCCTGCCATAGCTGCTTTGGGAGGAGTGGCTGTTCCTGTATTAATCTACAGTATAATGAATTGGGGTGACCCTGTTGCGATGAAGGGATGGGCTGTCCCTGCAGCAACTGATATTGCATTTGCTCTAGGTATACTTGCTTTACTGGGGAGTCGAGTTCCCGTTATGCTGAAGGTGCTATTGACCACCGTTGCGGTTGTAGATGATCTGGTTGCAATCGTCATTATCGCCCTATTCTATACAGACTCTATTTCAATGATGGCTCTGAATGTCGCAGTGGCGATGATTATAGGACTATTCCTTTTGAATAAGTTCAAAGTGACTAGGTTGTCACCCTACCTCATACTTGGGTTTATCTTATGGCTTGCGGTATTGAAATCAGGTGTGCATGCCACTATCGCGGCGGTAGTGTTAGCTGCCTTTATCCCTGCGGGCAAGAAACTTGGTGACCCTGATTGTAAGATGCAGGGGATGGAGCATAAACTGCACCCTTGGGTGATCTTTGCCATCCTTCCGGTCTTTGCCTTTGCGAATGCTGGAATCCCACTCGCGGGGGTGTCATTTTCAGATCTCTTTCATCCTATTCCCTTAGGGATTGCCTTGGGCCTCTTTTTAGGAAAACAGATTGGGGTGTTTGGTTTTTGCCGAATCGCTGTAGCCCTGAAGCTCACAAAGCTACCTGAGGGGATGAACTGGAAACAGGTCTATGGGATTGCCGCCCTGTGTGGAGTTGGCTTTACCATGAGTCTCTTTATCGGATCCTTGGCCTTTGATGCGAGTTCAGGAGATGTGGTTACCCATGAAAGGTTAGGAATTTTATTAGGCTCTCTTTGCTCAGGTGTCGTTGGAATGTTGTTAATTCGTTCGACTATGACGAGCAGCAAATAACATAACCCAAACTAAAATGCATAATAAAATCATAGAGCGTGCAAAGCTCTTTAAAAAGATGAAGAAGCAAAATGTTCAGTTATTCTGCGGTGAATACGACGTCATAAAACAGTGCGTGAATTGGGGTGCTAACTTTAATACACAAACTAGGGCTAAGCAGTTTTGCTATGCTAATAAATAAATTCACCTTGATTAAAATCTGTAAAACCACTCACAATATGAAGCGAAGACTATGATAACGGAGCAACAAACCCAATGGACCTTTTTGACGAATCACTTTCATGTGCTGGTGGTGCTTTCACGTGAGCCCAACATGCGCATTAAGGATATTGCCATAAAGGTTCAGATTACGGAACGTGCTGTGCAGCGTATCATCGCTGAACTCGTAGAAGATAAAGTCATCTGTATCGAAAAATGTGGGCGTCGCAACTCATATAAGATAGATCAGGGTCATCGCTTGAAACACCCTCTGGAAAGTAAACATACTGTTGGCGAACTACTCGCCATTTTAACGAGCTAAGGCTCGCATACCCAATTACAAACTAAACAAATTTATTATCATGAGTAGACTAGACAAAATATTAGCCCACAACAAATCATGGGCAAGAGATCTGAAATCAAAAGATCCCTTGTATTTCGAAGACATGGCGAAGGGCCAAGAACCTGAATACCTTTGGATTGGTTGTTCAGATAGTCG
Organism: Vicinamibacteria bacterium; assembly: GCA_964194815.1. Taxonomy (GTDB): domain Bacteria; phylum Verrucomicrobiota; class Verrucomicrobiia; order Verrucomicrobiales; family Akkermansiaceae; genus Rubritalea. The sequence goes on along the minus strand of CAXMOB010000038.1, from coordinate 715 downwards.
AGTCGAGGCAAGTAGATTGACTGGACTGACACAAGGAAACCTCTTCGTGCATCGAAATATCGCAAACATTTTCTACCCCAATGACAACAATATGTCAGCAGTTTTACAATTTTCTATAGAGGTTCTTAAGGTCAAAAAAGTGATTGTTTGTGGTCATTACGGTTGTGGTGGAGTTAAGGCAGCACTTGATGGTGGTGCCCCTGTCCATGTCGATGCCTGGGTTTCCCCGATTCGTGAAGTGATTCGCCAGCATCAAGAAGAATTGGATGCTATCAAGGATGAGACTGCAAAGTGGGATCGGCTAGTAGAACTCAATACTTATGCTCAAGTTGAAAAGGTGAAGGAGTTTCCTTCGGTTGTTACCGCAACACACGATATTACTATTCACGCATGTGTTTACAGTATTGCCGACGGAATTTTAAAAGAGATTACGCATTAGAAAATGGGAGTCGAGTTGGACACAGGAAAGTTAGCAGCATTCTATCTCGATTTTGAAGCTGAGCGTATCACATGGCTTGATTTTTTGAAGGCTGCTATTGCCGAATGTAAATCAAGCCATGTGGATGCCGAGCCGTTCACAGAATTTTTGAAGGTGATGGAGACTACCTCTTACCCAGAAGAAAAGCAAAGCTACCAATCGGTTGAGATCCATTGTGCTTATGCTGCTGAAATTGAGGCGGTTCGCAAAGGAGGCTAGGGATTCGTTGAATCAACG
>CAXMOB010000037.1:0-6027 GCA_964194815.1 Vicinamibacteria bacterium | reverse complement strand
AAAAATGATGTGATAGATTTTTTCATGTGATTATTTCTTTAGTAAAAAGATCATCGCTCTGCCCATCAAGGATAAAAACCTTCACCAGCGGCGCGTCCGCGGCAGTCGCGGCATTATAGTAGCTGCGAGGCTAAGAGTAATGACGAGATCAGAGAGGCCACGAATGGAGTTAAGTGTGTTTGATGGCTAGACCACCGTGTTGGCAGGGTACTCTAGTCCAGGTGAGAAGGCGTTGGCCATGGAGAAGCTTACCAATCCGTCCAGATTGTTACGATGATCTTGGGCAAATTAGTTTAACACCGAATCGAGATGTGCTTTGATGGCGGCAGCCCAGCGAATATAACCATCACGATTCAGATGCAGTTTATCCTTTAAAAATAATTCGTCTCGAGGAGTTCCATCTGCATTCAGATAAATGCTTTCGGTGCCAATGAAGTAGACGCTATCTGTTTTTTTGCAGTAGTCACGAACCGCTAAATTGGCGGCACGAGTTTTTGGCCAAACCTTATGACGACTCGAGGAGGGTGTCACAGCGATGTAAAAGATAGGAGCTTTAGGATTATGGGCTCGAACTTTTTTTGTCACGTAGTCAAAGAGGCCGGCAACTTCTTCAGCAGTCTTGTCATCCTTTTTTCCAGCGATATCATTCCCTACAAAAAAGACCACGGCTCGAAAGGTGTGAGGCTTGATGATTTGATCTGCAAATACGGCTACATCAGACCACTTAGAGCCACCAAATCCGCGTTGGATTGCATGGTAAGGTTGCATGTCATTTGCTATATTTTTCCATAACCGGATGCTTGAACTTCCGACGAATAAGATCGAATCATCGGGGTGCTTTTCTGATTTATCCCTTATGGCAAAGTTTGCCATTTCTTTAGCCCATCTCTTTTTAGATGACTCTTGGTATTTCTCGACCTCGACTTTCTGGGCGAAAGTGGTTCCGATGAAAAGGAGGAAGATGAAGAATGTGATACGGATCATGAGGCTTAGTGAATAATAGGTTTGTCGACTGTTGGATGCTCAATCTTGCTGCTCAGAGATGATTAATGAAGACTGGTGAGGCAGGATGTTGAAAGATTGCCTTTCTAAAACGAGCCTGTCTACAAATTACTCTATCCAAATAGTATCAGGATGTGCAGATGAAGCCATTACTTCTTTACTCTGTCATCTACTAGGTCTGGTCCACGGGGTTCTTTTTTGGGAATCCATGCGGATAGTTTTTTTACTACAGTCTTCAAGTCAGCACGAGTTTTCTTTTGTTTGATCAAATTCTCGAACTCGTGAGGATCATTTTGACGATCGTAAAGCTCCTCGCTGCCATCCGCATAGCGAGTATAACGCCAACGGGTATCGCATAGGCTGTGATTATGTGCGTAGATAGTTGTTATTGCTGGACGATCTTTCTCAGTAGAAGGCTTCTCAATCCAGGGCATAAGACTCAGACCATCAAGTAGCTGATCGCTTTTGGCTGCGGTTAGTTTGGTTGCTGCGACGAGTGTAGGATAAATATCTAAGAGCTCCACTGCTCTAACACATCGAGCTCCACGCGGGATATCTTTAAGGCGTTTTGGTGGAACAATTATGAGTGGCACACGGGTAGAGCGAGTCCACAAGGTTTGCTTGGCGATATGGTTTTTCTCTCCTAAATGCCAGCCATGATCTGAAAACACGACAATCCAAGTATTCTCCGCCATGTCACTACGATCGAGAACATCAATAGTGTGTCCCAGTGCATCATCCATAGCGGTGGTGCAGGCGAGATACGCTTGTGTCAGCATCCTTAGATTATCCTCTGAAGAACGGACCCAATCAGCAGCAGCTTGAAATGATACCCTAGAAGCAATGCGTTTAGCAATCGGTGAAAGGTCGTCCATGTCGCCATCACGCGTGGCGTGTAACATTACATCTTTCTTCGATGGGGCTGCATCAAACCACTTTTTCGGTGCGAATAATGGCAAGTGCGGGTTATAGAATCCTAAGGCCAAGAAGCGTGGTTTATCGCCTAACTGATGAGGTTTCGCAATGTTCCCTCCTATCCATTTAGCGATACGCAAATCGGTATAATCTTCCTCTTTTTCAGGATAAGCACCGATATCCCAGATACTTGGCTTGGCTACTTCTGCAGGAACATTAAGTTTCTTGGGTGGATATGGACCTTGATTAGTCTTGAAGCAAGGGGTGCCACCGAGCGGCTGATTCCTACTAGCATGGAGAACTTTACCAGCAGTGAAAACTTCGTAACCAGCAGCAATAAAACGATGTGTCATCCACGGCACCTGCTTGCCTGGTTGAAGTGCTCCTTTAGCATCGTATTGACTACGATTAGCATAGATGCCACTGGTGGTGGGTCGCAAACCAGACATGAAGCTAGCACGTGAAGGTCGGCAGATCGGTGCCTGACAATGAGCATTGGTAAACAAGATGCCACGTTTGGCAAGTCGGTCTAGATTTGGCGTCTTGGCTTGCGGGTGCCCCTGTCCGATGATGTGACCCCCAGCTTTCTGCTGTGCCGCAGTGTCCGTGAGACAGCCGATCCAATCGTTAAGATCATCGATAGTGATCAGTAGAACGTGGTCACCGGAGGGCATTTTCGTCGGTGCTTCCTGTGCACTGACTAAAGCTGTGGCTGCAAGTAAGCTAGTGAAGAAAATCTTAAGATTGAACATACAGATTACTAAGCAGTTAAAAGACGCGAGGAAAAGAAATAAAAAGCCTCACTAAGTTTATCTAGTGAGGCTTAGTGATTAATGCTAGCAATTCGCTTTTTGGGTGAGGTGGTCGAGAGCATCGTGTAAGGGGTAGAAAGGGGAGGGTGTTATTCACTCAGATACCAGAGCAAGAATAGTGATCGTGTGCTTGGTGGCTAGAGCCCCGCGCTGACTGGGTGCTCTAGTCCACGTAAAAAGGTGTTCGTCATGGTGATGCTTACATCTCCTGCGATTCCTAGCAGTAGAAAAGAATTAAGCTTTACAGGAGTGGCTGCGCATGCAGGATTCCTATCCCATGATGATAAAAAAGCTAATGTTACTCTTCGCCACGATTATTGCACACTGCCTGTCTGCTGTTGGGGCGGAGAAGCCGAATGTAATCCTGATTATTTCCGACGATCAGGGCTTCGATGACTACAGTTTCATGGGGCACAAAGCGATCAAGACGCCGCATATCGATAAGATGGCGAAAGAAGGTCTGCTCTACACCCGAGGCTATGTGATGCCTGTATGCTCGCCTTCGCTGGCGACTCTCCTCACGGGGAAGCTTCCACATGATCACGGGATCACCGGCAATGATCTGTCAGGTGGTCGTTCGAAAAGAGGCCAGCGCGAGGCACTCAAAGCCCAGCTCCTAGGGAATTCCCTCACGCTTCCCAAAGCGGTCACTGATGCCGGATACCTGACCTTCCAGACTGGCAAGATATGGAACGTGACCTATAAGGATGTCGGCTTCACTCACGGCATGACAGATACCGCAGGGCGCCACGGCGACGCTGGGCTAGAAATCGGTCGCAAAGGCATGAAGCCTATTTACGATTTTATCGGAACCGCACAAAAGGAGAAGAAGCCCTTTTTCATCTGGCACGCCCCGTTTCTTCCCCACACCCCTCATAATCCGCCGACGGAAATTTTAGCAAAATACAAAGGTAAGGGTCCAACTCCCGCTGCTGAAAAATATTACGCCATGGTCGAGTGGTTTGATAACACCTGTGGCGAGCTCGATGCCTACCTTGAAAAGAACGACCTTAAGAAAAATACCGTGATTCTTTACCTCGCCGATAACGGCTGGGACGCGAATTACGGCTACAAAGGCACGCGTGCTAAGCTCTCTCCCTACGAGCTTGGAATCCGCACCCCGATGTTTGTACGCTGGCCTGGAAAGGTTGAACCAGCACGCGACGACGAAACGCTCGCGCACATCACCGATTTTACAACGACCATCCTTGACCTCACCGGAGCAAAGAACCCCGGCGACCTTCCTGGACTCAATTTGACTGATCGTGATGCCTTGAAGAAGCGCTCAACAGTTTTCGTCGAATCATACACCCATGATATGGTCGACCTCAGTGCTCCTGAGAAAAGCTTGAGCTCGCGCGTGGTGATAGATGGTTGGTGGAAACTCATTGTCCCCGGTCCAGTGAAGCCAGCCCGTCGGTTCGCTGGTGTTCCCGAGAAAGTAGCACTCTTCGATCTCAAGGCCGATCCTCTGGAGAAAAATGATGTCGCCAGCGAGCATCCCAAAGTCGTTGAGCGTCTTACGAAATTACTAAAGGCAGAGTGGAATCCATCGGGGCTGTAATGTAAGACAGAAGTGGTCCTTTCGACGGAGTGAAACCGAGAAATGTTTGGCGTCAATCTAGGAGAAACTGCGGTACACGGTGGTTCAACTGTCACCGTCTACGTCGACAACTTGCTTGGCGGGGTAACCATAGCCGTACTTGGTATGACGGTGTCGGCTACGAGGCTATCTCTTAATTAAGTTTAATACTTCTGTTAGTTCTTGGTGAACTAGCTTCACACTTATGTTAGATCGATAAGATTTATCATGCCACGGGACTTTCCTCTAGACGGAGAAAGCAGCTCGTGGTTTTTTCTGGCAAAAAAATAAGCACTCACTAGTCTCAGGCATGTCAGGAAAGAAAATGATTTCGGGAGTAAAGTCTGTATTAGGTTTTTGTGGATTGAGTCTGATGGTATCGACATCCCATGCTCAAGAAGCTAGGCCGAATATTATCGTGATCATGTCCGATGATATGGGTTACTCCGATATCGGTTGTTATGGAGGTGAGATCGACACTCCGAACCTTGACTCCCTGGCCGAGGGCGGTCTTCGTTATACCAAGTTTTATAATACCGGCAGATGCTGTCCCACTCGTGCGTCCCTTCTCACAGGTCTCTACGCGCATCAGGCTGGAATCGGTCAGATGACCAACGATGGCGGTCAACTTGGTTACAAGGGAGATCTTGGTCGCGATGCGATGACGATGGCGGAAGTTCTCAAGACGGCCGGTTACAGCACCTACATGGCGGGCAAGTGGCATGTGACTAAGCAGCTCAAGCCTGACGGTGATAAGTCAAACTGGCCAATGCAGAGAGGTTTTGACAGATTTTATGGCACCATCATTGGTGCAGGCAGCCTGTTCGATCCGTGGACGCTGACCCGAGGCAACAAGGCGATCACTCCTGACAACGATGAAGAATATAAGCCCGAGCAGTACTACTACACAGATGCCATCAGCGATCATGCGGCACGTTTTGTGCGCGAGCATGTGAAGAAGCCTAAGGAGGAGCCCTTCTTTATGTATGTTTCCTACACTGCGGCTCATTGGCCGATGCATGCACTGGAAAAGGATATCGCTAAATATAAAGGTAAGTATGATGCGGGTTATGAAGTGATCCGCAAAGCTCGCTACGAGAAGATGAAGAAGCTGGGTGTGATCAAGGACTGGCCATTGAGCCCGGCTCCTCAGGCGTGGAATGATTTCCCCGATAAGGATAGAGCTTGGGAGCTGCGATGCATGGAGGTGTACGCCGCAATGGTCGATAGCATGGACCAAGGAATTGGTAGATTGGTCAAATCATTGAAAGAAACCGGCCAGCTTGAAAATACCTTGATCCTGTTTTTGCAAGACAATGGTGGCTGTGCTGAAGGTCGGGGGCGCAAGCCGCTCGCGAATCCTCCTACTGGCGTCAAGCCGATGGGTAAAGATGAATTACAGACTCAGATGGTACCTGAGCGCAGTCGTGCTGGCCATCCGGTTCTTACAGGTCCAGGTGTTATGCCGGGGCCGTCTGAAACTTATATTGCCTATGGACGTAACTGGGCGAATGTTTCTAACACTCCATTCCGTCAATATAAGTCACAAAATCATGAGGGTGGAATTGCGACTCCTTTGATTGCACATTGGCCAAAAGGGATTAGTGCACACAAGGAACTGAGATATGAGAGTAATCATCTAATCGATATTATGGCGACTTGTGTGGATCTCTCTGGAGCAACGTACCCGAAAGAATATAAAGAGAATATGATCCA
>CAXMOB010000036.1:0-7322 GCA_964194815.1 Vicinamibacteria bacterium | reverse complement strand
GTGGGGATAAAACGATCAGCCTCAGTGGTGCGCTTGCCCAGAGCTTGGGCTGCGGCAATACGGATGGGGGGGAGTTCGTGACCCAGCTTTGCAAGTAGCTCAGGTGTTTCTAATGCATCAAAATCAGTGAGGGCAATACTGGCAAGTTCTTGCGCTTCTTTTTTACTTACCCATGTTGAGCGGTCACTTTCTCGACCTGTGGTGCTGAGCTTGTGCTGCGGGAGGCTAAGATAGAGCAGGTGAGGGGCACTTGCACTGAGGTGCCGATAAGATCCTCTGCCTCCACCAGGTCTTTGGTAAGCGAAGCCTCCGTCCCATTTTCTAGTGATCGTCTGTAGCCAGCGCCACTGTTTCAGATAGGCTGATGTAAGCTCAGGTCCACAGACGTTAGCTCCGAGTGGGGTCCAGAGCGGGTTAAAATGTGAACCGGTGTGTCCAGTTTCTATCATGTGTGCAGCTGCAGCGCAATGGAGAGCAAAGAATCTGGCACCTTGCTTATTGCCTTGGACATGAAAGATAAGCGCCGCTATGCCTGACATGCCGTTGTTTGTGTAGAGCTGATCACGGGGGCTGTGGTAACCGTAAGCGATGACTCCTTTGTGGATGTAGTAGCTAAAATTCTCCGTCGATTTTTGAATGGCACGAAGAATCTTGGGGCTTTCGACACCGCATTTTTTCCCGAGGAGCAGAGCGTAATAGCACGTCAGGCTGGAGTGATTCAGAGCCGCATAGCCATGGAGTCTGCCATGGAGGTTGCCATCATTGAATTTAAAGCCTGCCATCTTGTGCCCCCAATCTCCTGTGATAGATTGTCCACGAGCTAGTATTTCATTCATGCCTCGGATGGCGGGTAATACGGATTCATCTTTTGTTAGCAGGTAGTATTCAGCGAGGGCGAGGGAGGTGTAGCCGTATTTCCAGGCACTTTGATTGCCGATGTTTTCATCGCTGATTTTTGGGACATTCTTGCCGAGGGCCTGTATGGCGGCTTTGGCTTTTTTCATCGCTGCCTCATCACCACTGGCCAAGAGCGCAAGCATTGGCAAACTGATTTGACTGTTCATGTTTTCCTTCATGACCACCGCGACAGTCTGCTTGCGGATGGCATCTGTTTTGGGGCAGTTGTAAGGGGCGGTGACGCTGTATTCACCCATGACCTTGAGTTTGAGTGTCACGGTCTGTGTGGCTCCCTCAGGGCGAGGTTTTAGATCTTTAGTATCACCTGATAGGTTACTTGTTAGGTCGTTTTTTTTGGGACGCCAAATCTGCAGCCGGAGCTTACCTTCGTTTTCCTTTTTTTCGGCTTCATCGATGGCTTTTGCCAGTTGGACGCGAGGACTGGCGTTGAATTTGTTCAGTCCGTTTTCTCGCTCGATAGCTAGAATCACATCACCTACTTTGAGGACTCCATCTGCTGGAGATCCTGCATCGATTTTCGTGACTAGTATCTGCCTCGCTTCCGCAGTGCTGTAGGTGATCCAGACGTCTTGCTGTTTTAATCTCTCCCCAGTGGTGTGTATCCATCCTCGCATTCCCGTCGGTCCCAGAAGGTAGTCGCTCTTCGCATTTTCAGGCAATGACTTGGTGAGGTCAATAATCGCCGCAGACGATGTAAATGGAGACGCCAGAAATATGGTAAGTAGCAATAGAGACTTGAGAGGTATCAGCTGATTCATGGTCATGAGTGATTGTGTACTTTATTAGGAGTTATGTCTCGATTTTTAAGAGGTGGCTCGCAGATAGAAAATAACCCCACTGCATCCAGCGGGGTTATTGAATTTATTTTCTCGATTAGAGAAATCTCAAGTATTTAGAGCTGAGGGATCGTGGCTAGATAGCCTGATCTATTATCTCCGACGGCGCAGGATCAGAGCAAGACCACCAAGTCCGATCAAAGCAGTGCTGCTAGGCTCAGGGATAGCAACAACGCCATCGACTACAACTCCAGTGAATTGCGAGCGAGCACCTCCACTGCCATTGTAAGTGAAGTCGATGGAGTCGTAACCGAGATCATTCGTGAACGAAATTTCTACAACATAATGCTGTTCATCATTAGCAAAATCATTATTTCCCGCATTGTCTAGAGTAATATTAGGGGCTATACCTAGAGCATCTATCATTGTCAGATCGATTGATGGTGTGCCGCGATAGTCGCCATAAATAATGTAGATTTGCCCGGAAGCTAATCCCGAGATATCAATGGAACCTGATACATTGTCAGCCCGTTCTACTGTAGTACCCAAGGTGATATCGGCAGTTGATGTGAAACCGCTAGGGTCTGTGGTCGTCCAGATCACTGCATTTGGGCTGTCGTTGAAACTAGTATCAGCAGTTGTTAATGTAGATATCAAGCCTCCATTTTGTGCATTTATTGCGAGCGTGTCATTGGGATCTTCAGTAATAAAGTTGTAGGCAAGTACGGTACCGTCACCAAAAGTTCCAGATGTAGCTGTTATACCATCTTGACCAACTCCTTCATAGCCAGCAGCGCCGTCGAACACTGAGATGTTGAAAGTTGAGTTACCATCGGCAGGAGCAGTGAGGATGTCAAAGCCAGTTTGGGTCAATGTGGCTGCGTTGGCTGTGCTACACATCGCTAAAGCCATAGAGGCTACGCCGAGCTTTGTTATTGTTTTCATTGTTTTCATTGTTTTTGATGGGGGCTAATGAGCTGAAAAAAATTAATCATGGGGTGATTAAATCAGGTTCGAACGGTTTAAGCAATCGGTTTTTTCATCACCATCTATAGTCAATAGGTGGTAGATATTGGCTGGTGAGAATCACGAGCTGGTGCGGAATGATCATCTCTAAAGTCGAAATCATCGGTCACACAACCGCCACTCTGAAAAATTTGGGCTGAAGGTTCTCGCTGTTACTGTTTGCGGGAACGGTTGTTGGATAGGGGATACTGATAATCTCGCAATCTCCCAGGCTGTTGATTCCCGTCAATACAGTGGGTGTTACCCCAGTGCGGGTCCACTGTCCGAGTTAGGCGCTAAATTCAACGGAATAGGTGAGTCCGGTTGCGGCATAATCTTTGCGCCTTATGAACACGGCGTGATACTCTGGGGATTCCCCTTGAAGTTCAAAATTTTGGAGGATGGGCATGCCATTTACGATGATGTCACCTCCAGGTGTGTAGTCAAGTGTAGTCAAAGAGTTGACCGTGGGATCGAGCCCAAATGCAAATTCTTGTTTGTTGGTCAATCCGTCTCCATCCGGGTCGTTGCTTGATACTGTATCAGTAAAGGGCTTGCTGAAACTGCCCCGCGCCCATTGCTCGTATAAGGTTAACCCTCCAGCATCTGTTTTCAAAGAAACAGAATCCACACGCCAATGGGAACTTGCGGTGCTGCTGTTGGTCGCAATGCTCCAGCGGACCCTTAAAGAGTGTTCCGGATATTTGTTCGCATCTGTAAGATTGATCTCTGTTAGCACATAGCCACCACTATTGCCGGACCATGCACCCAATGCATCAAAATCACTTCTGCCAGATGGGGTGCCGCTGCCACTCATCGTCACATTGGAGCCATTTTTTCCAAATGAGGCTCCTGAACCTGCATCCTCAATATTGAACCATGCACCTCCATCTAGAGATAGCTGGACACGCCCACCATCAAGACCACTTTGCAAACTGTAATGGTGCCAGAATAGGATTTGGCTACTGGTGGCACTGGCCGGTATTGCAATGCTCTCACTCACCAAGTGTGAGGTGACTTTCGTGGATGGCACGGGGGCTGAATAGCAGTTCGCTGAGTTGTAAGCATTCGAAGCCACAACCGACCAAGTTGCCGAGCCTGATGTAGCGTTGCTATTCCAGCCAGGTGGGGAGCTTACCGCATCATCGAAGTCTTCCTCCCATAGAGTGGTCAAATTGCTTACGCTCAAAGTTACAGAACGCGTTGTGTCACCTAGAGTATTACTGGTGTTGGTGAATGTGATCGTGTCGCTATAATTGCCAACCCCCAGCGCTTCGGCTCTGCCATTGATGTATGCGGTGACTGTGATTGAGGCGCCAGGCTCAAGAGACCCGGAGTAACCACTCAGGCTAATCCAATTTTGGAGTTTTGCGGCTGTCCACGGAATGCTCGAACCTCCCGTGTTCTCTAAGGTGTAATTTTGCACTGATGAAGCAAACGGTCCTCCTTGAGGCCCGGTGCTCACTAAATCTCCACTGGGGCTCACTGTTAACGAACCCAGCCCCGTTCCAGTTCTTCTGAGACTAATTTCGAAAGGGTTCTTTCCTATATCATTGCTGGCGATTTGAAGATCGGCGAAGCGAAAATCCATGGCACTTGGGCTGAATGTCACTGCGAAAGTTGTGCCAGCCTTGTATAGCTTGATGTCGACGTTTCCAGGAATGCTAGAGCCCCATGCGATTTCTACGGTGGTCTCATAGTGGACGGTTTCACCACCCATGGGATAAGCCAATTGCACGGCATCGCTCGGAATGAATAGGCCTGTTAGGGTGTAGCTGCCCAAGGAGCCATAAAGCGTGTAACCTGTTGGCGAAGCATTCAATGGGTTTCCAGCGTCGGTCGGCTTGACCACCACATGATAAGTGCCTTTAGGTACGAAAATCTTAATTGAGGCATCGGTATCATCCAATGGGTTGGAGGTTGCCATCAGGTTGAGGAATTCATCGTAGAGCTCCAGCTTGATGTCTAAATTTGATCCCCAGACGCCCGAGTCGCAGCGGTAACTATTCGCATCAAATGTGATGATGCCAGTCTCAGTGGTGAATTTGAAGTGGTCGGACTCCTGGGTGTTTTCAATGACCCCGGGAACTTTGACCAAGGGATTCACCAAAGCGCTTGCTGTGCCAAAGCTGGTGCCATGGTCATCCGGACGGTAGCCTAGCCGAGCAGCAATGATGCTCAGGTCATCCTGGGGTTGGTTACCATCATAATATTCAGAGGCCTTCGACCATTGAGTCATGTTTCGTCGATAACTGGTGCCCATGATTGGTGCCCAATCGGGCGCATCTGGCACCGCATCGTGGCCTCCGTAATAGCCTTCTGAAGATGTCCCATCATGAGTGAGGCCCAAATTGTGTCCCATTTCGTGGGAGGCCACAGCGGCAACACTGGAAGGTATAGTGACGAAGTCCAATACCCAAGCTGGTTGAAACTTCTCAAAGTAATCTGCTTCACCAAACTTTCCTCCATATGCCACGCCGCCCGCGCCCCTGTGCGGGCATGGATTGCCGAGCTTGTCTGTATTTGGCGTAATCATCAACCAACCCACCTTGTTCTTGTTACCCGTGTAGTTGTCGGGATCGTAAGTCGCATCGGTAGACACATTGACATCAAAGGGCACAAAATCCTCGGCAACTCGCTCCCATATCCGGCGAATCTCCGTTTGCTCAAGATCACTAAAATTCGCTCGATCTACGAACTAGGCTCTCCTGCGGCGTATATCAGAGCGAATCCAGCGAGACCCAGCAGCACGGCCGAGCTGGGCTCGGGGATGGTGCTCAAAGTGACACTGTCGATGGTGTAGCCCAGGTCAACACCACCACCCTCCGGCCCTTGGATGGTGGTGTTGACGACCAGCGTATCCGAGATCGCCGCATAGGTGCCACTCACCAAGGTGCCCGATGCGTTGATGTCGTTGCTCAAGCCGGTGGATGATGCAGACCAAGTGTCGTCACTGTTCACCGTCATCGAAAGGGTGAACCCGTCCGCGAATGAGGCATTTGTCGCTTGCGAACCATTCAAGGTGGTAGCGGTAGTTGTCCCAAGATATTCCTGCGAGAAAGACCAAGTAGACTGAGTACTCCCGCCGTCCAACACAATACCAAGTCCTTCTGTGGCAGTGGATGATGTGGTATTGGTCACGCCGAAGAACCAGCCGTTGTAATGCACAAGACCTACATCACCGGTGGTGTCGGAGACCACCCAATCGAGGGTGAAACTTGATTCAGCCGAGTAATCCGCGCTCACTGTAGAGCCGAAGCCAACCGAGGCGTTGTTGCTCGTTTGGGTGAGGATCGATCCAGTGTCTAGATCGGTAGATACTGAACCCTGACCATTGTGAATCTGTTGGAACGTCGTCTCGCCGGCGTCGGCGATTCCGTCGAAATTGTTAGTGATCAGGGTCGCAGCACTAGCTGAGCTGAACATGGCAAGCGCCGCAGATTCTATACCGAGTTTTGCTATCGTTTTTGGTTTCATTGTTCTGGTTGTTTTATGAGTTTGAAAGAGCTGGCCTGTGCATTCATTCAATACGCTGTGAACGATTGATCAATGGATTTTGTTATTGTCTTCTATAGTTAATATGTTATAGATTATCGGTATGAGATCGTTACATGTTTTAACAGCCACCGAGCAAGTTGCAGCACATATTCGTGAGGAAATTCTGCGCAGGACATGGGTAGAAACGATGCCGGGTACTGCCAAATTGGCGGTGGAATTGAGTGTCGGCATGCGTACTGTTTCTGATGCTCTGAATCAACTAGAGAGGGAAGGCCTATTGGTTAATCAGGGTAGGCGGCGGAAGCGTCAGATAGTCATGCCAAAGAAAATAGTCTCTCGTGGTTTTCGGATCGCCATTCTGCTATACGAACCTAGTTCCAGAGAGAATATTATCTGTACGAATCTTTTATTGCGATTGGTTGAAGCGGGATACGAAGCTACATTCTGCGTCAAGACATTGGATGACCTCGGAATGGACGTAGCGAAGGTGCGCCGCTTCGTCAGCAAGGTATCTGCCGACGCTTGGATCGTCTTTAGTGGTTCAGGTGAGGTACTGGAGTGGTTCTCAAAGCAACCCGCACCCTCCTTTGCGATCGGGGGGCGTCATACAGGAAATGAGATGGCAGCTACCGCGGTCAACCAGACAAGTGCTATGAAATTCTTACTGCGGCGTTTGGTTGCACTTGGGCACCGGCGCATAGTCTTCTTAACCCTAGAGGATCGTCTTAAACCGAAACTTGCGGTTCTGGAGCAGTGTTTCGTCGACGAACTGGAGGCTCAGGGCATTAAGACCAGTTCTTATAATCTTCCCGAATGGGCTTTTGATAGCGAGGGGCTTCACCAGTGTCTCGATTCCCTTTTTCAGCTCACCCCACCGACTGCCATATACTGTATGAAAGCGTCAATTTATCATAGTGTGGAACAATATCTCTCACAGCATGGGATCGCCACCCCCGGTGATGTATCTCTCATATGTAGCCATTCCGATCGAGGGTTTGCTTTGTGTCACCCCAGCGTGGCTCACGTCGCATGGGATTCGCATAAACTGTATCGGACTGCTATCAAATGGGTTAATAAAGTAGCACTGGGTATCAATGATAAGCGTAAAATTGAGATTCAGGCAAA
>CAXMOB010000035.1:0-7848 GCA_964194815.1 Vicinamibacteria bacterium | reverse complement strand
CAAGTAGCCATCCTCGCAGAGGCGATCATCCCAAAAACAGACACTCCTGGTGCGATCGAAGCAGGGGTTCCTGGTTGGATCGAAATCCTCGTCAAAGATTGCCTCGATCCGACTGATCAGGACATCATCACAGCAGGACTGGCCGACATTATGAAGCGTTGCGTCAAAGACCACGGCAAAGGGCTGGACAAGCTGAGTGCCGAGAAACAAGTCGCCTTCCTCACCGCATATGACAATGAAACTAAAGCGGCGCGGACGAAGCTAATAAAAGCAGGGCAAGAGCCGAGAAATACATTTCTCAAACAATTTAAAGAACTCACCAAGTTCTGCTTCGTGAACTCTGAGGTCGGTGCGACGCAAGCCTTCAACTTCCAACTAGTTCCCGGCAAATGGGTCCCAGACATGCCGCTCGAACCTGGCATGAAGGCCTATCCATTGTAACATTAAACCATTTTAAAACTATGAATCTCAATCTCAAAGGAAAAGCAGAGCACACCTATGACGCAATCGTGGTCGGCTCCGGAATATCGGGTGGCTGGGCTGCCAAGGAACTCTGCGAAAAAGGACTCAAGACAATCGTATTAGAGCGTGGCCACAAGCTTGAACATATCACCGATTACAAAACCACAAATTCCTCTCCGTGGGAGGTAAAATGGCTAAACAAGCCATCCCAAGATATTCTGAAACAGCAGAAAAAACAGGCACGCACCGGCTACACGGTCAGACCTTCGCAAAATGAGCTTTTCGTCGATGATATTGATCACCCTTACGAGGAGAAGAAACGCTTCGACTGGATGCGCGGCTACCACACCGGCGGGCGGTCCGTCATGTGGGGTAGACAATCATATCGTCTCAGCCCAATGGACTTTGAGGCAAATGCCAAGGAAGGAATCTCCATCCCATGGCCGATCAGCTATGCTGAACTCGCACCGTGGTATAGTTACGTCGAGAAATTCGCCGGCATCAGTGGTAATGCAGACGGATTGGAACAGCTTCCAGACGGTGTCTATCAACCAGCCATGGCACTCACCCCTTCAGAACTCGATCTCAAGGCTGCTGTGGAGGAGAAATGGAAAACCCGTAGAGTGATCTCCGCACGTATCGCCCACCTCACCAAACCAACTGCTGAGCAACTCGCCCTGGGTCGCTCATCGTGCATGTATCGTAACCTCTGTATCAGAGGTTGCCCCTTCGGTGCCTATTTCAGTAGCCAATCAGCAACCCTCAAAGCTGCAGCTAACACCGGCAAGATGACCCTACGTACACATTCTATCGTCCACTCCGTCATCTACGATGACAAGTCAAGCAAGGCCATCGGCGTGCGAATCATTGATGAAGTGACCATGGAAACCACCGAGTATTTCGCAAAAATCATTTTCCTCAACGCATCCACAGTAGCATCCACTTCCATACTGATGAATTCTATATCTGATCGTTATCAGAATGGAATGGACGATAGTGGCTCACTTGGTCGCTACCTGATGGATCACCATATGACGGACGGTTCCTTCGGCATCATCGATAATCACAAGGACAAAGTCCAATTCGGCAGAAGACCCGGTGGATTTTATATTCCCCGCTACCGAAACTTTGGCGAGAAGCCTGATAAGGCAAATTACATCCGCGGATTCGGCTTTCAAGGCGAAGGCTACCGCCGAAACTGGAAACGCCCTATCCCTGGCTTCGGAGCAGATTTCAAAAAAGAACTCACTTCATTCGGCCCCTGGTTCATCAACATGTATGGCTTCGGCGAGTGCCTACCCTACGAGAATAACCAGATCACTCTCAGCACTGAAAAAACCGACAAGTGGGGCCTCCCACTCGTGGTGGCCGATGCAGAATTTCAAGCCAACGAATTCGCCATGCGCGAGGACATGAAAGACGACTCAGCAGAAATGTTAGAAGCCATGGGAGCCAAAGACATCGTCAACTTTAACGACGACAAGCCTTCAATCGGTCTGGCCATTCACGAGATGGGCACGGCTCGCATGGGTGGCTCTGCAAAGGACTCCGTCCTCAATAAACACAACCAAGTATGGGGGGCTCCTAATGTCTTCTGCACAGATGGTGCGTCCATGGTCTCATCCGGTTGCCAGAACCCTTCACTAACCTACATGGCTCTGACAGCAAGAGCGGTTGACTACGCTGTCTCCGAATTAAAAAAAGGAAATCTCTAAGTTTACTTCCAAGACTATGGAGCGCAGCAAGTCATTGCTGCGCTCCATTTTTTTACACTAGTTCATAGTTGTCCGGAGAAGAAGAACAGATCTATTTACCAAACAAATTAACCACAATTATGCGTACCCTTATCATTCTATCCCTCGCTATCATCCACTGCAGCGCTGAAGACAGCAAACCTCCGAAAGGTTGGCCGGCCGGCGTCCAAGAAATTACCTACCTGGCTAGCATCGATAACTCACAACAGCCAGCGTTGATCCACATCACCGATCGTGAAGAAAAGCGCCCGCTGCTGGTAGCACTACACACATGGTCGGGTAACTATCGCCAAGCTGGTGGTCAGACAGCCTTTGCGAAGTGGAGTATAGAGAACAACTGGCACATGATTCACCCTAACTTTCGCGGACCTAACAACAACCCTGACGGCTGTGGCTCAGATAAGGCTGTGCAGGACATCCTCGATGCTGTCGACTATATGAAAAAGAACCACTCGGTGGATGAAAATCGTATCTACCTCGTGGGTTCTTCGGGTGGTGGCCACTGTGCTCTTCTAATGGCTGGCCGTGCACCTGATGCCTGGGCTGGAGTCTCTTCATGGGTACCGATCTCCGACGTCCGGGCATGGTGGGAGCACACGAATCAGGCTAAAATGCGCTATGCCCGCGATATCGAAAAAGCTGTGGGTGGAGCGCCAGATCAGGATAAGAAGGCCGCGGCCGAATGCACCAAACGCTCGCCTATCACCTATCTCCATCAAGCCGCTAAGGTGAACCTAGATATTAATGCTGGTGTCTTCGATGGCAGGAAAGGAAGCGTTCCGTTTACTCATTCTCTCAACGCCTTCAATGCCGTGGTTCCAGTGGACGACCAAATTAGTCAGCATTCGATCACCTCATTTTACAAGGAGCAAAAGCCCCTTCCCGGCGAATACGAGCTAAAGCCCGATCCGCTCTATGAAAAAAAGCCGATCATCTACCGCAAGACATCGGCGAACACTCGCGTGACTATTTTCAAGGGTGGCCATGAGATCATCCATGAAGCAGCACTCAACTGGCTGGCAGCTCAACGCCGTGGCAAGCCCGCCATATGGAAGGTAAAAAAAGCCTCTGATTTCACGGCAAAAGAAAAAGATAGTGAGTCGGGACTGTAACTAGTTATAGATCATAACCAAGCATCACATCGACACTTTCCATTTCAGTCTATCAGATGGGCAATATCACCCTACTTCTTCAGGAAGCACCTTTGGCATTGGCATTGGCGAGGGCTCGGGTGATCTGGGCGAATTCTTTTGGGTCTCGACCACGGCGACCCACACCGAATCCGTCGAGATCGGCGCACGAGAGTAATGCTTCAGCATTTTCTGGGAATACCGAGCCGCCATAGAGAATCGGCACTTCCTGAGCGGTGTGATCACCGAACCTTTGTCGCAACCACTGCCGGATAAACTGGCAGCCTTTGCCAACACGCTCTGGTGCGGCAGCTGCCGAGGAACCGATCGCCCATTCCGGTTCATAGATCATAACGGCCCGGGCCATATCAGCTGCTTGAATCCCCGAGAGAATGATTTCCATCCGTTGTTTAAGGTCGTCGTGTGCCGTGTCCCGTTCGTTAGTTGATTCACCGACCAGAATGACTGGCCGTATCTCGGTGGCAAGCAGAGCATGGAGTTCACGGTTGAGGTCTTCGTCGGATTTATCAAACTGACGGATCACATCCCAGTGGCCTACCATACACCAGCCAGCACCAGCGTCGGCTAGAAGGCCAGCTGATAGCTCGCCAGTGTAATCTAGGTCTGGATGTGCCGATGAGTTTTGAGCACCAACTTCTACAAACGGAATGCTTGCTACGATAGGTGCGAGAGTAGAAATAGCCGTAGCCGGGGCGCTGATGATGATTTGTATTTTACCGATCAGGTCGTCAATTTGCGGAAGAAAGTCGCTCATAAACGTGCGACTCTCATCAATGGTCATCGCCATTTTCCAATTGGCCATGATGGTAGGAAGCCGTTGCGAAAGTTTAAGGTCTGTCATGACTCGAGATGGTAGCATTAATCAGAATTTTATGCGAGTGGAGTATGTCAATTCGCCAATCTAACGCTCCCTATACCATGTGCATAGGGCCACAGTGCCATACCGATGCGAACGATGATGATAGCACTACGAAACATGATTCGTGCTTATGAACTTGGATGTGTGTAGAGTAATGAGTGGAGTCATATCGCCGTGGCTGAGCTTTTAACTGCTGGCAACTTCTTTTACTGAACGACAATAGGGAAATAAGGTCTCTCTGTTGTCACCAACCCGGCCACTAGTTGAACTTCGCTCCGGTCACAAAGATCAGCGCATCGTGCTTTATGGTCTTACCATACATCCCCCAGCGAAAGCTAGTATGGCCCTCCGGTCTAGCGTAATAACCCGTGCCCACTTTTTTCCCATTGAGAAATACTTCGTAGTCGTGACCATTGTCTCTGACTTTGAGATCGAAGCTTTTACCCGTCATATTTTTGGCAATAACCTCGTCTTTTTGGTGTCGTCGGTGGTTGAGTGTGATGTCGCCATTGTCTGACAAGTTGATCATCACGCCCCAATCGTTCTTGTTATTTTTGGCTTGAAAAATAGCACAGCCATGAGGTTTTAAAATCGTGTAAGTCCCCTCCCACTGGCGCCAATCACCTCGTTGCCACTTCAGCCGACTGAACGACTCAACCCGTGCTGCACCAGGACGTTCATTGCGAACATTGTGCTCGCCTTTGAATAAACGAAAAACCTGGGTATTGCCATCTTCCTGATACCATCTCGTCCATTTGCCAAAGTTTTTACGAGGAATCACGCTGTTGCAGAGCGTATGAATCGCAATGTCTTTTGGAATCAGATTCTTCGCATTGGAGCCCATTTCAACCAACTTGTTGTTCACATCGATCTTAGATCCCTTCACACCTGTTGTCGTGTTCTTTCCGGCGATAACCTTTCCGTCAGCCAATAACGATTTGAACGACCTTGCATGCATTGCAGATAGATCCGTGGCTCTTCTTCGCGTCTTCCGTATACTTGATTTGGAATCGAGTTTCTTGAGAGCCTCTACCACCTCCCGTGTTCCAGAAACAGGGCAGGTGCGATCCCCTGCAATAGGCACTGCCGCTGCAAAGAAATCAGGGATCAGAACCTGACGGTAACAAACAAATGCCTTGCCACCTTCTGTGATTGAGTCTCCGAGGGGAAGAATAGTGATCGGCTCTGCTGCAAGCACAGAAATACTTGTCATGATCACGATCGTCACACAGATGTGCCATAATTTTCTCATATAATATAGCAAAGCGACTACGTTCACGTGTGCGCTTAGCCGCCTCACAGCGTAACGACTTGTTGGGCCTCTTCAATTCTAATCATTCATGGGGTTCTCGAACCAAATAACACCCCAGCCACCATTCTCTTCTGTGGTGGCTATGTCCATGTCACCGTCACCATCCAGGTCAACCAGATAGGCATTGTCCATTTTCTTACGTGATTCCGGACTGGGCATATCCATCAGAGTGCAGGTCCAGTTTTCCGGCAACATGCCGTTGCCTGAGACGGTCAGGTACCACAGCTGTGCCTCGTATTCCGGGATGATGACAATTTCCGGGTACTTCGGGTCTCCGTTCAACTCTATAAGCGCAACTCCCTTAGGCTTGGGCTTGACCGTGACGTTTTTAGGTTGGATCGGATTCTCCACTTCGACCTTCTTATAGATGGGTGGGCCTTTGTCGTTTGTACGCAGATAAATACAGACCTTGCTGCCAGCCTTCACCAGATCGAGTCGACCATCGCCGTTCACATCACCAAGAGCCATGAACATACTGCCTGTTGTGGCATCAATCACCTTCATTTTCCATGGTTTGGTCACATTGTTGTTGCCGGGGTTTTCGAAGTAGAACGTACCCTGTTTCCTGCGCTCCTGAATGAGAATGTCATTGTCACCATCGGCGTCTATGTCGGTGACAATAGTGGTCATGGGCCACTTGGCTTGACCAAGCACGTAGCGCTTCCAATTGGCAGCATCATGCTTACCTTTGACGGGTTGCTTGTACCATGCTGTGGCACCGACAATGAGATCATTAAGACCGTCACCATCAATATCGCTAACGATCGGATTACGTGCCTCGTTCTTGAAGAGAGTCATATGGATCCACCTCTCGGGATGTCGCAATTCCTTTTTTCCGGGATTGAAATAGACATGCCCGCCGTTGGCAATGTAGTCGACATCGCCGTCGTTGTCGAGATCACCAATTCCGGAGTCCTCGCACTTACCATGCCTTGCCAGCTCAATGTAATCGGTCCAAGGCTCCCTGATCTTGCCTTTGCCCGGGTTGAAATAAAGGCGGCTGTATCCGCCTTCTTCGAAATTGATGAAGACGTCCAAATCACCGTCGCCATCCCAATCATGGTAGTTGAAACCGTCCGGACCATGGTCATTGGGGTCGGGCTGAATGACATTGACTCGCCAGCCGCTGGGGCCCGTCTTACCGGCATACTGTTTCCACGCGTTCCGATCGACGCTCTTCTTCTCTTTTGCTAGCACATCGTAACTCATGTACGACAGAGCAAATACGCATACAATTAACCCGATTCTTTTCAAGTGATGTAGTCTGTTCATTGTATTCTTTCTTTTAGCCTAGCACCGTAGAGTACCACTCACTATCTGGTAACGGCCATCTGACTTGTGGGTTGGCTACTGTAATTTCATAGTGCATTAGGATTCATACATCAATGCGTTTTTTATTTGTCTGACTGCCAATATGAATATGCCAAGATTTCTGGGCCACCAAAAAAATCCCATGAGTTAGTTGAAATACATTTACTCAAATGCACTTATTCTTGACGATCTTCGGCACTTTGTGGTATGAAAATTGAGTTAGGTGTATCACTCGTATACCATCAACCATGACCCACCGCCAAATGAAACATTGCCAACTCACGACACTCACCAGCTTCTGTCTACTATTCGTTTCCTGCAGCAAAGAAGCTCCGACGCCTGAGCCCAAGTCTCAACGAGCCCCTGAGCCTGTGTCTGTACCTGAACCAAGCTCATCGACGACTCAACCAGCTCCACCCAAATCTAGCGTCAACCTTGCAAAACTGAATCAGGATTTACTTACAGCACTTTCTTTCAACCAATCTGAGAAGGCTATCGAAGCCATCAAGGCAGGTGCTTCCCCAAAGGTTAAAAATCGAAATGGTCTACCCGTTATCTTTATTGCTGCTCAAGCCGGAGCCCCCTCAGTTGTAAAGGCTCTACTTGCTGCTGGTGCCGATCCTAAGGCTAAAATTGGCACATCATTCAATAATGATGGCGTGGGCTATTCCGGGACGATCGACGGCACGGTACTCGGCTATGCTGCAGCAAAAGGAAATACTCAGGTGATGCAATATCTAGTCACTGCTGGAGCTGATGTGGATGACAGCGGCCCAGATGGCACAACCCCACTCATGCAGGCAGCTAAAGCCGGAAAATACGAAGTCGTCCGTTGGCTCATCGATGCCGGAGCCAACCCCAATGCAAAAAATAAACATGGGGGCACCGCATTGGGGGACGTGCAAATGGTCGTCAACCCAGATGCCGATCGCAAAAAAATCATAGATCTCCTCAAGTCCAAAAGCCAGTGATTGGGCTAGCAGTGGAGCACTCACTATC
>CAXMOB010000034.1:0-10564 GCA_964194815.1 Vicinamibacteria bacterium | reverse complement strand
CTTTAGTTGAACTCCTATCAAGCCTGTTCACTTGCGAGTCGCTGTGCCAGGGAACTTCTTTGGGGCAAACTTGAATTCTAATACCATTTGAATAGTTAGATTCGACGTCCTTTCTCTCGCTCAGCTCCGCTGACTATTTCACCCCAACCTTAAAAATTATCATTACGCTAAGATAACTGTTCAATTGGTATAACCGCTGGTCCGCACGCATAACGGCAAACAGCGCCTCCCGCTTAGCCTTCAGCATACACATCGCTTTAAAGGTGGCATCATAGTTCTTCAGTGCCACTCCTAGTGTTTTAATAAAGGCAAGCTCATCCTTTTATCTAACTATTTTTCTTTCATTACACGATGACATTCGAGCATCCCCTCGTTGCTCCCTGTGAACTAAACCTACGAATCGTCACCCCCACATGCTCAGTGTCCTCCAAAATGTATTTCTCCACATCTACCGTCAGCACGCAGACTGCAAACTCAGCCAAGACCATCGCGGCAACATCCTCAGCCAAGGTTTCAATCAGCTTTCGCGGCTTCTCTGCCGCAAGTTCTTTCACTCGCAAGCTTACTTGATAGTAATCAACACCACCTTCAATTTCATCATTGAGCGCCGCAAAACCAAGCTTCGGCTCCATCTCTAAACTCACACATAATTGCTGAGCCTCCGCACGCTCTTCCTCAGGCACACCAATGTGTGTTGAAATCTGTAAACGCTTAATCCTAACCGTGTCGTTCATCGCTTTACCATGTAGAGATTTCTAGATGCGGTCAACTAATGATGTAACACAAAAGACAAGAAGGGGCAGAGGCAAGTTATGTTCAAAAACATGAGTAGGTGACTTTTGATTGGATTTATTGACTTGAAGTGTGCTCAAGCTCGATTCCCAACTGAGCTCTCTTCACTCATCTTTTTTTAAGCTGTTTGTGTTATCTTCCTCGATTTTCGGCAAACCTATTAGGTTTTTGAATAACCCGATTATGGATACACCTGACCACGCGTAAATCATGAGAATGAGTCCTAATAGGGTCACGACAGAGGAGATTGCTGAAGATTCAGAGGAACTGACTCCTATAGAGCCAAGTCCAACCAGTAAAGAAGACCCAATAATTTTGGCTTCACGAAGGTCAGATTTCATTACTGGCTTCTTATAACTACTTGGATTAGTTGGTGGATTCATGACTCCCTTCTTCTACAATCTCTAAAAAAATACGCAATACCTGATGATATATAGTTTTCCTCGAATATCTTCAGGAAATTATTCCATTCCAACACTTCCCATTTTACTGAATTGCAATGTGCCAGTTCAATCTTTGTCTGGGATTCAACTTATCGAGCACAAAACAGAAACATCGAGGTGATAGCATTGAAAACAAATCAGGTAGTCTTTGAACTCATCACCTTTATACACTCTTAAGCCGTGCCTTGGATCAAAACACATCATCCCCAACGAACCCCAATCGCTGTAGATCCTAGCGTACATCTCCGTACTGAACTCTGAACACTCCCAGCTAGGGGCTACAAAATCAACATGCAGTCTCCATAGGAGAAGAATCGATACTTCTCTTCCACTGCCTGACGATACGCTTCCATCACCAGTTCCTTACCCGCAAATGCACTGACCAACATGATCAAGGTACTCTTCGGTAAGTGGAAGTTAGTCAACAAGCCGTCCACTACTTTAAAATCATACGGAGGATAAATGAAAATATCTGTCTCACCAGAAGCTGCAGTCAACTCAGCAGACTCACGCCCTAGACTTTCTAACACACGTGTACAAGTCGTGCCGACAGCGATCGTCCGTCCCGGCCCATTGATCCTCTCAGCTGTTTCCTGAGTCACCACATAGCGCTCAGAATGCATATCGTGATCCTTGATCTCTACTGCTTTCACTGGACGGAATGTGCCAATACCAACGTGTAATGTTAGAAAAGTATGTTCGATTGATTGCAATAAGTCTGGAGTGAAATGCAAGCCCGCAGTCGGTGCTGCAATCGCACCTTCCTCATCGGCAAAAACTGTCTGGTAGCGGTCTCTATCAGCAACATCGGAATCGCGACCCATGTAATGCGGCAAAGCAAGTTTACCATGCACATCGAGATCAACTACTTTATCCCAGCGGACCAAACGATTGCCATCCTCTAAGATCTCCAACACGGTGCCAACGGCATCACCAATCTCAACCGTGCGACCCACTTTCATCTTCTTACCTGGACGCACCATGCAGACCCAATCAGTCGGCGTTTTACGATCGGTCACCACCAACTCAATCCCACCATCATTGGAAAACAAACGCGCTGGAATCACCTTCGTGTTATTCAACACCACCAAATCCTTTGGCTGTAGGTAAGAAGAAAAATCTTTAAACAGTCGATGCTCTATCGTCCCTTCAGCTCGGTTCACCACCAGCATTCTCGACCCAGAGCGTTGCTCTAATGGTCGGTCAGCAATTAACTCTTCTGGTAAATGATAATCAAAGTCGTCAGTTCGTAAGCTCATGGAAATCGATGTCTACTTTATAGGATGCTTTTTACGCGAGAGGGCTGGCACCAGCCACACCACCATAGCTAGAACTACACCAGCGGCAAGGTCGATCAAAATATGCTGTCGAATCGCAATGGCAGACCATAAAATCGCCACCATCCACAGAGCTCCCAGTATCCCCACCAACTTACCTCTACTCCACAATGCCAGTGCGGCTAGGGTCGCCAATGAGGCACGCATGGATGGCAAACAATTGCGCGGTTTTTCAACACTCACCATCCAATCATACAATGCTGGAGTCTCAATTGCCTCCATCGCATCACGTGCCAAACCGGTAGGAAAAAAGAAAAATGTTAGGTGACTCACTAAGGTCACCATACACACCGCACGCAAGAACTTGGCGAAATTGGCGTCAGGAACAGCAGAGCCAGCCCAAAGCAGTAGGAGGTAATAGGAAAAATAGACGTAGATCGCACTCGGCACGATCGGTACCATGCGATCAAAGTCCGTCTCGTTTAACCACGTCACTGAGTGCAATGCAAATTGCTGAAGCAGCATGTAAGGCGCCAAAATCCAAATACCAACAATGAAACCAACACAGGCACGACGCACCCATGGCTTCACCACTCGCTTCACTGAGATTATGGTTTCCTGTTCCATTTCTTAATTGCTCCAAAGATCATTCCCCCGCCCCCAACTGCAAAAATCATCGGGAACCATATACTGTAACCAGCACCACGTGAGTCGTGCTTCAAAATTGCTTTCACTGGGTTCTCAGGGTTCACATAACAAACACTCTCTGAGCCTTCCTGGAAACGAGCCAATACATCATCCGTCTTCTCAGTTTTGGCACTCCAGCGGGCACCACGTGGCTCCAATTTCGAACCTACATAGGTCTCCCCATTGTATGCATAGGCATACTCGCCCAGCCATTGATACTCGACCTTCATGTTCTCACCAGAACGGGTCACCTTCTCAGACTTCACGATCAAACAAGGTGTCTCTACCCACTGACGTGTCGCATTCGCCTTAGAAAAGCTCAGCCACATTAATAAAGTAAACCCACTTCCCATGAACATGAGGAGTAGGCCTAAAAAGATAAGATAGTAATTTCCTGCGTTACTCTTTTTCCTAGATGTTTGTGTAGCCATCAGAAATTAAAAAGTTGGAAACCAGAATAGAATTCTATTTATTTTCGTTTTCCTCTTCTTCACGCTCAGCTGTTTCAAGCTTTGCAACTTCGTCCAACAGATTCACAACGCTAACACCACGGTCAGCTGAAGTGTCGACACGGAAGTCAAGAATTGGCGTACAACGTAGCACAACACGCTTCATCGTGCGCCCCTGGATCATGCCACGCCTCTTGCGAAGCTTAGTGATGACACTTTGTGGATCTCCACCTAACACACTGACAAACACCTTGGCCTCCTGAAGATCCTGGGTGACCACGACTTCAGAAATGGTGACGAGGCAATTAGGGAATTCAAATTCCTTCATGACGACAGTGCTGATTTCGCGCTTCATCAATTCATTGATTCGGTCAAGACGTTGAGACATATTTTTAGAAATGGCGGCTTTGACACCGCCAATTTAGAGTTGAGAAAGTAAAAGCGGCTGAGTGCCGCTTTTACTAAATGAGTTTAGTTCAGTTTTTGTGGGATCTTCTCAAGTGTGTAACACTCGATGACATCGCCTGCTTCGTAGTCACTGAAGTCACCAAGTCGGATACCACATTCGATACCCACCTTGACTTCATCAACCTCGTCCTTAAAGCGACGAAGCGTTGACATCTTACCATCGAAGACTGGTACTTTACCGCGGATCACACGAGCGTGTGCCTTACGGCTAACCTTACCATCCTTGATGTAACAACCTGCAGCCAATCCTTTGTGCACCTTGAATACCTCTTTAACATCAGCGTGACCAATAATAGTCTCGCGAGTTTCAGGCTCAAGCATACCAAGCATTGCGTCTTGCACGGTGTCGATGAGTTCGTAAACGATTGAGTAGAGTTTGATCTCTACGCCTTCACGCTTCGCTGCAGCAACTGCCTTGCTCTCTACCTTGGTATTGAAACCAAAGACAACAGAGTCAGATGTGCTGGCGAGAAGAATGTCAGATTCAGTAATAGAACCTGAAGCTGCGTTGATGAATCTTACGTCAACCTTAGATGACTCAATATCGTCAATCGCTCCTGTGATAGCTCCAACAGAACCCTGAACATCAGTCTTAAGAATGATGTTCAACTGTGCTTTTTTGCCACCTTTCACGAGAGACATGATGTCTGCAATGCGGTTGCCACTACCACCAAGACGTTTCTGGCGAAGTTCAGTTTGACGTTCCTCCGCAAGCTTCTTCGCTTGGCGTTCGTTAGTCATTCCTACTAGTGTGTCACCTACGTTTGGTAATTCAGCAAATCCACCAATTTCTACTGGTGTAGATGGTCCAGCGGACTTGATTGCCTTACCATGGTCATCGAACATGGACTTCACTTTACCAGCGAATGGTCCGCAAATGAATGCCTGACCCACCTTGAGTGTTCCATTTTCAACAATCACTGAGGCAGTAGCTCCCTTACCAGGTTGTGTACGAGCTTCGATAATTGAAGCGCGTGGCACAGCAGATGGGTTTGCCTTAAGTTCAAGAACTTCAGCCTGAAGAGCTAAGAGCTCCATCAGATCGTCGACTCCGTCACCAGTTACAGCAGAAAGTTCTACACACTCGATGTTACCACCGAATTCAACTGGAGTCATCTCATGCTCCATCAACTGTGTCTTCACACGCATTGTATCTGCACCTGGCAAATCGCACTTGTTGATAGCAACGATCATTTCCTTACCCGCAGCACGGGCATGTTGAATCGCTTCCTTAGTCTGAGGCATGATGCCGTCGTCTGCAGCAACTACGATAACTACGATGTCAGTAACATCAGCACCGCGTGCACGCATTCTTGAGAAAATCGCGTGGCCTGGAGTATCCAAGAAAGTCACTGCACGTCCTGATGAATCCTTCACTGAATAAGCACCGATGTGCTGAGTGATACCACCCGCCTCGCCTGAAGCAACGCGTGAGTTACGGATTTTGTCCATCAATGATGTCTTACCGTGATCAACGTGGCCCATGATCGTAATGATCGGTGCACGAAGTTGAAGCTCCGCTTCAGGCTCTTTTACAGCAGCCAATGGCTCTTTGATCACTTCTTCCACCTTGTGAACACCGCCACCTTTTTCACGCTTTTCACGTTCAAAAACGAATCCGTGCTGAGCACAAAGCTTTTCAGCTATGTCCGGCTCGATCGCTTGGTGTGGTGCTACGAAAACTTGTAGCTTAATCAAATCAGCCATTAATTGGAACGGCTTAAGAGACATCGTATCAGCGAGGTCACTTACGATAATTGGCGGCTTAATGCTAATCACCTTGTCAGCCGATACAGATACTGCTCCTGATGTTGCAGTAGAGTTATCTTCCTTACCTGATGTTTCAAGATCCTCTTCAGGAACCGACTCAAGCTTTCTAGAAATAGGTGCGATAAGACCCTTAGCAGAGCCCTTTTTTACCTGAGAGTTCTTCTTCTTCCCTTCATCAGAAAAAATATCAAGAGCTTCCTGCTTCTTCACGTCCAACGTCTTCACCTGAGATGCCTCATCACGCTGGCGCGCACGACGAGATTGCTTCTTGGCACCGCCAAGAAGATCGAGAGGTTCTTTTTTATTATTGCTATCCTTTTCTTCAGGCATTCGCTTTTCCTTTTCCTTTTCTTTTTTGATTTTTCCGACGAGACGCTTACATCTCGTTAGTTTACTGGGCACGCCCAGTGGCTTCATATCTGTCTTTTGTCAACCCAATTACTAGCTTAGCTAACCTTGGCTTGCACCTTATCAAGGATAGCCTTTGCTTCCTCTTCTGAAATCTCCAAAGCTCCAGCAATGTAGTCAGCTGGCATTTGTAATACCATGTCTGCACTCACTCCACCTGCACGGTAAAGCTTGTCTGCTGTTTCTTCGTCGAGTCCTGTCTCTCCGGCTAATGATCCAGCTGCATCATGAAGACGTGCTTCAAACTGCTCTGCTTCGCTTTCATCTTTACGCACCTGCACATCCCAACCCATGAGGCGTGATGATAGGCGAGCATTCTGACCACGACGACCAATTGCCTTACTAAGTTCTTCTTCATCCACGGTGACGTTCACCACCTTATTCGCAACGTCAAGAGTAACGCTACGAAGTTCAGCTGGCTTAAGAGCATCTATAACAAGCACTGCAGGATCTTCGTCCCAACGGATGATGTCTACTTTCTCGTTGTTAAGCTCACGAACGATGTTCTTCACACGAGCACCACGCATTCCAACGCAAGCTCCTACGGGATCAACGTTCTCGTCGTTACTCCAAACAGCTACCTTAGTGCGGTATCCTGCTTCACGAGCAACGCCACGAATTTCTACAGTGTGGTCTGCGATTTCAGTCACTTCTGACTCAAACAAACGACGCACAAAGTTAGGATGACTACGAGACAAGATGATCTCTGGGCCACGTTGGTCGTTTTCCACTGCTACTACGTAGACGCGGATACGATCACCAATGTTATATTCCTCAGTCACCACACGCTCGCGGCTAGGCATTTTACCTTCAAATTTTCCAAGATCTATCAAAACGTCACTCTTCTCGAATCGACGTACAGTTCCGCTCACCACGTCACCAGCACGATCTTTAAATTCTTCGTAGATCATTTCTTTTTCTGCCATGCGTAAACGCTGCATCATGGTCTGCTTTGCTGTTTGCACCGCAATACGACCGAAATTCTTTGGTGTCACATTCATTTCAATGACATCGTCAAGCACGGCATCAGGCTTGAGACGAAGTGCCATCGCAAGAGGCACTTCATTCCACTGATCCACGTGATCGTCATCAGCGACAACAGTCAATGAGGCGAACATGGTCACATCACCTTTTTTAGGTTCAATGTCAGCGCGGAGAGTTTCAATTTTCTCAGAACCAGTTACATTTTTACGGTAGGCTGAAATAAAAGCATACTGAAGAGCTTCGATCACCTTTTCGCGGTCGATTTGCTTTTCACGTTCGTAAAAGTCGATAAGTGCTACGATATCGTTTGTCATTGTCTTTTTCTGTTGGAGTCTTCTGTTGAGGCTTGTTCAGTCGCTGAACTGCCGTCCCTACACACGAAAGAGCGGGTAATAATTACCCACTCCCTTTTGAGTGCTAGAGCTTGATGGCGGCAGTAAACGTCCTAAATCACTGAGTTGCAAGCCTAAACTCCGTAGTATCAAGCGATTTGTCAGGGTTCAGCCCCATATATTTAAGATATCTAGGGACCTCGCACACCTCAAACTCAACGATTCGTCTGTCATGCTGAATAGAAAAGGGCAGCAGGCATATTCACAAGGTGCCTTAAAGATATTTATGGCAGCCTGGCTTAGGGTCGTGGAAACAAATAAGCTTACTAAGATGTGAAGGTAAATTATTCATGAGTAAGCTCATTTTTTTACGGCCTTTACTTCTTTTTTGTAGCTTCCTTATCTAAGGTGATCTCCACGTCATTCTTCTGTTTCGCTCCCTCGGTACTACGACCATCAGCAATATATTTCACCATCAGTGCATGAAGTTCTTCCACCTTCTCTGAGTTCTCAGTATACAAATTTTTCGCCTCAGCCGGATCGTTCTTTAGATTGAACAACTGCCACTTGGGTGCAGTTTTTGCTGCTCTACGCGGGGCACTCCAGCCACCTGAACCACCACAGAAACAAAGCTTCCAGTCGCCTTGGCGAATCGCAAAAGCTCCATTGATCGAGTGCATCACAATCGCATCACGTTCAGTCTTACTAGGGTCTTTTAAAGTCTCAAAAAAAGAAACGCTATCCACACCCGATGCTCCATCCACCTTGACTCCAGTGATCTCCGCACAAGTTGCATAAAAATCTGCTAAGCTTGTGAGTCGACTCGTCACGGAGCCGGCCTTCACCACCCCTGGCCACATCGCAATCGTCGGCACGCGGTGCCCACCTTCATAGATATCTGCCTTGTGGCCGCGAAGATCTCCGTTCGGCTTATGCCCTTTTTTGACCAAATCTGGGATTTTTGCCGCTGGGGAACAGCCGTTGTCTGTTGAAAATATCACTAAGGTGTCCTTGGTCTCCCCATGCTTATCAAGTGCCTTAAGCACCTGTCCAACCACCCAATCGGTCTCCATCAGAAAATCTCCATATTTACCGATCGATGACTTACCCTGCCAATCCTTACTCGGCACAATAGGCGTGTGCGGTGAAGTCAACGGCAAGTAGAGGAAAAAAGGCTTATCCTCTTTCGCTGCACGATCAATGAACGCCACTGATTTTTCTGCAAACACCTTGAGGCATTGGTTTGCCTCGAAATCCGCTGCAGCCGCACCAGCTCGATGAAACGCCTTCACTACTGTAGCTTCCTTCACCGCTTTATCATTCTCAATGTAAACATAGGGTGGCATGTCCAATGAAGCTTGAATACCATAGAAATAGTCGAAGCCATTCGCCAATGGTGTCACTGCCGCCTTGCTATAATCAATGTCCCATCCTGCCCCTTTATGCCCTGCCTGCTTTTTGTAATCTTTTTGAAATTGCCAACCAATGCCTAGGTGCCACTTGCCCACACAAGCGGTCTGGTACCCTTGCTTTTTCAACAGCGAGGCCACCGTAGACTGATTCTCTTTAATCAAAGGCTTATCCTTAGGAGAGAAATAGACAGAGCGCTGAAGATGCGTTCTCCAGTTGTATCGACCTGTCAGTAAGCCATAGCGCGATGGCGTGCACACAGAGGAAGTCGTATGTGCATCTGTGAATCGCATCCCCTCCTTCGCCAAACGATCCAATGCTGGCGTCGCGGCCTTGCCTGTAGTGTGCGATACATCGCCAATTCCCATGTCATCTGCAAAAATAAACACGATATTGGGTTTGTCATTCGCCCCCATCACCGCTGAACAAAGAGACGCTGTAATCAATGTAGAAAGTATTCTCATGCTGTAATATAGGTAAGGATCTACCAATCGATCAAGAATTTTTCTTTTTTTACTACTTTGGGCTAGCGAGCTGGGAACGCAGCAACGGTGTCAGAAAACCCAGAGCCTTTTTCTTATCTTTTCGACACCACGCATTAAACTTCGTCAACTGAGCTGGCGAAAGCTCACCCAAGCCGCTCATCCCCTCGATCCTCCCCAACAAGGCCTGCCCGTCCAAAAACAATGCTGGACTATCGCCACCGCCAAGCTATTTAACCCAGTTGGCGGTTGCAGACAACTCTGCCCAAGAAACCCTACCTCACGTAGGCTAATCCAGCGGCCACCTCTGAGATTTTTTGCTCTTGATCCAGTAAAGACTGGATAGGGTCCCATTTCCCGTGCACCAATGCTTCTCTCGCTCCGTCAGGCATGGTGATCGGCATGTTTTCCTCTCCATAGCTCAAGCTCATCGACTCTAAGTCCACACTAAGCTCAATACTCGGATCGGCCTCGATCGCTGCCGAAAGCGTCTCGTTTTGCTCAAGTGTCGTTGACACACATGGCATCCCAAGGCCTGTTGAATTACCAAAGAAAATCTCTGCATAAGTCACGCCCACAATCGCATCGAAACCACATCGACGGATCGACTGAGGTGCGTGCTCACGAGATGAGCCACAACCAAAGTTTGGCCCAACCACCATGATGCTAGCACCCTTATAACTTGGATTATCGATAGGATGGTTCTTGCTCGATCCATCTGCCTGGAAGCGTTCGTCGTAGAACATACCCTCAGCTAGATCATCAAAGGTCACACACTTGAGGAAGCGAGCTGGGATAATACGATCAGTATCTACATCAGCCCCTCTCACAGGAACTGCTGTGCCGGTAATTTTTGTAATTGTAGGAATTGCCATGATATTTTGTGTTAGAATTTGTGAAATTATTGAATGCGGGTCACGGTGTAACCCTGTTTTTGAAAATTGGTAACGATGCTGTCCTTACCAATCAGGTGAGAAACGCCGACTGCAAAAAAATGTGATTTGTGAGCAAACTTCGCCACCCTCTGCTCCATCACTGAAGCCATCCGCTTGTTGCGATCGA
>CAXMOB010000033.1:0-4934 GCA_964194815.1 Vicinamibacteria bacterium | reverse complement strand
TCAGTGATAACGGTGCACCGCTCAAAATTGATATGAAAGATATCCCCCTCACCCACAAAGGCGGTGCTTGGGACGGTTCACGCAACGACCCCTGGCTTGGTGAAAAAGGCATGCTCACCGAAGGCGGTATACGCGTTCCTTACATCGCCACCTGGCCGGGCATAATTCCTGCTGGCAAAACCTATGACCACCCCGTCACCTCATTGGACGTTGGTGCCACCGCCGTCGAAATCGCCGGCTTAAAAAAACCCGCCACACTCGATGGCGTGAACCTCATCCCTCACTTCACAGGTCAAATAAAAGAAGCACCTCACAAACAATTGTTCTGGCGCTTTTGGAGACAAACTGCCGTCCGCGAAGGGCAATGGAAATACTACCAAGCTGGCGACCGCAAATACCTCTTCGATCTCGCCAGCCTAGAACACGAAACGGTCAACCGTATCAAGGAGCACCCCGAAATCGCAATAAAACTCCAGGCCTCACTTCATTCATGGGCCAAAGACCTCATCCCAGCCGGTGTCCCCTCAACCCCCCTCAAAGGACAAGAACGCGTCTTCGCAGACCACTACCTACCGAAGTGATTGGGAGCATCGCGCAGCAACACGAATCAAGAAGTAGGGATATCTTGTCCGCAGCATACTGGTTTATACCACTCTGAGTTTCAAAAGAGTGGTACTCCATAAGTTTCACTTTTGGGCTGCCGCTTCACTGGCCTCAAACGCCTGATGACCTGTCGATCTCTTCCCCAGAATAGGTTGATATTCCTTAGGCAGGGCCGCTCGATGGTTTTTCACCAGCTCTGCCATATCTGGATTTTTAATCAGGTTACGCCATTCGTTGGTGTCCTTTGAATGATCGTAAAATTCTTCCGTACCGTCGTTATAGTGGATATAGCGGTAGCGCTCAGAACGGATGGAAACATTACCTGGTCCAAAGCTTGTCCTCGCTTGGTGAGGCCACTCTGCAGTCGGGTTCTTGAGCAACTGCGCCAGAGAATTCCCCTCAAGTTTGGGATCAGCTTTCAGTCCGGTCATCGTTAACAATGTCGGATAGATATCTAGTAGCTGCACCGGTTTCTTACAGACTTTACCTTTGGCGACACCAGGACCTACGATGATCAGTGGTGTGTGTGTCCCGTCTTCCCAGAGGCTACGCTTTGCCCAGCGATCTTTTTCGCCCAGGTGAAATCCATGATCGGTGTAGAGGACAATATACGTGTTATCCTTGTAAGGACTGGCATCAAGTGCATCGAGCACTTTGCCTACTTGATGATCCACAAAACTAACACATGCTAGGTATGATTGAACCAGCGGCTTCCACTCGTCGTTTTTCATCACCCAATTATGCGTAGGTGCAACATGCTTGAGTCGCGTTAGATTGATGCCGTATTCAGGGATATCGTCGAGATCGTTTTTCATCACCTCAGGTAGCTTCAGGGTGTCGAGAGGATACATGTCGAACCATTTCTGCGGTGCAAAATGTGGGACGTGCGGTCGATAGAATCCAGTGGCAATGAAAAATGGTTTTTCATGCTTTTTTTGCAACTCCTGCACACCCCATGCCGCAATCTTGTAGTCTGGCATCTTTTCATCCTTGTCAGGGTATGCACCCCAGTCCCATAGCGGGTGCCCAGGGTAGGAAGTAAGTTTTTTCTTCGGAATTGGTCCCATACCACCAAACCCTCCGCCGTAGTTGGGTATATATTTTTGGTTCTGATTGCCATGGAAAAGTTTACCAGCTCCCGCGACATGGTAACCTTCTTTTTGGAAGCGATGCGGAAGAAGCGTATTTTTCATCGCAACTGGTGACTGGTTGAGATCCGGATTGAGAAAGTAGATACCGGTAGTCGCTGGGTAGAGTGATGTCATCATGCTGGCACGTGATGGATTACAGACAGGCGATTGGCAGTGCGCATTGGAAAATAACACCCCACGCGCAGCAAGACGATCCATATTTGGCGTCTTTGCCTGTGGGTGGCCACCCATGCAGCCGATCCAGTCATTAAGATCATCGACCGCGATCAACAACACGTTTGGGTTTAGCTTTGGCTCTGTCTTTTTACTAGAAGATTCCTCTGCTGAGGCGGAGCTTGCAAGAAGCATCAGGGATAGAGAAAAAACAGCACTCAACTGCAGACGAGGGATTATAAAACGGCATGTGTTATTCATAAAAAAATTAGATTAGATTAAAAACTGTCAACTCTAGGTATATGTTAGGTTAAACGCGTAGTTTTTTTAACCACATAGACAACTCACTTATTTATCCTTGGACTGAAAACGCTGAAGCAGTTTTTGAGTTGCCTTCACACCCTCCACAGGGCCTAACTTATGACCTTCGTATTCGATGGCTACGATCCCTGTGTACTTCGCATCGTTGACGCTTTTCATGAGACGGGTGTAATCGAGATTTTTTTCGTTACCTTCTTCATCAAAGTCGTAACTCTTGGCTGATACAGAGACACTTTGGGGCATCATTGCCACGGTGCCGCCATAAGGATCATCGTAACGCATTTTGCCGAAGTCTGGCATAAGACGCAGTGCAGGATGATTCATTTTCTTAGAGAGATCTGCTAGAAAAGGACCTTTTTTGGACCACTTTGAGGAACCCGGTTCGATCACGATCATGACGCCCTTGGTCTTCGCGTAGTCGGCAAGCGGAGTGAGGGCTTCAATGGAATGCTTGATTGCTTCATCACGGTCTATTTTCGGAGCTAAGAGGAATACACGGACAAAATCTGAACCGAGCACTTGGGCGTAATCCACTGCAGAGGAGAACTTCATGCCTGCCTTCTTCCGTTCTTCAGCTGTTTTGCCTTTCGCATCGACGGCTCCAGTCATGACGAGAAAGATATTTGTACCTGCCGCATCGGAGCGCTTCTTAAGCTCTTTGTAGAATTCCATATCATTCTTCTTCCCTTCCGGAAAGCCGCCATCCCAAACATCGATCTGGGTGATACCAAAAGTCTTTTTGGCAAATGCTGGGTAGTCGAGTGCAGTCAGGCTGCCATCTTTGAAGAGTTGGCGAAGGGAGTACATAGAAAGCCCAATCGAGTAGCTTTTTTCTTTTTTCTGTTCTTGAGCATTCACAGGGGAAGAGATCATTCCTGTAAAAATGGTGCTCACGGCTAGGGCTGTTATTACTGATTTAATATTTTGTATCATTTGCTTTTGATTTAGAAGTTTGGATGAAGTTGATGCTTTATTATACCTATTTATTTCACTGCATCTATCGAAATGATTTCGATAAGCTTGTGAATGTCTTGAGTACTGGTCCAGTCACTCAGTTCTACGCTGGCATTTTTACCTTTGATCGCCTTAGGTTGAGTAAGTTTAGGTGCAAGTGCCTTGCTGGGAATCGTGTAATAAAAAGGAGTTTCGTCATTTCCAAATCCTTTTTTCAAGCTATTGGCAAGAGCGGTGAGTTCTGGGCCATAGTTAGTGCCCTGATCAGCAGTAACCATATTCTCTGCCGAGAGAAAGATGATGCCTTTGAGGGCTGCTGGAGTAAATGAGCACACCATGACGTTATGAACCTCCGATGCTTTACTGGTCACTGAGGAAGTAAGGGCAGGATAACTACCCCATGCCACAGCGTCAGGAACTCGCTTGGACTTCATCATTTCCGGCACATACTCACTCCAGTATTTCTTCCAGACTCCGATGTAGTTCCTAGCATTGACATTGTAGTATGGATTCCCTGGAATAGCGGCACCTAGATCCTTGTAATCAGCCATCAGACTCGGTGCCTGGTTGAGGTCATCCGCCTTGACCCAGCTCTTCAGCACGACTGGATTCACCGATGGCCCACCTTTCTTTTTAATCGTTCCGGTTTGCATGAAGATAATTCCGACAGGCTTGCCTGTCTTGCTGCCGATACTGTGACCGAGTGCAGCAGCCAACCCTGATGCATCTCCCCAAGTGGCTGCGAACCTGTTCAATGGTGTCGTGGAAACGCAAACGCTGAAACGACTTGGATTAGCTTTGCTGAAGCGCTTCGAATTATTCTTCATCATGCGCACGATGCCTTTAGACTTCGCCTTGCTCTCGAATTTCATCGCGAGTGGTGGAGCGGCGACGTAATACACATCGCCGATGACGATATTTTTACAAACTCGCTCATGTGCTAGCTCGCCATCGATTTCAAAGGTGACCTTCAGCGTTTTCGGCTCGGCACTGGCTTTCATGGCGGGTAACGTGACCTGCCATTCCTTCATTCCGGAAGTGACAGGAATGGATTTCTCGATCCCAGCAAAGCTAAACTTCACAACCCCCTTACCCTTTGCCTCATAACCCCAGTCGTGGATAGCGGACCCCCATATTTTAAGAGGTACGCCTGCCTGGAGAACGGCATTCTCGCGGAACTGCGTGCTCAATAAGGGCATCTTGCGATACTCGTTCATTTTGCCAACTGTGTTAGGGTCGATCACTAACCCAGCAATCTTGAGTTTTTCGGTAGGCCAGTCCTTGCTGGTGACGAGTTTGTTATCGAAGTAAATGAACGGCGTGGTTGGCAGCAGTGCCTTGTTGTAGACATTAGGCTGATTGCCGACTCCGCCGGTAGCGTAGGAGACACCGCGAGGCGACTTCACTGCAGGTGATGTCACGATAATTTTATTACCTTCTAACTTCATGCTGGCGGGATGCCAGACGCGGTCCTCACCGGCTAGATAGAAAAGTTTCACCTGAGCGTCGCCATTTGGAACGATGGTGGGAACAGCGAGTCCAATTTTACTGTTGGTGCCTGTCTCGGCAACGACAAGGCCACCGTCTGTATTTTCGAGAGTTACGATCAGATTGTTACCTTCAACACTGTAGGATTTGAACATTGGGCCATCGGCTACCACATCTTTCTTATATTGGTTCTTCAGTGCGTGCAATGCGAGGCGTTGACCAGGAAGTGTTTTATTAGCGTAGTGAATTGCACCTGTGATATCG
>CAXMOB010000032.1:0-14693 GCA_964194815.1 Vicinamibacteria bacterium | reverse complement strand
GCGAAAGCGACGTCAACGCGAACGTTCACGCTTGAAAGGGAAGTTAAGCATGGAGCTTGAACTCACTCATGATTTGAAGGCTAAGCTTGAATGGGCAGCTAAGAAGCAGGAAATGACGCTAAAGGATTATGTGGCTAAGTTCCTTAAAGATGGGCATAATCACATCGCCTAGGCTATGGCTGTTCCATTGTGAAGGGTTGCCCAGCTTGAATCAATTCAGATTCTGAAAGATGAGTGGAGTGTGTGTTTCCTTTGCTCCAATAGCTGAGCCTAGTAATAGGCAAAGGCTAAAGAGGCAAAGGAAAGTTGATTTAATGAAGGGTTCGATGTTATTTGACATCAAAGATTCCGCGCATGACTTTGTCGTGGCCCGGGAAAGTGCAGAGAAATTGGTATTTCCCTGGAGTTGTTGGGGCTTTGAATTTGAGGACTTGGGTTTGTCTTCTCTCTAACATTTTAGTGTGATGTAAGATGTCGTTTGACTTAGGGATGAACTCTTTTTTGAATCCGTCTGCTCCCATGGCGATGGCTGCGGCTGCTACTTTGTCTGCTGCTCCGGGTTTGACGATGACGAGGTTGTGCGGCAGTGCGTCTGGGTTCACGAATGTGAGTTCGACCTGCTTACCAGCCTTGAGTGAGATGGATTTTACATCGAAACGTAGTTGCTCTATCACGGTGTTGATGCGGATTTGTGTGAGTGCTGGTGTGTCTTTGATGATGCCACCTTTGATGATGTGCATTTCTTTTTCTTTGACAATTACCTGAGCACCTTTTGCTGGGTCCGCTGGCCCCCAATGATGTTTGACCGTTGCGGCAGCGATACGTGCGTGAGGTTCAGGAGATTGTAGGACGAGATCTAGCAGATCTGTGTCGCGAACATTGTGCTGCTGATGGAGCCAGAGGGCTTCTAGTAAATGATGCGCGTGGCTTTTGTCTTTAGGATCGAATTGCTTGACCCATTGGTCGGCGGCTTTGATGACTTCGGAAGAGTTACGCCCTGAGAGTTCGACTCGGGTGCGGTGACGCACTCCATTGACTGGGTGTTTGAGGTTTTCGAGTAATTCAGTGATGCTTGCACCTGCTATTTTCACTGGCTTCTGCAGAGGTTTTTTGGTGTAAACCATGCGGAAGATACGGCCGTGCTTTTTGTCGCGGTGTGGATCGCGGATGTTGTGCTGCATGTGTCCGATAATGACGTTGTGCCAATCAGATATATAGAGTGCTCCATCAGATCCAAAGACAGCATCAGTAGGGCGGAAATTTTTGTCATCACTGCGTAGGAAATCAGGCAGGGGAGTGCCCCAGACTTCACCTTGTTTGTATTTCTTTTCAGGGAATCCATCTCGGTGAAGCTTATAACGTTTTAGACCGAGGTAGCCGATAGTGTTACAGACTAGGAAGTCTTGCTGCATTTCATCTGGGAAGTTGCTACTAGAAACGATGGCGTCTGCTGATACTGGACGGACTTCCTTCTTGAGTAGTGGAAACATTTTAAATCCTTTGCCTTTGAGGTCAGGGCGCACCTGAAAGGAACGTCCACCAGTGCCATCGTTGGCGTAGTGGTAGCCCCAGTTGTCAAATGAGGTGCCGTGTGGGTTAGGTCTGTTATTGGCATGAAAGGCGATGGTGTGCCTGCGTGGATCTAGGCGGTAGGTGGCTGATGCACCTGTTTTAAGTGAACTGCCCCATGGGTGTTCGTGGTTGTGCTGGAGGAAAATTCCGCTTTGCCAATAGATGCCGCCGTCGGGTCCATAGACTAGGTTATTTGCGGCGTGATGAGTGTCTGATGAGCCCACTCCCTGAAGCAGGATTTCTCTGACATCTGCCTTGCCATCTCCATCTGTGTCCTTGAGAAAAATAATGTCTGGCTGAGTGGTGACGACGATGCCGCCATTCCAAAATTCAAATCCTAATGGGCAGTGAACTTTTGCAAATTCTACTAGCTTGTCTGCCTTGCCATCACCATTGGTGTCCTTGAGCGTGAGGATTGCATCCCCCATTTCTTTTTTGGGTTCCCACTTAGGATAGGTGGGCCAGACCGCTGCCCAGAGGTGTCCTTCTGCTCCTACTTGTAGTTGCACGGGATTTGCGAGTTGTGGAAATTCTTTCTCGGAAGCAAATAAATTGACTTTAAAGCCTTCTGGCACGTGCATTTTAGCGAGACTTTCTTCTCCGGAGAGGTATTCTAAATCACCTTCTTTCGCTGCACTAGATGATTTAGAGCCACCGCCTACATTGGAAATAACTTTGATAGGTTTTGGAACATTACTGTCATCTAGTTTGTGGGATTTGTTGTTAGCGAGCGACCAGATGCCGAGATCACGGTTTGCGGTCATGACATCGAGCATGGTGAGTTCATGCTGTAGAACGGTGGCATTACTTTGACCATCCACAAATTTCAACTTGGATCTACCACCCCAGACGTCGTTGCCGTCCACTGCACGGTAGCGGTGGTGCCAGTGTAAGTTCTTATCGAGAACCGCTTGGAGGAGCTTTGTTGGGACCTTGCTGCTGTCGACTTCTTTGTGAGTCAATGCCTGGTTGATGATTTCACCCAGTTCACGGTAACCGTCATCGTTTAGGTGAGCGCCATTGAGTGTTAGTTTCTTATCAGTAGATTGATAAAGCGCAAGAGTAGGAGTGTAGAGGTCAACAAAGGTCACATTAGATTCTTCAGCAGCCTTTCGTGTGGCTTCAGTAATTGCCTTTAGACGTTTGTTATGCGCAATGCCTGTAGGTAAATTGGGATCATTTAGGTTCTGAAATGCGATTGGGCTGAACAACACGATACGTGGTTCAGACTTGCCGTTGGGCTTGAGTTTCTTGTAGCGATCAACCATCTTTTTGAGCTCAGCTTGATGCTTTTCTGGCTGGTTATCAAATGACTCATTGTAGCCAAAGAAACAGAAAATAGTATCCGCCTTAATGTGCTTGAGATAGTTGTCCTCAGAAGTGAAGTTTTTCGAACGTGGTCTGCTGTTCGGGCGGTCACCACTGAGACTTAGGTTACGGAAAGCGAGCGACTTATCTTTAAGTGCTGTTTGAACTAGTGCTTCGGTCCATCCAGAATGCTGCATGCGATCCGCGAGACCATTTCCAACGATTGCGATTGTTTCATTTTGTTGAAACGCAATTGCTTGGCTTGCAGTGGCAGTGATACTGCTTTTGGGCTGCGGTGATTGGGCGTGTAGTAGCCCTGAAACGGGTATTATAGAACCGAGTAGAATCGTTTTATAAGTGTTCATTATCCCTCATACTTGTATTACAGGTTGGATCTTACAAGTAAAATTTAGTTTATCTAAGTCGCTAGAAGCGAGTTCGGCACAGCCCTTTTAAACTAGGACTTTTACTTCTAGTCGGTGGTGTCAGCTATCGAACAGGGGGATGAATGAGCGGTAGCGCATCATCTTGGGAGTATTCGTGGAGATTCATGGTAGTTCCTTTGGGCTTGGCAATTACGCAAAGGACTTCAGCCTAGCGATAAATAGGCACAAAAAAGCTGCATGCTTCGTGGTGAAGGAGCAGCTTTGGAAAGTTTGTTCTCGCTGCTTATTATAGCTTAGCAATACCGTCGACGAAGGTTTGAACGACTTCGAAGTTTTTGTCGAGGATGGCAAGGTCAGCACAGAAGCCGTTTTCAATCTTGCCTACTTTGTCGAGGCCGAGTGATTGGGCTTGGTTCCAAGAAGTTGCTTTGACGATCTGCTTAAGTGGTAGTCCTGTGTATTCAAACACATTTTTGACACCTTCGTTGTAGACGAGAGTTGAACCAGCGAGAGTTCCAACGTGTTTGAGGCGTGCCACTTTGTTTGCTACTACCACTTCGAGCCCGCCGAGAACACATTCGCCATTTTCGATCCATGAGCCTGCCATTGAGTCAGTGATCATGATGATTTGGCTGATTGGTTTGAGCTTGAAGATGATTTTGACGAAGTCAGGGGCGAGGTGGATGCCGTCGCAAATAAGTTCGATCTTGAGGTCTTCGTCGACGAGTCCTGCACCGA
Organism: Vicinamibacteria bacterium; assembly: GCA_964194815.1. Taxonomy (GTDB): domain Bacteria; phylum Verrucomicrobiota; class Verrucomicrobiia; order Verrucomicrobiales; family Akkermansiaceae; genus Rubritalea. The sequence continues at coordinate 10,689 of CAXMOB010000032.1, read as the reverse complement.
CCATACCAATTTCACGGTGGTGGAGGCCAGTCATGGCGTTTCCGTAGTGAGTTAGGTGCGTGAGGCCTGCGGCCTTGGCACCCATCACCTGAGCGTAGGTAGCTTCAGTGTGAGCGGCAGAAGAGTTGATGCCAGCGTCTTTAGCTTGCTTGATGACGTCGGCAGCCCCTTCGACACATGGAGCGATTGAGAAGATAGTGACCGGGCAGATGTCTTGGATTGCCTTGAGTTCTGCAAAGTCAGGCTTGCGCACGAATTCAGGGTTTTGAGCCCCGGCTTTAGAAACATTGATGAATGGTCCTTCAACGTGTAGCCCTGGTGTCTTTACAAATTCTTGGTTGGCACGGTATTCCGCACACTTACCAGCGATTTCGAGAAGGATGTTCTGTGGTTGAGTGAGTGTGGTTGGCAGCCAAGTAGTGACACCTTCTTTAAGCTTACGCTTGGCAATGTGACGGATGGCGTCGAGATTGTTATCACAAACATCGTTTTGGTCGGCACCGTGAGCGTGGATGTCGATGAAACCAGGGAATACGTAGTTTCCTTTTGCGTCATAGCTAGAGTCTGCTGATGGAGTCTCAGATCCAGCTTCTAACACAGATGTAATTTGACCATCTTCGATGAGAATTGATCCGTTTTCAATTTCAACATCAGGACTGATGATGTGGGCATTGGTAATGATAGTAAGCATGCTAGTTAGTCGATTATTGTTTGAGAAGGTGTCTTCCTTTCCAGATGTAATTGGCCCCTGAGATGAGAGTGAGAGCGAGGGCTATCCAAAGTGAAACTGGCACAAGGTAGTGAGCAGGGTCGGCGAGGAAAGTAAATGGCTTATAGATGAGTAGCATTTCATCACTGTAGAGTCCATAGCTCAATTGCACAAGAACACCGATTTGGAAGATCAGTTGGAAAGTAGTTTTCCATTTGCCGAGGTTATCAGCTGAGAGTACTTCGCCTTGTTCGATAGCAATTTGGCGAAGTCCAGTTACCATAAATTCACGTCCAAGGATGAGGCAGGTGACCCACAGTGGGCATGCTGTGATATCGCTATTGGTGGCACTGATCACGCTGATGTAGATGAAGCCACTGCAAACGAGAATTTTATCGGCTAGTGGGTCGAGTAGTTTACCCAGTGAGGTGACAAGGTTGTACTTTCGTGCAATGTAGCCATCTAAAAAGTCAGTGATGGCCGCGATAGAAAATGCATAGAGCGCAACATGGCTCCAGATCATGCCCTCGAGCGACACTGCTAACACAAAGAGAGCGGTGAGGAAGAGACGTAAAATGGTAATGGAGTTCGGTAAATTCATGAGTGGCGTGTGTTGAGCCTAGATATTTTAAGCAGAGAGCTCAGTGATGGCTTGTTGCAGAAGAGTGAATGCTTCGTCAATGTGTGCTTTAGAAACATTGAGTGGCGGCAGCCAGCGTAAGGTGTCTGCTCCAGCAGGAACGGTGAGTAGTCCAAGATCGTTGAGCTTCAAGCAAAGTGCAAGTGCGGCTGTTTGGCCTTCAGGCACCTTGAGAGTATCAGCATTGAGGCCGAATCCTAGGAGTAAGCCGATACCGCGAAGTTCGTTGATCGCTGGGTGGTTCCAGTCGGCCACAAGTTTACGGATGTATGCCTCGTCGTTTTTGACTTTGTTGCAAAGGTCTTCAGCGATCACGGTTTGAATACATGCGAGTGAAACGGCAGTGACGAGAGGGTTTCCTCCATAGGTAGATCCATGAGATTTAGCACCCATGAGTGATGAGAAGGGGACGTTGTGTTCTCCGACGAGTCGATCACTGAGCCAAAAAGCACCGATAGGGACACCGCCGCCCATGCCTTTAGCCCATGATATACCATCAGGGTGGACATCAGGGTTAATAGCGTTCCAGGCCATCATTTCACCGCAGCGCCCAAATCCAGCTTGCACTTCATCGAAGAACAAGAGGAGGTTGTGTTGCTTACAGACTTCCTGCACTGCAGCAAGGAATTCCTTGGTGGCAGGGTGGACGCCACCTTCACCTTGGACAGGCTCCAATAGGATAGCGACTGTGTCTTTGGTGATGCCGGCTTTGATAGCTTCGACATCATTGTAAGGTAAATAGCGGTAACCGTGTGGGATGGGAGCAAAGCGATCGTGCACGATGTCTTGGCCGGTGGCAAACATCGAGCCCATGGTGCGGCCGTGGAATGAATTTTTGAACGATAGGATTTCAAAACGCGGTGAGCCGTCAGCCTTAGGGGTCTCATGACCAAAGCGACGAGCTGACTTGATCAAGCCATCGTTTGCTTCAGCTCCTGAATTTGAAAAGAAGACTTTGCCTGGTGACTTTACGCCATCCTCCACGATGGTGCGGGCGAGTTCTGCCTGCTGTGGGATGTGGTAAAGGTTCGAACAATGAAGAAGCTTGTCGGCTTGATCTTTGATCGTCTGAGTCAGCACAGGATGAGAGTGGCCAAGGCTGCAGACTGCGATACCGGTGCAGAAGTCGAGGTAGCGCTTGTCGTTGGTGTCCCAAACTTCAGTGCCTTTTCCATGGCTGAGTTCGATTGGGAAACGGCCGTATGTAGGCAATACGTAGTTTTCGAGTTTCTCAGAAGTGTTCATGATAATAACTGGTGCTTATTTAACGTCTTCGTCTTCCTTCTTGATGAAGTCCATATTACTGAATATATCGCGTTCAAAAGTGTATGAGGTGCTACAACGTGGGCATGTGGCAGTGATCTCTTGGTCCTCACCAAAGAGTTCCTCAGGCTGATCTTTATAACCAGCGAGTGATTGTAGCAGTTTTTCTTGAGAACAACCACATTTGAAGAAAAACTTACGCGTTTCGAGTAGCTTGGTTTCTTCTTTTTCGAGTAATTCTTCGACATCCTCCGTGGTTAAGGCCTCGAACCATTTTTGATCATAGTCTGGCTGAGCTGCGAGCAGCACGAAATTGTCGTCTTTTAAGCGGAATGCTCTACCGGGACGTTGCTCGGAATCGCTGTAATATTTTTCAATCCATTCTAGCGGGTCAGATGTCTCAATTTCGACGGTAGAGCGTCTGGCTTCTACGCCAGGCTCGATGGTTTGACAGAAGAGTAGGTTGCGGTCGGTTTCCTTGACGTTCTCAGTGAAGAGTGTGCCAACGATGTTTTCGTGAACGGAGCTACCTGTGACGAAAAAATTAACGCGTGGGGCTCTGATGTTAGCCGTCCATGCGATTGTTTCGCGCCATGGGCGCGCAACAAGGTGGAGCGTGAGAATCGCCAATAGGTTCTTGAGTGTGCTATCAAGGTCTTCTTTGTGGCGGAGTTTTTGCTCCATTAGGTGAAGGTAATAATCTGTATAGATTGGAGTAAAGTTTGCCTTCAGCATTAGGGTGTTGCGATGTCTCACGAAGATTGATTCAACGCGGGTGAATTCAGCAACAGGCTCCATGTTCTGTGTTTGCTCGCTCATGTAAGCGAGAGTGAGACTTATGGCGGCGTAATAAGCAAGATTGTTTTAAGTCCGGTGTTGATCTTTTTTTGGAGCTACGGCTGATATAGAGTAAGGTGGGGAGGAAATTCTCAGGAAAGACACATAATTGAAAAAAATTAGTAAATATTTCTAAATCATACTTGCTTGGCTTCTGAATTGTGCTAAACGACGCGTCCCGCCTTGTGTCAGATCAGATTGGTTTGACACTTGTTTTCCTGCGGAGCAATAAGAAAAACCAAACAAAGACACGATCACAATGGCTCGTATTTTAGGATCAGAAATTCCAAACGAGAAGCGCATAGTCGCTTCCCTCCCGTATATTTACGGTATCGGTCGTCAAACAGCAACTCGTATTCTCGAGCATGCAGGCGTTGACGAAAACATCAGAACAGGCAAGCTTACAGAAGAACAGTTGGTGAAAATCTCCAGCGTGATCACATCTGAAGCAGTTATCATTGAAGGCGACCTTCGTCGTGAAATTCAAGGTAATCTAAAGCGTCTTACTTCTATTAACTGCCACCGTGGACAACGCCATAAGCGCGGTCTTCCGGTTCGTGGACAACGCACCAAGACTAACGCACGTACTCGTAAGGGTAAGAAGCGTACAGTAGGTGGTAAGTAATATTTTAACTTTAAAACAATTTTTATACAATGTCTGAAGAAGATATCAAAAACGAGGAAGTTGTAGCGGAAGTACCTGCTACAGAAACTCCTGTAAAAGAAACTCCAGTTGCTGATGCACCTGCTGAGGGAACACCAGCAGCTAAAGAGGGAACTCCAGCAGCTGAGGGCGGTCCTAAGAAGGAAGAGAAGAAGCGCGACATCTTTGCCGAGATCATGGGCGACGAGGAAGTGCCTGTTCGTATTCACAAGGCTAAGGGTAGCAAGAACATTACTTCTGGTATTGTTCACGTGACTGCAACTTTCAACAACACTCTCGTGAGTGTTACTGATGGAAACGGAAACTCAATCGGTTGGTCATCAGCTGGTAAAATGGGCTTCAAGGGATCACGTAAGAGCACAGCATATGCTGCGCAGGTTGTTTCTCAAGATGCTTGTCGCCAGGCAATGAGTCACGGCCTTAAGTCTGTTGAAGTACGTATTAAAGGCCCTGGTGCCGGACGTGAATCAGCAGTTCGTGCAGTGCAGGCAATCGGTATCGATGTTTCTGCAATTAACGACGTAACACCTGTTCCACACAACGGTTGTCGTCCTAAGAAAGCACGTCGCGTTTAATTCGAATTTAACTTTAACATTTAACACATTTAATATATTATGGCTCGTTATACCGGACCTAAAGACAAAATCAACCGTCGTTTCGGAGTTGCACTCTTCGGACCATCAAAAGCACTTGAGCGTCGTAACTTCCCACCTGGACAGCACGGTCTCCGTGCAGGTCGTCGTAAGAAGTCTGACTACGCAGTAGCACTTGGTGAGAAGCAGAAGCTTCGTTTCCAATATGGTGTTCTTGAAAAGCAATTCCGCGGATACTATGCAGAGGCAACTCGTCGTCGTGGTATCACTGGTGACGCACTTTGCCAACAGCTTGAGACTCGTCTCGACAATGTTTGCTACCGTCTCGGCCTTGGCTTAACTCGTTCAGCAGCACGTCAGTTCGTTTCACACGGACACGTTATTGTAAACGGCGTTAAGACAAACATCGCTTCATACTCATGTAAGCCAGGTGACGTCATCAAGGTTTCAGAGCGTCAAGCTTCACAGCAGCTTGCTCTCCGTCTTCTAGACCAGACACAAGCAATTCCTATGAAGGAGTGGCTCGTATGTGACCGCGAAAAGATCGAAGGAACAGTAGCTCGTCTACCAGAGTCTGAAGATATGGACCACGGCGTAAACGTTCAGCTTGTTGTTGAATTTTACTCACGTTAATCATCTTTACTCCACCTCGGTGGAACTTGATTTAAAAAAGGTGAGGGGCTTATGCCCCTCACCTTTTTTTGTTTTAACATTACTATTTTTCGCCTTAGGAGTGGATGTGGCATGATCGTCAGCCTGATACCATTCTGAGAAACAAAAGAGACAAATGTGAATTTTTAGGGTGTGAAAATCTAGGCTCCGCAATCTTAGATTAGAACTCGCTTCTTTCCTATGAAATCAGCGTTATTCTTCAGTCGCGATGGCCGCATCGCTTCTTTATCACGCCTTGATTTAAGAAGAAATCGGCCTCGCGTTAGTCTCTTTTTAAACTCAAAGTGGTATGAGTTAACATGGCGAAATATTTTAGTATCCTTTGTTGACGATGAGTGGGAATTGTTTACCTTTGAGTTAGGAAGTTGGAGACCCTCTAAATGTTTGGAAATTCTACAGACTTATTGATTAGACGCTTTATGGTGCGTATCGCCAAGCCAGTGTATGCTTGTGCCGGTGTGGTGGTATTATTATTAGCATCGTTACCATTTCTTCCGAAGGTAGAGTCGTCCTGGTTAGATTTCTTGGGTCAATTACACCCATTTTGTATTCCATTGCCAATGGGGGCGAGTGTGGTATTGTTGACCGTTGAAATTGGTAGGTTATTTTCAAAGGAGTGGTGGAATCCATATACCGTGTGGCTGAGCTTTTTTGTGAGCCTTATGTGTGTACCATATACTGTGACGGCATTTTATTGGGAGCCAGCGATGGGTGAGTTGCAAAGTATGACGTATGCTTGGGGTAGTTTAGTGGCTACCTTGGGAGTAATTTTCTCATTTTTGTTACGTTATGGAGCTGTGATAACCCGTCAGCGAGTGTTAGATCAGGCGTACCGTCTATTTTTCGTGGTAGCAGCAGTGCTGTTACTTTATCAAGGCATGAGGGGGGCTGTTCTAGTGCATGGTAATCCATTTGACAATGTGCCTTGGTAGTTAGTGGTTTATTAAAGATTACGGTTGAGGTCCGATCGCGTCAGTTCCCTAGTGAGTAGGATATTGGGATTATTCCACTGCGTTCAATAAGTGTTTAAATCGGTAAACCGCGAGAATTATTTAAGCTTCCTTACGAAAATTGAAGAGAAGAGTTGCCAAATTGCTAAAACCTCTCTATTCCCGCGCCAGCGGCTTATTGTCGTGAAATCTAATCTTTGACTATCATGGCTACAGATCTATCCAAATACAGAAACATCGGAATCTTCGCGCACGTTGATGCGGGTAAGACTACAACTACAGAGCGTATACTCTCTCTCACAGGTAAAATCCACAAGATCGGTGAGGTTCACGATGGTGAATCAACAACTGACTTCATGGAACAGGAAGCTGAGCGTGGTATTACCATTCAATCAGCTGCAACTACTTGTTTCTGGGATGATCACCGTTTTAACATCATCGACACTCCGGGACACGTTGACTTCACTGTTGAAGTATACCGTTCACTTAAGGTGCTCGACGGCGGTGTGGGTGTATTCTGTGCATCTGGTGGTGTTGAGCCTCAGTCAGAAACCAACTGGCGTTATGCTGATGACGCTAAAGTTGCTCGTGTTATCTTTGTAAACAAGCTCGACCGTATCGGTGGTGACTTCTACAGAGTGACCAAGCAAGTTAAGGATATCCTCGGTGCAGTGCCACTCATCATGGTTCTTCCTATCGGAATCGAATCTGAATTCGTTGGTGTTTGTGATCTTCTTACACGCAAGGCGTGGGTATGGGACGAGTCAGGTCAGCCTGAAAACTATGAGATCCAGGATATTCCTGCTGACATGGTTGACAAGGTTGAAGAATACCGTTCTACACTCATCGAAACTGCTCTTGAGCAGGACGACGAGCTCATGATGGAATACCTTGAAGAAGGAACTGAGCCTAGTATTGAGCAGATTAAAGCATGTATCCGTAAGGGAACTATCGCTTTGGACTTCTTCCCAACATTCTGTGGTTCTGCATTCAAAAACAAGGGTGTTCAAAACGTACTTAACGGAGTTGTTGATTACCTTCCTAGCCCAACTGAAGTTAATCCTCAGCCAGAGGTTGACGCAGAAGGTAACGAAACTGGTGAGTTTGCAATCGTTGCAACTGATAGACCGCTTCGTGCACTTGCTTTCAAGATCATGGACGACAAGTTCGGTGCTCTTACATTCACACGTATTTACTCAGGCACTCTCAGTAAGGGTGATACAGTTCTTAATACATTCACAGGTAAGTCTGAGCGCGTTGGTCGTCTCGTTGAGATGCACGCTGACGAACGCACAGAGCTTAGTTCAGCTCAGGCTGGTGACATCATTGCACTCGTAGGTCTTAAGGGAACGCAGACAGGTCACACACTTTGTGATCCTAAGCACCCAGCGACTCTTGAGCCAATGGTTTTCCCAGATCCTGTTATCTCAATCGCTGTTTCTCCTAAGGACAAAGCAGCTGCTGAGAAGCTCGGTATCGCAATCGGTAAGATGGTTGCAGAAGACCCATCATTCTATGTTGAAACTGACGAAGAGTCAGGCGAGACTATCCTTAAGGGAATGGGTGAGCTTCACCTCGAGATCAAGGTTGATATCCTTAAGAGAACTCACAACTGTGAAGTTGAAGTAGGTAAGCCACAGGTTGCCTATCGTGAGTCTATCACTAAGACTATCAAAGACAGCTACACTCATAAGAAGCAGTCAGGTGGTTCAGGTCAGTTTGGTAAGATCGATTACACTATTGAGCCAGGCGAGCCAGGCACAGGTTTCATCTTTGAGTCAAAAGTTGTTGGTGGTAACGTTCCTAAGGAATTCTTCCCAGCTGTTGAAAAAGGATTCAGAACTTCAATGGTGGCAGGTGTTCTTGCTGGATACCCAATGGAAGACGTGAAGATCACGCTTACAGACGGTGGGTCACACGCAGTTGACTCATCTGCAGTAGCTTTCGAGATCGCAGCAAGAGCTGGATATCGTCAGTCAATCCCTAAAGCTGGTGCACAGATTCTCGAGCCAATCATGAAGCTCGACGTTTTCGCTCCAGAGGAGAAGATTGGTGATGTTATCGGTGACCTTAACCGTCGTCGTGGAATGATCCAGTCACAGGAGGCTACTCCATCGGGAGTTATCCGTATCAAAGCTGAAGCAGCTCTTTCAGAGATGTTCGGTTACATCGGTGACCTTCGCACCATGACATCTGGCCGTGGTCAGTTCTCAATGGAATTCTCACACTACTCACCATGTCCACGTAACGTGGCTGAAGTAGTTATCGCAGAAGCCAAAGAGCGCGAAGCTGAAAAGAGAAAGAAGTAATCTTACTTTTTAATAAATTTACTAAAGGCTGCAAGGGAAACCTTGCAGCCTTTTTTTGCCTAGGTAGAAGCTAGATTTAAATAGTGATACATTTCTTTTGTTGTTCATTGTTTTAGTTAGTCATGTTATATTGTGAGACGCGTGGGAATATTTCTCATTGCACAACCACAATATATGCAAATGAACTTTTTCGACAAATGCTGGCAGGAAGGCGAAGGTGAAGAGCTGGTCTCACGTAATCCAGCCACAGGAAACATGATGTGGAGTGGTAATGTAGCGAGTGTGAAGCAAGTTAACCAGGCGGTTACATCTGCAGACAATGCAGTGCAAGATTGGCTAAAATTAGGGTTGGAGAATAGGCTTGAAATGCTTCGCCGTTATGTCGAACTAGTCGATTCTAAACGCACTGAAATCGCGTGGTTGATTGCGGATGAGACAGGCAAGACCTATTGGGGGGCACGTATAGAAATCGATGAGTCTATCAGAAAACTGAAGGCTTCTGAGAAGGCTTTTAAAAAACGGTGCTCCAATAATACGTGCGAATTATCGAATGGGGATAGAGTGCTAACTCGGTATCGACCATTAGGTGTGATGGCCATCATTGAAGGGTTTAGTTTAGCTGTTTATAAATTGTTTGGGCATTTGATGCCAGCGTTGATTGCAGGCAATACAGTGGTGATTAAACCAAGTGAGCAAGCACCAGGAGTGACTCAGAAGTTGGTAGAATTATGGGTTGAGTCGGGAGGGTGTCCATCTGTAGTGAGTTTGCTTCATGGAGGCCCACAGGTGGGGGAGTGGTTAGCCGAAGATAAGAAGGTCGCTGGGATTTTATTCACGGGAAGACGGGTGAATGGTGAGAGCATTGAGAAGAAGGCATATGAAACAAAGGGTAAGCTTACAGTGCTTGAGATGGGGGCCAACAATGCATTGGTGGTTTGGGATGTAGAGGAAATTAAATCTGTAGCTTATAATATTTTGTTGTCCGCATTCATCTATTCCGGTCAATGTTGTACCTGTGTGCATCGTCTTATTTTACCTAGTGATGCGATCGGGGATTTAATATTACGTAAACTCATTGAGCTTGTGGAGCGGCTTGTGGTAGGTTTACCTCGCGACGAAGAACAACCTTTTATAGGGCCCTTGATTTCTAATGATGCTGCAGATATGGCAATGCAACGGCAGGATGAACTAGAGAAGTTAGGTGGCGTATCGATGTTAAAAATGTATCGATCTGATCACTGTGCAGCCTTAATTCACCCTGGGGTCATAGATGTTACAGCACTTGAGGAGCCGTGTGATGTAGAGGTGTTAGCACCATTGCTTCAGGTGATTCGTGCGGAGAGTTTTGAGCACGCAATTGAGTTGTCGGAACAGTCTAAATACGGACTAGGGAGTTGCCTTATTTCCGATAGAGAAGGTCTTTACAAACAGTTTAGAGAATGCAGTTCAGCAGGGATTGTGTATTGGAATAGACCTTTGACAGCGTTGATCGATGTTCTGCCAAGGGTGGCACGGGGTTGCAGTGGCAATAGTCGCACAGGAGCCTATTTCTCGGCAGATTTTTGTTCCTACCCAGTGGTTTCGATAGAGGGTGAGCATGCGTCTATCCCAGAGTATTTAATGCCAGGTATACGCTTAGAAGATGGAGAGGACGAGGGATTACATGGAGCAACGAGACTTGTGTCGGAGCGGTTGAATCAGCAAGCTATGAAGCTCAAACCGTTAGAGTGATGCCCAAATGAGCGATCTTCTGAAATCTAGCGTTCTATTTTCAGTATGCGGTGGACTTGGAATCGCTCGCATTTAAAGATGGCTTTAGATGGTACAATGATACCATTTCTTCGACTGTTTAAACCGTAATAGTCGTAGTCCCAATCGTAGAAGAGAATACAGCCAATACGTGCATTTTCATCAACTGCCTGGATGGCCGCATCCCTGAATGGAGTGTCACGGAATGTGTAGGGGTAGAGGCGTTTATCACTGCCCTGTTGGTAGTAATAGTAATTAGTGTAGAACATGATGTCGTAACTATAATATGAAGCCCCTCCGATG
>CAXMOB010000031.1:0-37920 GCA_964194815.1 Vicinamibacteria bacterium | reverse complement strand
CGTTAGCCTTTTTAAATCGGACGATAACTGGCTTCTTGGTACCTGTGAAATCTTTGACCTCTTCCGTCTTTATAAAAACCGTATCCTTTGACCAGTACACACCATTCCAAGAACGTCCGATTACTTTTTGCACGTCTTTTTGACCGTAAACAGTATTCTTTACAAAATCGAAGTGCTGCGACGCAGGGTCAACATTGAATATCTTACCATACCTCTCAAAAGGCCACATGGTAGAGTTTTCATTGATGTATTTTGCGTCGGATTCATCCTGATGCGTTGGAGCTGCATGGGTGAATGAGCTTAGTGCTAAACAAGATAGGAGAATTAATTTAAGGTTCATTAGTTTTACTGGTCGACTGCTGATAAGGTTACCGCCATCCAAAGCGATAATAGTAATGAGGTTAATATTTTAGTCATTATTTATGTTTCGAACACTAGGTACATAGATACCCGAGTCCAGAACAATTCTTTCACTAGTGGTTTTTTGAAATAATACAGCTTGTATTCCGTATTTAATATAAATATAATCACTACGATTCATGTGCAAATTTTCCATCATCCTGTTACTAACCACACCCCTGTCCGCAGAGGTCGATTTTTCCCGCGATGTCCAACCCATTCTTAACAAAAACTGCATTGCCTGCCATGGTGGGGTCAAGGAGGCGGGCGAGGTGTCATTCATTTTCCGCGATCAAGTTCTTGGTAAAGGAAAATCTGGCAAGATAGTCGTCGTTCCAGGAAAGCCGGAGGCGTCTGAAATGATCGCACGGATCACCACAAATGATCCAGATGACCTGATGCCACAGCCAGAGCATGGATCACGATTGAGCAATGCTGATGTGGAAACATTGAGAACCTGGATCGCCGACGGCGCGAAGTGGGGCGAGCATTGGTCATTCACAGCTCCGAAAAAGTACCAGATACCCGCTGTGGAGAACAAATCCTGGCCGGTTAATAAGATCGACCATTTCATCCTCGCCAAACTTGAGAGCAAGAAGCTCAAGCCGTCAGCACCCGCCAAGCCGGCGGAATGGTTGCGCCGAGCTTCTCTGGATCTGATCGGTCTACCACCGACTATTGCCGAGCTCGATGCTTTCGAGGCTGCGGCGAAAAAAGATTTTGCACAAGCGCTTGAAAAAGAAACCGACAGACTGCTCGCGTCACCGCATTTCGGAGAGCGCTGGGCATCCGTCTGGATGGATCTTGCCCGTTATGCGGATTCCGAAGGAATGGGAAACGACAGAAGGCGTAATGTCTGGAAATATCGCGAATGGCTCATCAGTGCATTCAACAAGAACCTTTCTTATGATAAATTTATCATCGCACAGCTTGCCGGAGACCTGATGCCAGATGCTACTCTTGAGCAGAGGTTGGCGACTACTTTCCATCGCCTCACGCAGGCAAATAGCGAAGGAGGTACCGATGACGAGGAGTTCCGACTAATCGCCGCAATGGACCGGAATGTGACCACGTGGGGGGTATTCCAAGGGGTCTCCATGAACTGTGTTCAGTGCCACAGCCATCCGTATGACCCCATCAAGCACAAGGAATACTATAAGAGCCTCAGCTTTTTTAATAATGCCCAGGACTCGGACGCGACGGATAACTCGCCGCTCATACCTATTCCACTCGAAACAGCAAAATATGAAGACGCTAACCGCCTGCTCAAGAAAATCGATGCACTTGAGAAATCTATTTATAACCATTGGGTCGTCCTCGACAAAGCTTCCTCTTGGCATCCGGTTACATCGCTCAAAGCATCTTCGCCTACCTCGGAATTGAGTGTGGTGGAGCGAGATGGTTTCGCAGAATTCAGAGCCACGGACAATGCGAGGTCAGGTTCAGTTTATAAGTTAGATGCTCAGATCCCGAAAAAAATCACCAGCCTCTCAGCGATCCGCCTTACCTATTTACCTAAGGATGAAAAAAAGGCACTCACTGACGCTGAATGGGGCGCCGCACTGACGCACATCAACGTCGAGAAGGTTGGACCTGACGGCAAACTCACCCCAATCAAATTAATTGATGTCATTGCTGACGAGGCACACCCGACATACAAGCCTCTCGGATCACTAACAAAAAAAGGAATGGGATGGGGCACTTATTACAAATTTTTCCGCCCCCGTTATGCTACCTTCGTCCTAGAAGATACTATCACAATCACTGCTGGCGAGACGCTGCGGTTGACTCTCAAGAATGGTGGCACCTACATGGCTTCGTTCCCGATGGTTGCAAAGCGCGGCAGGATCGCTCTCAGTTCCGATCCGGCATGGGTATCATCGCAGACCGACTCGGCTATTGTTTCGAAAAGGCAAGAGCTTCAGCAAACTCGTAAAGAGCTGCAGACCATCCCCCACATCGATATTCCGGTGATCGTTGAACGCGATCCGCAACACTCCCGCATAACGACTCACTTTAATCGTGGAAACTGGCTCGATAAGGGAGCCGTCATTACTGCTTCCGCCACTCCGGCTGTGTTCCCGCCACTCAAAGCCGATACAAACAAGCCAACCCGCCTGGATTTTGCAAAGTGGATCGCGTCGCCTAAAAATCCGCTTACCGCAAGAGTCTTTGTCAATCGACTCTGGCTTGAGCTATTTGGTGTTGGTATAGTGCCTACCCCTGAGGACTTTGGATCTGCGGGGGAAAAGCCTACGCACCCCGAGCTACTCGACACCTTGGCGGTAGAGTTCTCGACGGACATGAATTGGGATATGAAGGCGATGCTTCGCAGCTATGTCACCAGCGCAACCTACCGGCAGACTAACAAGATGACACCAGAATTACATGAACTGGATGCGGACAACCGCCTCCTTGCCCGCGGCCCCCGCCAACGGCTCACCGGTGAAATGGCTCGCGACGCGGCACTCGTTGCTTCAGCACTTCTCAACCGCAAGGTGCATGGTGCACCGGCATTTCCTCCACTTCCTCCCGGTGTCTGGAAGCCCTTTAGTGGTGGAAAATGGAAAACGCCGAAGCCGGGTGATCCTGAACGCTATCGCCGTGCCATCTACACGTTCTGGAAACGTAGCATCCCTTATCCTACTTTCATCACCTTTGACGCACCCAGCCGTGAAATGTGTAGCAAGCGCCGCATGCCGTCTAACACCCCGATCCAGGCCCTCGCCGTGCTGAATGATCCGGCATTCCACGAGTGCGCTCAGATGCTCGGACAGCGTATGGAAAAAAGCGACGGGAAATCGGAGCGGTCGGTGCAGGAGAAAATCTCGCATGGCTACCGTGCGGCAACCTCACAGAGAATCACACCAGAACGCCTTTCCGAGCTAATCAAACTCTACGATGAGCTCAAACTGATTTACGGAAACAATCACACTTTACGAAATAAGTTAGCAAAAACATCCGAAGGGGCTGCTCTAGCGGTTGTCGCTTCCGTACTCTTGAATCTTGACGAAGCAATTAACCGATGAACCTTTTCCAAACACTACAGGCTGAAAAGCTCCAGCACACTACTCGCCGCCAGTTTCTACGTGATTGCACGACAGGTCTCGGTGGCATGTGGCTGGCTAACCAAGGGCTTGCCAATGCGGCGGGTCCGATAGATATCACCCGTGATGCCTCGAGCCCTCTGGCGCCACTTTCTCCCTCCTTCGCACCAAAGGCGAAACGAGTCATCTACCTGCACATGGTTGGTGCTCCAAGCCAGCTTGAGCTTTTTGACTACAAGCCCGTTCTGAAAAAATACGATGGCAAGCAGTGCCCGAAAGAGTATCTCGAAGGCCAGCGATTCGCCTTCATCCAGGGGATTCCAAAAATGCTCGGCCCTCAGTTTGAGTTCTCCCAGCACGGCAAGTCTGGTGCTTGGATATCTGATCGACTTCCTAAATTGGCGAAACATGCTGACAAGATGTGTTTCATCAAAACGATGCAAAGCGATCAGTTCAACCATGGTCCAGCCCAGCTGCTCGTCCAGACCGGAAACCCTAATCTCGGCCACCCGTCAATGGGCTCGTGGGTCACTTGGGGACTAGGTACCGAAAACCAGAATCTTCCTGGATTCATGGTATTGATCTCCGGCGGAAGACTACCTCGCGTTGGATCCTCCCTCTGGGGCAGCGGCTACCTTCCTTCCGTTTATCAAGGTGTGCAGTGCCGTTCCACTGGCGATCCCGTATTGAACGCGGCAAACCCCGCTGGCATTTCCTCGGAAATCCGACGCAAGGCACTCGACTCGTTGAAAAACCTCAATGAACGTACGTTCCATGAAATAGGTGATCCTGAAACCGTTACCCGGATTGCACAGTATGAAATGGCCTATCGCATGCAGACTTCCGTCCCGGAAACGATGAGTATCGATGGTGAGCCAGCCCACATCCATGAAATGTATGGTACCGAACCAGGGAAGGAATCGTTTGCTAACAACTGCCTTCTCGCCCGGCGACTGGCTGAAGACGGAGTGCGTTTTATCCAGCTTCACGACTGGGGATGGGATTCACACGGGTCTAGTAAAAGTGAGTCTCTAACCGGCGGATTCAAAGACAAATGCCGATCCATCGATAAGCCAATTTCCGCACTGCTAACCGATCTCGAACAGAGGGGAATGTTGGAAGATACTTTAGTTGTGTGGGGTGGTGAATTCGGCCGAACTCCGATGCATGAAAACCGTGGCGGCGGAAGTGCTAACAGCTTTGTGGGTCGCGACCATAACCCAAATGCCTTCACTATCTGGATGGCAGGCGGAGGTACAAAACCCGGCATATCCTACGGAGAAACGGATGAAATGGGCTATCAGGTGGCGAAAGACCCCGTGCATGTGCGTGATCTGCACGCCACCATGCTCAATATGTTCGGGTTTGATGCCAAACGACTCTCCTACCCATACCAAGGCCTAAATCAAAAATTGATCGGTGTAAAACCTGCCAAAGTCATCACCGACATCATTGCCTAGCGAGTCACTTCGTCACCTTCAGTTTATAGTAACAAAAGCACCCTCCTGGCTCATAAGGCTCGTCATAGTCCTTCCCGATATAATTTCGCGGATAGACTGCAGCCATATACGCAGTTCGGACTTTATTGAGCTGCTTCGTAAATTTTACGGATGTGCGGGTAGTTCTTGTCAGTCTCCTTCAATTTATTACGCGTTTCGTTTAGCTGGATTTTCATCTTGGTAACGAGCGAAGCGTATTCTGGGTTATTGATCTGGTTCTTCATCTCATGAGGATCCTTTTCGAGATCATAGAATTCCCATGCGGCCGGAGTGGTTTTGGTGCCTTTGTTGTTTGGATCCAGATGCTGTCCATAGTAAAAAACGAGCTTGTAGCGATCAGACCGGACGCCGAAGTGGGCAGGCACCTCAAGATCGTGAGCCAAGTGCATCCAGTAGCGGTAGTAAGTGACCTTCCTCCAATCGGTAGGCTTACTAGCTGCTTGCAGTGCACTAGCAAAACTTTTACCCTGCATATAGTCTGGAATCTTTTTACTACCAGCGACTTGAAGTAATGTGGGTGCAAAGTCGGTATTATTTATCAGCCATTTGTTGACTGCCCCATTGAGCTCAGGATTGATCCCCTCCGGCCAGTGAGCGATGAAGGGCATGCGCATCGATTCTTCGTATATCCAGCGCTTGTCCATCAGATCGTGCTCGCCAAGGAGGAATCCTTGATCACTCGTGTAAATGATAAGGGTGTTTTCGAGTTCTCCAGTCTTCTCCAGATAGTCCAACAGACGCCCAATATTATCATCAACTCCTTTGACGCATCGCAAGTAGCGTTTTAGGTATTTCTGGTAGCAAGCTTCACGGTAGGCTTCGCCTTCAAGATCATCAGGTATTTTGAGTCGCATACCTAGTTTCCATGGGGCATTCTTGGTGAGGCCTGAGCCCAGGTTTTTAGTCGCTATGGAACCTTGTGGTGGTGATTTTAAATTAGTGGGTTTGGGAATGTCGATATCCTCAAGGTAGTTGTCGTAGCGAGGTGCGTTCCTGAACATGTCATGCGGTGCCTTGAAGTGGTGCATGAGGAAGAAGGGTTTTGTCTTATCTCGTTTTTTTTCCAGCCAGTCCAAAGAAAGATTAGTAATGGCATCGCTCGAGTGTTTACCTTTCATCTGAATGGTGTTCTTTGGCCACGACTCCTTACCACGAACACGAAAGATCGGGCTAAAGTAGCGACCTTGGTCGCGTAGCACGCAGTAGTAGTCAAATGCGGCTGGTTCCCTACTGAGGTGCCATTTGCCAATCATAGCCGTCTGGTAGCCGAGTTTTCTGATCTCATTAGGAAGGTATTGTTTTACTGGAGGCAGTGGCTCCCCTAGCACGAGAACTCCATTACTCTGGGGATATTGACCAGTCAAAATACTTGCACGGCTTGGCGTACAAATGGAGTTGTTGCAGAAGACTCGGTCAAAACGCAGTCCTTGTTTGGCTAGCTTATCAATATTTGGCGTCGGGTTCAGAGCAGCTAGCCGAGAACCATATGCCCCGATGGCTTGGGTGGCGTGGTCATCGGACATGATGAAGAGTATGTTTGGCTTGACCTGCTCCGCCCTCAGGGGAACAAGTAACACTGTCAAGGCGAGTGGAATTTGGAGTAATCTTTTCATAATTGTTAATCTTATAGAGCTTAGCATAGAACTGAGTGGTTTATTTACCTTGGTCTTTTAGTTTCTTGGATTCAATTAATAAACGCAACTTTGGGAGGGCGGCAAGAAGTCTAGATAATCAGAAAGGGAAAGGTCCGAAAAACCTTCCCTTTTGATTCAGTAATGACTTCACTGTTGCTCGTTCAAAAGAAACCATGAGACACATTACATCTGAAGAAAGACATACCATTGTGCACCTGTTTAGTCAAAAACTAAGCTCTGCTAATATTGCCAAAGGATTCCTTAGACAATGCCTTGATATAAAGATCCCGTGCTGAACGAACGGTTAAAATGTCCCTTGATACCAGGTTCGTTTTTTCCCGTAGCAAAGGTGGTGTATCCGTTTTCTCGAAAAACCTGGGGCAAGGTTCTGTACTTGTCAGATATCTCAAAACCCCACATCCCCTGGTTTTCAAGATTCCACAAAGTTTGCCCACTAAACAACGATGCCCTAGACGGCGAACACACAGCAGGCGAAGACCCTCCCATGATATAGGCATTGGTAAAAGCCACACCGCTCCGAACCAAGCTATCGATGTTAGGCGTTTGAATAAATTTATTGCCCAGTGCATTGATCGTATCGTCACGCTGGTCATCAGTGAACAAGAACAACACATTGGGTCTGCCTTTTACTAGGGAGGCCACCTTGGTCTTGTTGTTGCTTACTTTGGCATGATCAGCTCGCTCAGCACCACTGCACAGGTATCATAGAGGCGATAAGGGCAAGTAGCAGTTGGCTTTTTTTATGCGTGTTCATCGAACATATTCCTTTGTTGTGAAGAACCTCTTTAAAAAAGAGAGCTCTTGAATAGAGTTCATCTCCCTGAAAAATTCAGATGATGCTATGGCAGCGAACTTGCGGCTTATTACTTTTTCAGATTAAGCTTCTCCCAGTCTTCTACAGTTCCCACAGCTTTTTGATATTCCATCATGATCAGCCACTTGCCTTCCCGCTTTACTAGAAGTGCCTCGAGAAAAACATACTCCTTGCCAGATTTTCCGTCCTTTGTGGAGAACTCATAGAGCAACATTCCCGTCTCATGCGCAGTGGTGCCATCGTGATAGCGATGGGAAAAACGGAACTTTGCGCTCGATTTTCTATCACCTGACTTGGTGTCATCGAATTCCTTTTTCCAACGCACCAAGGCATTGGCCAGCGGATAGCTCTGCTTCTTAGTCCCCGTGACAAGCACGGCTTCCGGATGACACGTTGCTTTGTAAGCTTGGAAGTCACCCGTCTTCACTGCACGCGAAACCTCGGCCCAATAGGCGTCCAGCTCCTTCACCTCAGCATGTAAACTTAGCGGAAGGAAAAGAAATAAGAAGAGTAGGTGTTTTGTCATCGGTTTTTTGATAGGTTTTATTTTTCAGGGACGAGCTTTGGTAAATTTGGCTGTGACCAGATGAAAGGAAAAGAAACGGGCCAGCCTTATAGTAGAGCGCCTCGCATCGTTTGAGTTTAGTGAATATGTGTGTCCTTCTCCAGAATTTACTTCCGGCGACGGAGAATCAAGGCAAGTCCACCAAGTCCGAATAGGGCTGTGGTGGTGGGCTCAGGGATGGGAGCAGTTGCTGTGCCATTTACATCAAACTCGTGAATCACTCCTACGATCGTTCCTGACCCATCAGCATCGTCGATTACAGTGAATCGAATGGCTCCTACGCCCGAGGCCAAGACACCAGAATCGTCGGTTAGGGTAACTTGCGTGGACTTTGGTCCAGTATTACTGGTGAATGGGTCGTAATCAACCGTGTAAAGAAGCGTGAAAATTGTGGGAGTCGCAACCGATGCCACATAAACGCTGTAATTCTGTGCGGAATGACGAGCATTTGAATCCCCCCAACCGTAGATCGTGTTGATTGATGTGATGTCATATCCTGTCGCACTGCCGGCGAGGGTGAAAGTAAGATCAACACTGCCAGTGTAATTCCAGTAAGCATATCCACCGCTCTTAGCTGTGCTTCCATCATGGGCACCTACGGTACCACCAAAGGTTCCTACTGCTGCGGCTCCACCAACAGTTTCTGTATAGGAAGAGCTTCCAAGCGTGGCTTGACCATTATTGATAAGGTCAGTAGCACTGGCGTTGGAATCAAAAGCAGACTCGGAAGTGCCATTATTAAAATTCGTTTGTATTATTGCAGCATTGCCATAACTGGCTGTGAGGGCGAGATATCCCATTGCGGTGGCAAGGGTGTTGATCGATGTGTACTTCATTAAAAGGTTACGTTAAGTTAGTTCCTAATGGACGGCAAGCGATACAGGCTACACCCTGTAAGGAAAACTGAATAAAAATCATCAACTGCACATATATATTAGGCTCAAGGCCATACGTCAAATATATAAAAAAATCTCAACACGCTGGCTGTGAGGGCGGGATTTTTCAACTGATGCACACAATGGCTGCCCATGTGTCCAAATCTCCCTATCCCACTCCCCCGAATCGAGTCGGAGCAGCCAAAGGGTTTAACTCTATTTTGTGATGAAGCAGCTGGTGGGCAAGCCTTCAGCGTTGACGAGATTGGCAGCAGTAGGATTGATTTTCCAAGCGTAGCGAGCTTGGGTGGGCTTGCTGACTTCCTTACTTTCCAAAACGATGGCTTTACCAGCTATTTTTGCCTCGGCGGGCTTCCACTGGTTGTCTGCGCCAGCGATCTCAAATGATCCGAGTGGTTTTCCATCACGTGACTTCAACCCAGTAGCATAGTCGAAGGTGATTTCAATAGTACCAGCTTTGACGGCATGAGACTTGTAGAGCGGCCCGGAGACGATGACATCTTTCATGCCGTAATCCTGGTTGAGAGCCCAGCGGGCAAGCCGCTGACCAACATCATGTTTGTTCCCAGGGTGAATGTTTGTTGGGTGGCCTATGTCGTTAATTGTTGCCATTCCGACGTGACCAGTTTTGGAATTACTGTCAGCGAGCAAGCGGCGCATTTCATCCTGTACAGTTACCCAGCCTTGTTTGTCGCTCCATTTCTCGTAGTTTGCGAGTTGGACATAATAGAAGGAAAGGTTTGAGCCCCAGCGCTTGCGCCAGTCCTGAATCAGGCATTCTAATAACTCTCCGTATGCGGCTGAACCACCGCCTCTGGCATTTGACTCGCCTTGATACCAGATGGCACCCCGAGCACTATAGCCTACGATTGGCGCTATCATACCGTTGTAGATAGCAGATGGCATATTAGGTGAAAGGGCTGGATGTTGTTGCATTCTTGGGTGTCTTGGTTTCTTTCCTTTTTTGGCCTTCTCCCATTTGGCTACCGCCGCTTTCCAGCTGACCATTGCTTTGTCATTGTTTGCCTTCGACTTCACTGGGTCATAGCTTTGCACCGCTTGGGCTTTTTGAGCCAGCATCCCTGCTGCCTCAGGGCAAGCTTTCAAGGCTTCGTCGCTAACAAATGCCTGTACGGGCTTCCCGCCCCATGAGCACTCGATCACACCAACGGGAACATTGAGTTTCTGACGCAGTGCTTTTGCAAATTCATACCCTACGGCGGTGAATTTACCTGTGTTTTCTGGTTTAGTGGCCTGCCAGGCTCCAGTGAAGTCTGTAGATTCTTTTTCGGAGGTGATGTTTTTTGATACGTAAACTCGGAGGAGATCGTCATTAGCTTTGGCAACGTCACCTCTATTATCCGTCTTATCCATGGTCCACTCCATGTTGGACTGGCCGCTTGCTATCCAAACTTCTCCGACCAGAACATCATTGATTTGTTTTTTATCCTGACCTGCTTCGATGCTTATTACCGCACCTTTCTTAGAGGCTTTGAGGCCTTTGAACTCGACCGCCCATTTTCCATTCTTGTCAGATTTAGTCGTTTCTTTCTGCTCCCCGAAGCTGACGTTCACTTGCTGATTTGCATCCGCACTACCCCATATTTTGGCACCGGTTTCTTGCTGGAGTACCATCTTGTCTGAGAAGAATGCTGGCATTTTAATCTCTGCGGCTGCAAAGGTGGACAAGGCGATGAAGAAGCTGCTTCTCCACAGTGACTGATTGATAAAACGGTTCATGATTTTGGTATTTAGTATTTTCTGTTCGATTGAGAATAAACAGAGAACGATGTTGTTTCCGCTTAATGACACTCACTTTCTTTAGATAACATATACGGCTGTGGCTATTCATTGGCAAGAGCTTAAATTTGAAGGTGTATCGAGTCTAAACTGATGTCCCCTGCTCACATGAAGGCGATTGACAGAGAACTGCCATCGTACATATCCTGTTGAGCTTCTATCATTCTACTTATGAAAAACTATTCCATTGAAAACCTCGAGAGCCTAGCACCCGTCCCATGCCCATGCGGGGAAACGAGACGAGCGTTCACTGATGATGCCGATGGTATCGCATCCATTCACATGGTTGATATCTCGGAGGACAGCAAGCCTCACTATCACAAAAAGCTCACTGAGATCTATCTGGTACTCGAAGGCGAAGGCCACATGGAACTGGATGGCGACCTCATCCCCGTCAAGCCAATGACCACAATTCTCATCAAGCCGGGTTGCAGGCACCGCGCCGTAGGAAAAATGCGCATCGTCAACATTCCCGTCCCAGTATTTGATCCGAACGATGAATGGTTTGATTAATTAGAGAGAACTTAATTTACAACACCACGCGACAAAAACTTGAGGGCATTGAGCTTCAGGGTCAGCACCGGACTTTTTTGCGTCTACAGATGGCAACATCCCATCGAAAAAATCAGGATGGAGAGGTGGGAAATCCGAGGGGGGAAGTTTAGATTGTTGATCATTATAAAGCTAGCTGTTTGTCTGTTTTGAGTAGGTCTACCCAAAAATGAAAGCCACATGGTGCTGAGGATGAGGCGGCTTCTATTGTTTGAGATTGATCCAGCCGACGGTTTTGGTGGCCGGTATTTTGGCCTGATAGCTTTTCAAAATCGCTTTTAGTTCAGTGACTATTTCGGGGTGCTGTAAGTAGAGGTTTTTCGTTTGAGATGGGTCAACTTCCAGATTGTAGAGCTGAGCTGGTGGGGCATCAGCTCGGATCTTTCCATCTACAACATCTGAATTGGCCTTTTTTGAAAACGGGAGTGCCGCGGCACCGGCAAACAGATGACCACCAAGCATTATCCCCTGAAAGCCTCCCTCATCGCGATTGGGTATGTAAACCCACTTTCTGTGCCGAACGGTCAGATGCTTGGGGCTATTGGGAGAGATGATGAGTGTTTCACGAACTGGGGGTTTTGGAGACCCAGTCAAGTTCTTGAGCTGATTAATACTATCCACGGCCTCTCCTTTTTTAAGTGGTCGATCGACAATGGCCGCGAACGTGGCGGCGAGATCGACCTGACTAATGAGCTGATTTGATGTCGTGCTTGCTGGAATTTTTCCGGGCCACCGAGCAATCATAGGAATCCGGTGACCTCCTTCCCAGGCTCCGAACTTGTAGCCAAGGAGATCTCCATTCATGGCGTGTCCTGCCGCTACCGCTTTCTGGCCTGTCTTGTGGAGCATGCCTCCGTTGTCGCTGGTAAAAATGACAAGAGTATTATCGGCCATCTTCATTTCTTCCAAAGCGGCGAGGACTTCACCGACCATCCAGTCGAGCTCATGGACAAAGTCACCGTATAGACCACATTCGCTGGTGCCGATAAATTGCTTGGCTGGAGTGAACGGGTGATGAATGTTTGTAGTAGCGAGATAGAGGAAGAATGGCTTCGAGGTTTTTCGTGTTTTAATCCAATCGACCGCTTTGGTTTTCAGCGTCGTCCCGATCAGTTCGTCTACATAGATTTTGTGTGCGGCCTCACTTCCGCCTATGTTGTTGTAGCCACTCTTTTCAGGATATTGTTTGGTGACCGATTTCTTGCCGTAAATGAACGGATCGGATGGATCGACTCCTAGGACGTGATGGTTTTCCACGTAGACAAATGGTGGACCACTATTGACACTTGGAATGCCTAAATAGTAATCGAAACCCAACTCAAGAGGTCCGGGATTAAGCTCGCCATTCCAATCCGGTTTTTTATGCCCAAATCCTAAATGCCATTTACCGATGCAAGCGGTGTCGTAACCAGAATCCTTGAGTAACGATGCCAATGTGAGGTGAGAGGGATCAATAGTGAGAGATTGAGTCAGTGGGATGGGGCCCAAAAAGTTTTTCTAAGCGGGTATCTGCCGGTAAGTAATCCGTAGCGTGAAGGTGAGCAAACAGCCGAGGCCGAGTGGGCGTCTGTAAAACGACGGCCTTCTTTAGCGAGTCGGTCGATGTTAGGAGTTTTTAATTGGGTGGCGCCATAACAACTAAGATCTCCATACCCCAAATCATCGGCATTGATGACAATGATGTTAGGATTCTGCTGAGCTTGACTTAGCTTGATAAGTAAGAAGATTGCTAGTGTGGTGAGTTTCATTGCGTTAATTTCGCTATCCTTACTGAAAAAATTCTTAGGGGCCAGACCTTGGAACTTTACCTAGGTATAAAGTTTATGCGTTCCTCAGTGGAGCACCCACACCCACTCAAAATAAAAAAAGCCGCAGCGGTCATGCTGTGGCTCTTTTCTATGTTTGCTATATGCAGAATGTAGCAGACCTACATTCCCGCAATAACATCACACTCAGGAAGAAGCTTCTTAAGCTTAACTACACCCTCTTTAGAAATCTTTGATTTCCAGATGAACAACTTCTTTAGTGATTTCATTTTTCCTAAATCATCAATCGCGGCATCTGAAACTGCAGTAGAGTGAAGCACGAGTGTTTCAAGTGTTGGGTGATCTGAGATATCCTTCACAAAGGTATCCGTTACTTTCGTGCCTGCGACTTTAAGAACGCGGAGCTTCACTGACTTATCAACGAGTCCTGACAACTTATCTGTCACTTGGCTACCATTGAAGTTGAGTTCATCAAGTTCCGAAACAAATGGTTCTAGTGCAGCGAGGTCAGAATCTCCGTAACTAGCACGTTGTGAAGCTGCTGAGAAATACAGTGTAGAATCGCTGAGGCTTGTCCAAGAAAGTGCATTTGGATACTTCTTCAAGAAATCCACTATTGGAGCTGCCAATGGCGAGTTCTTTGGATTCACACCAGGTGTGCTGTTGGCTGACTGTACGCCGTGGTCAGTTCCATGGCCGTGACCAGCGTTTGCAGGAGCAGTGCGTTGAGCACCAAGGAGAGCACGAATATCATCAGGAACTTCAAGCTCGCTGACTTTCTCCGTCTCTGGAGCACCAGCATTGATCCACCATTTTAAAATTTGAAGCTCTTCTGCAGTGACCTGAGTCTTCTTCGCTGGAGGCATGTGGAGGTCATCATCAATATCAAGCTCAATTGAAATGATCATTGGGCTCTTCGAGGCATCACCTTTTACCAGTGCCACATCTTCATCTCCACCTTCGAGCATCTTTTCGACAGACTCCAAGCTCAAACCACTCTTGATTTTCTTATCATTGTGGTGACATGCGTAGCATTTTTGCTTTAGAATAGGAACGATGATGTCGTGATAAACCACCGGGTCGTCGGCATTCTCTACAATTGGATCACCTTTAGACTTACCCTTATTCTTTTCCAACCAAGGAGCCTTATCGAATGGGCTATCGTGCACGAGTGTGCCACCGTCGTGGGCTGCTAACGACATTATCGCAACTGAGCCTACTAGAATTAAATAATAAGGGATTTTAACTTTGATATTATTATAAACCCACGGAAGCCAAATCACGATTGAAGCATAAATCAAGCCCATCCACATATGATCATCGAGCATTGAATCCTTAACAAAGCCATAATCTCCACCATAATACCAAATAATACCGAACAGTGAGGCCATAATGGCTACTATCGCATTGAACATCAAAGGCAAGGTCATGTTGAACTTATAATCCTTGGTAAATAATCCAAGAATCTCGAGACTGAATACAAAAACGGTCACGCCAATAGGCATGTGGAGAATGAGCGGGTGGAAACTACCCAAGAAGTTCAGCCAAGGGTAATCCTTATCCCCTGGGGTACCAAAAATTGATTCTGCGATTGTCGGAACAAAGAGAATAACTATAGAGGCCAATAGAAGCACAGAGGCCATGAGGACTTTATGCTTCACTAATTTTTCGACGTGAGCTTGGGTTTTTGAAATCATTTATTAGACATTTTGCGGTTGCTTGATCACTTATACTACAGCTTTGCTCCAATCCTAACACCAAATGTGTCAATTTTTTTAACATTTTACGTCATTTTAGCTTACGATTTTCCGCCATTCCCATTTCACACAGGCATTGCGACCCTATCCTTCACCTGAAAAACCACTCTCCCCAAAGGTGATGGCAAATATGCGAACAAGGTAATCAGCCCACCAGCACGAATTGAATACGCACAGATCAATTTGATTACGAACTAACCCTCTTATATATTATGCTATATTATCACAGCACAAGCCCTGTCACCCAAGATCTACAACTGCATGATTAAACCACTTCTCCTATCTTCCTTAATGATAGCCGCACCTACAATAGCGGCAGAGCGTCCTAATGTCCTTGTCATCATGGCTGACGATCTAGGCTACAACGACCTCGGCTTCCATGGCTCAGAAACCTTCGAAACGCCGCACCTTGACGCCATCGCTAAAAATGGCATCATTTTCAAGGACGCCCACACGGCAGCATCCGTTTGCAGTCCATCCCGTGCCGGCTTCATCACTGGGCGCTACCAACAACGATTTGGGCACGAAGCAAATTGTCCGCCTAATGGCTTAGGCATGGACACCACTGAACTCACCATGGGACAGGCATTCCAGGGTCTCGGATATAGCAGCTACTTGGTCGGGAAATGGCATTTAGGAAATTCCAAAGAACAATACCCTACTACACGAGGATTCGATGAGTTCTATGGACTCCGTGAAGGTAGCCGTAGCTTCTTCTGCAAACCAAATGAGAAATTTAATGCCCATGCTATTGAACACAATGGTAAACACATTAAGTTTGAAGGTCACTTGACTGATCGCATGACCGATGAAGCAATCCGAATGATTGGCACAAATAAAGAAAAGCCATTCTTTATGTTTCTTTCTTACACCGCACCACACGGCCCACTGCAAGCAACTCCTAAAGACCTCGCCAAAGCAGATGGTGACCCTTATCGGGCATTGGTTCAGAATATGGATGACAACATTGGTCGCCTCGTTGCTGATCTTAAAAAACAAAAACGCTACGACAATACCATCATCTGGTTCCTCAGTGACAACGGCGGCACCTCAGCTAAAGCATCGAACTACCCACTCAATGGCAAAAAAGGCATCAAACTTGAAGGCGGCCAACGCGTTCCCTTCGTGTTCTCATGGCCAGCTCAGGTCAAGACAGCGAAGGTCTACTCAGAGCTCACCTCAGCAATGGACATTTTTCCTACCAGCTTAGCTCTCGCAGGCGGTGACACAAAACCCAAAAAGCCATTCGATGGAATTAACATTTGGCCACACCTCACTGGCGAAGATGCTGCAGCTCCGCACGACATTTTATTCTGGAAAAAACTTGAAGCCAAAGCTGTCCGCCAAGGCGACTGGAAACTCATTCTCTCAGAAGGACTTGATCCTATGCTCTTTGACCTCGGTAAGAACCTTGGTGAAACAAAGAACTTGGCTAAATCAGATCCTGAAACCGTGACAAGACTCACCGATCTGATCAACGCATGGGAAAAAGGCCATATTCCTCCACTTTGGAAAGAGGGCAAAAAGTATATTAAAATACGTAAAGAAAGCTACGGCAAGTTCATCAAAAAAGGACCACAAAAAAAGCTTTCTGACCTCGGCAAGAAATAGATAGCTCACAAACATTTTTTAACGCACCACTCGTCCAGACTGGTAGTGCATTTTTTTGTTTATCGGCTAGCCTTGCTCAGTCCTTGCACCGCAACGAGGTATTCCCGAACGCGAGCATCTTCCGTCACTTCGAGATAATCCTTTAGCGAACGAATCGCTTCGGTATAACGTTTCAATTCAACCAAGACCTGTGATTTCTCCAATAAAGCACGATGGCCGTAATTTCCTTCCGTGACAATAGCTTGATCGAAGAGCAGCAATGCTTCTTGATATTTCTTACCATTAACGGAAACTTGGGCCAGTAGGTATAGCGAATGACCGTCCATTGGATTTTGCTTAATCAGCTTACGTAACACCTTTACAGCATGCTCAGTTCTTGGGCCACCAGCACGTAGGCCTAGCTCGGCTTTCATTCTTTCACCACGCACCTGCTGCTTCTTAGAAACTTTATCTCTAGGAACAAGTGCAAGTAATTCGGTAGCCAAGGTATCTTGCGATAGATCAATGGTGTATCGCACTGCATTGAATACAGATTTATACTCTTTAAGTTCCTTCCCCTTGATCACCCGCTTCAAGGTAATCGCCCCCAACTCAATATTGCCTTCACTCAAATGCAAGGTGCCAAGCAACAATTCGTTGTCGGTATCAATACCGTGCACGCGCCGCACCACATCTAACTTCACCGCCGCTTTTTGAGTCTCCCCTAGATCGAGTAGCAAGCTCACCATTTGCATCTGGTAGCTTTTTTCCTTTGGCTCAGCTTTGGCCAATTCACCATACTGCACCAAGGCTTCTTTACTACGCCCCAATTGATGAAGACAATGAGCCACTCCAATCTTCCAGTCTTTCACCTCTGCTTGTGTCAGCTGAGCATTCCTAAACGCTTGCAGTGCTGCCTGTTGTTGATTTTTCTGCTGATAACAATAACCTAACAAACCCAACACAGAGCCATCATTGCCACCTAATTTCACCGTCTTCACTAAGTGTGGGAACGCCAAGTCATAGGCATCCTTTCGAACATAGGCATAGGCTAGGTTTTGGTGAGCACGACGAAATGAAGGCATTAACTTGATCGCTTCAAGATAAGCTAAAATTGCCTTATCCAACTCCCCTTCCTCACTCAACACATTCGCATAGTTGAACTGGAGTGCAGCAGATCCTTTGAAATGTGTACTCGCTATAAGTTGCTTGATCACGTCTTTACGTTTACCAGCTGCCATCAATTTTTGCATCGCCACTAACTCAGCACGCACCTCACCCGACAAAACTGGTTCGATGTTGGCATTGACTCTATAGGAGCCATTGAACTCCTTCAAAAAGCTATCGCTCTTCCAATAGTCTTTCGACACAGGTAAAGGCTCAGCAGCATGAAGAACTCCAGTCAGGCAAACGAGGGCAATGGATAAATACGATTTCATTAGCGAGGTTTGTTGAGTCTATACGAATAGGTGAACTGAGTTTTCACTGGCTTACCTTTGTATGTAGGCACTGTGAAGCGGCTAGCGGATGCCACCTTCATGGCAGCAGCATTGAGAGCTGAATTGGTCGAAGAAATAACGCGAATGGCACGCACTCGGCCAGAGGTGTCAATTTCTATCAGTAACTTCACCACCCCTTGTCTGCCCCTTGCTCTTGGTGGCCACACAAACTTCCCTTTGCTTCTTTCCTTTGGAAGTTTATCTAAGTCACGCGGTGAGTAACGCGCCTTGGGACTGACATTGGGCGACACCGGATTTTTAGGACTCTGAGTGTTACCGATTGGTTTCACTGGGACTTTGAAAGGATTGGATGGAACTGGAATTTGCGCAGGTGCTCGATCGGTGTGAAAACTTTGTAATGGGGTGCTCAGCGAAACAGTGCGTGGAGAGATAGCTATAATGGGTGTCTTCAATGATGGCACATCCATCGGCAACTCCAGTGCAGGAGCCGATGGTGGAGGCGGTGTGTCATCAGCTAGTGGCTCGGGCTCTGGTTCAGTAAACTCCGGTGGTGCAGGTGGAGCAGTGAGCGTGACTACCTCTACTTCAGAAAGGGTCAGGTGCTTCACCTCTACTTCGCTATTCAATAAACGAGCACTACCTAACACCGCAACCAGAACGAGGGTGAAGGCAATGCCGATAATGGATGAACGAATGAGCATGATTATTTTTGAGTGGCTATCGAAACTGATTTTGCATTTGCCAAAGTAGCGGCATTGATGACCTTGGTGATGTTTTCTGCGTTTGCATTACGATCACAAATCAGCACGACCGGCACAGGATCACCTCCGTCTTGCACAGCTGCTACCACTGACTCAATTCCATCAAAGCCAATTTGTTGGCCTCCATAATAAACCTCCCCACTCTCCGTGAGTGCGAGCATCACGGAGTCGCTCTGTAGTGCCTTAGTCGTCGCAACCTTTGGTGGCTTTGCAACATCAACGCCAGCTTCTTTATTAAACACGGTCGTCACCACAAAGAAGATCACCAAAATAAACACAATATCAATCAATGGTGAGATATCAATCTGAACCTCATCCGATTCGGAGTCACGGTAGCGTCGAGAATATCTCATGACTGCCCCCCTTTCAACTGAATCACTTTCTGTGAAGCGTATTGTTCTAGCTTACCATGGACCTGAGCGAGTCGACTCTTCAACAACACAAATAACAAGGCTGCTGGAATAGCCATGAACAAACCTGCCTGCGTCGTCACCAATGCTTGAGAAATTCCAGACGAAATACTGTCGATTGGTTTCGCTGCCGACTGTGAGGCCATTCCAGAAAAAGTATTTAACATCCCTACCACCGTTCCTAATAATCCAGCTAATGGTGCTATGGCTATCATCACCAACAACATCGGAAGACGTCGCTCCACCCACGCGAGACGGTCGAGCTCAAATAGTTCCACATCAGCAATCACACCTTGGACGTCATTTTTATTCTCAATCGACTGATCAAGCTCACCAATCTCTTTCTTCACTTGGAACAAGCCAAGCCATGTAGAGGCAAGAACACTATACAAGACGACAGCGAGACCTAGCATACACCACAGAACGATACCACCATGCTGCATCACAGCCTTGGTCTCGATCCAGAATTGTTGCCAAACATCATTCATCACCCTATTTCTTTTTTCTTACCTCGTTGAGAAAGCCGAGCACAACACGTTCCGTAGATTGCTCAACTCCCTTTGATTTTCTCGATAGCAAGGCATGCAACATGAATGCGGGGATAGCCACAGAAAGTCCAAACAATGTAGTGATCAATGCCTCAGAAATACCACCGGAAATCGACTGGGCTTCACCCGTTCCTTCAACGGTGATGACACTGAATGTTCTAATCAGTCCTGAGACCGTGCCGAGTAGACCAAGTAATGGTGCTGTCGCCGCGGTAATAGCAATGAAGGGTAACCATGAGCGTAGCTTGTCGCGCACACCAATCATTTGCTCATAAAGCACTTCTTCTGCAACCTCCACACTGGTCGAGACTGCTTGAATACATCTTGGCATGATAACCGCCACCGGATGCTTCACCTCGCCCGCTAATTCAACTGCAGCTTCTACATCTCCCGCCAAGTAAAGTTCAGCAACTTGATCAGCCCATCCCTTACGGGGTTGCTTGATCCCTATCAATTGAATCATTTTTATCACTGCACAAATTAGAGCTAACAAAGCTAGACCCATGATCGGATACACCCAGGCTCCACCTTTTTGAATCAAGGCCACCAGTGAGTGGTCAATAGAAGCTAAGGCCATCGCCTTGCCTCCAGTGATGTCGACATCTAGTATAGCTTCTTGCCCAGCCACCACTTGCTTGGCGGCTTCCGCATCCTTCGTATTGAGGTGGGCTACTTTATTCTTATTCACATGATAGCTTCCTGCTACAACTTGATCAGTTGATGAAAACCACATGAGTGGTCCAAACACTGCGATCTTTCCCTCGACGACCTTACCATCAGTTGCTGTTGCATTGCCCTCGACAATAGCTCCGCC
The DNA here is from genome assembly GCA_964194815.1 of Vicinamibacteria bacterium. Lineage (GTDB taxonomy): Bacteria > Verrucomicrobiota > Verrucomicrobiia > Verrucomicrobiales > Akkermansiaceae > Rubritalea. The sequence continues at coordinate 17,587 of CAXMOB010000031.1, read as the reverse complement.
AAGCTGGCGTTCTATGCGGTCTAGCCCCGCATCGAGCATAGTAAGGCGTTTCAACAACGAAGCATTCTGGTCAGTTTCTTGAGCAAAAGCTGAATCTAGTCGACTATCCACCTTCTCTCCTGGCAGTAGCTTGGTGTGATGTTGAATACCATAGGTGCGTAACATTTCGCTAAGCTTACTCACCTCTGAACTCGAACTAAATTCTCTATTCTTGAGTTCCCTTAAACTTGCTTCGTTATCCGATGTAGATCGTCTTGAAATATCTGCCTGACGGCGCTTCAACAGTAGCTCTTGTTGCATTTCCGTTAGCTCTGTAGAAATCTTTACCTTCTCCTCGGCTGTTTTTTCGCGTTGCTCGGTAAGCTTTGTTTGGGCCGTTTTTAAATCTTTCTGAATTCCAGCATCAATCTCACCCTGTGCCAGCACTGAACTGATTGACAACATTCCTAATAATAAGAAATATTTCATTACGGCTTAACCTCCTTCACCTGCAGAGAAAGTTTAAACAGCTTCGATGGAGTCTGTTTTTCTTGCACCGCAAAGCAGGTTTCAATTTGCTTATTCAGTTCCTTAGTTTCGCTCCACTCCCAACCATTTGCCGTTGGCTTGCCTACACCATAATTTCCACCAGCTTTATACACCGCCATACTGAGTCCAAAATACATCACCTTAGCCCGATACTTTTCGCCATTGATCACTAGTGCCTGACTTGGCTGGACATTAAAGACACGATCAAATCGCTCAGCTTCCTGAAGCACTTTAATAGTCGAACGTAATGCCTCACGGACATTCTCGTTGGTGACAGGGTTTACCAGTAATCCAAGTTCAGTAACAAGTTGATCTTGTAAGGGTCCAGGGAAATGTTTGCTGATGGTGAGAACCCGTGAGCTTAGCTTAACCACATACTCAATCACTTTCTTCCGAGTGGACTCAGATACAGCCAGTGATGATTTTAGCTCCTTTGAAGCTTGATCGACACTTTTGCCAACTTCCCCAACTTTATCTAATTCATCATTTAACAACTCCAGCTCTTTCTTATACAAACGAAGTAATGTCTGGGTATGAGCCTTGTCCACATTCCATGCCGCAGCTTCCTTAGAAACCTGAAGTTCTGTCTTCATCCATTGCTCCACGAGCTTCTCACGCGAGTCTTGCTCCTGTGCGAGTAGTGCGATCAGTCCAAGGACGTAAGCTATTACGATTTTTGCCACCATAGTTCATCAGAACGGTGCACTGATACCCCTACCCTATACAAGAGTAAAAGCCGTAATTCCCTTTAATTCACTAGAATTGTAAGCTCACTAAATCTGAAACTGGACAAGCAGACACAAAAAGAGCTAGTCCTTAAGGACTAGCTCTTTAAAAAATTTGATACAATAGCAATTACGCAGTTGGAACTGACTGGATCGTCTGAATCACGCGTGATGAAATCTTGTATGGGCAACCCTGTGAGTTAGGACGACGATCTTCAAGGTAACCCTTGTATGCGTCATCTTTCACGAAGCCATGTGGAACACGGACTGATGCACCACGGTCAGCAATACCCCATGAGAACTTGTCGATTGACTGTGTCTCGTGAAGTCCTGTGAGGCGAAGTTCGTTTTCAGGTCCGTAAACAGCAATGTGCTCTTCAGTGAACTCTTCGAAAGCGTCCATGAGTTTGAGGAAGTATTCCTTACCGCCTGTTTCACGCATGTATTCAGTAGAGAAGTTACAGTGCATGCCTGAACCGTTCCAGTCACCTGTGATAGGCTTACAGTGCCACTCAACGTCAACAGCATACTCTTCACAAAGACGGAGAAGAAGGAAGCGAGCTACCCAGATTTGGTCAGCAGCTGTTTTTGATCCCTTACCGAATACCTGAAATTCCCACTGGCCCTTTGCAACTTCTGCGTTGATTCCTTCGTGGTTGATTCCTGCGTAGAGGCAGAGGTCAAGGTGGATGTCTGTGATTTCACGAGCGATGTTACCGATGTTCTTAAAACCAACACCACAGTAGTATTCACCTTGTGGGTTAGGATATCCGCCCTTCGGGAAACCGAGTGGCACACCGTCTTCCATGAGGAAGTACTCTTGCTCGTAACCAAACCAAGTGCCTTCATCATCAGAGATAGTAGCACGTGCGTTTGATGGGTGCGCTGAGCCATCAGGAAGCATAACTTCACACATTACAAGAATGCCGTCTTCGCGTGTGCCATCAGGGTAAAGAGCAACTGGCTTAAGAACACAGTCAGAGTCACGACCGTCAGCTTGCTGGGTTGATGAACCATCAAAGCCCCATTCAGGAAGTTGATCAAGTGTTGGGAATTCGTCGAATTCACGCATCATGCACTTTGTGCGAAGGTTAGCAACTGGTGTGTAACCGTCGAGCCAGATGTAGTCTAGTCTGTATTTAGCCATAGTTGTTTTTAGTTTTATTGTGATGTGTTAATAGCATAGCTATTCCGTGCGATTAGAGCATGTTACATGCCAACTAATCAAAATTTTATCTCACATCGAAAACGATGCAAGTGGTGTCGTCATAGCCACTGTTATTTACTGCTGTGGATATAAGAGAGTTTAAGGTCGCTTTTGTCGAGTCTTCGTTCTGACTTAATTGAGCATGGATTCTACGTTGAGACATCCCATCAATGATTCCGTCTGAACACAACATGAAGCGATCCCCCATAATATAGGGAATTGCCATCACCGAAGGACGTAATTTACGATGCCCTCCACCCATCACTTCATTAAGTACCGAACGCTTAGGATGCATACGATACTGCATTTCAGATATTTCACCTTTGTTAAATTTTCTCCACGCGTAAGCGTGATCCTCAGTCAGTTGCTGCGTCTCACCATCCCTATGACGATAAAGCCTCGAGTCACCTACGTGACCAACATAAATATTTTCGGGAGTAAACCACGCCAAGGTAATAGTCGCCGCCATCCCTTTCAACTCCTGATCCGCAGCCCCGTGATGATTAATCGAAGTATGAATCGCATGAAGTGCCTCCTCTAATTGCTCTAAGTAGTCTGGATTAAACCCTGACGCAGAGAGGCGAATTGTCTTAGGAATGATTTGTGACAGTTGGGTTAATAACAAGCGTGAAGCTAAGTCGCCAGCTTGCCCACCGCCCATTCCATCTGAGACAGCAATCACCAAGTCGTTACTCCTCAGGTCATGTTCTCCCTCAGCATCACAACGCACACTTTTATCCGCACCTGCTGCAAAAACCAACCACGCATCATCGTTGGCAGGCTTTTTAGTTCCAGAAATTGAGTCCGCTGACCATTTGACCACTATTGGCATGCAAATATTTAACGTATAAAACTAATCATACAAAGCAAAAAAGAGGCGGCACATTGCCGCCCCTTTTGAAAGTTGTGTCATCTACTTTTTGGCAGTGCCAGAAGACTTCTTTTTAACAATGGGCTTGAAGGTCAACACTTCCTTGCCCTTGCCGCATGTCACGCGCACAGTATCGCCTTCTTTAATATCACCAGAGAGCAATGCTTCAGCAAGCGGATCTTCAAGGTAACGCTCAACTGCACGACGCATCGGACGTGCTCCATAGGCAGGATCGTAACCTTTATCAATGATGAGACTACGTGCAGTCGCCTCCATTTTCAGTTTGATACCACGGTCTTCGAGACGCTTGAATAATTTCTGGCATTCTAGATCTACAATCACTTCAAGCTCGGGCTTCTCAAGTGTGTGGAATACCACAAGCTCATCCAAACGGTTCAAGAACTCAGGACGGAAAAACTTCTTCGATTCCTCAAGAATTTTCTCTCTCATACCGTCATAGTCAGCTTCGTCTGAGTTCATTGCATTGAATCCAAGTGAAGTTTGCTTTTTGATAGTAGAGGCACCAACGTTAGACGTTAAGATGATAATAGTGTTACGGAAGTCGATCTTACGACCGAAGCTATCCGTCACCACTCCCTCTTCAAGAATCTGGAGAAGAAGTGTCAATACATCTGGGTGTGCCTTTTCAACTTCATCAAAAAGAATCACTGAATAGGGACGACGTCTTACAGCTTCAGTAAGTTGTCCACCTTCATCATAGCCAACGTAGCCAGGAGGCGAGCCGATCAAACGACTTGTCGAGAACTTCTCCATATATTCAGACATATCAATCTGAATGAGAGAGTCTTGATCACCAAACATGAACTCAGCCAAGTTCCGAGCAAGGTAAGTCTTACCAACACCAGTTGGGCCGAGGAATAAGAATGAACCAATCGGTCTGCGAGGATCTTTAAGATCTGCACGTGAACGACGTAAAGCCTTAGAAATCGCGGTAACGGCATTATCCTGCCCGATCACTCGCTCTTTCATATCATTCTCCATATTCAGAAGCTTTTCAGCTTCCTTCTTCTCCATGCGTTGGAGAGGAACGCCAGTCCATTTTGAAACCACTTCCATGATTTCATCAGCACTACATTCAACATATGTTTCTTCACTCTCAGCTTTCCAAGTCTTGATCATCTCTTCAAGGTCAGCCTTTGCCTTCTTCTCCTTATCTCGGAGAGATGCAGCAGCTTCAAAATTTTGATCCGCAATAGCAGCCACCTTTTCAGCATTAATTTCTTCAATACCCAACTCAATCTCCTTGAGTGATGGTGGACGTGTCATCTGTGCGATACGCACTCGTGAACCAGCTTCATCGATCACATCAATGGCCTTATCCGGAAGGAAACGACCAGTGAGGTAGCGAGCAGAAAGATTTACAGCTTCCTGAAGAGCCTCATCAGTGTATTTCACTTTGTGGTGAGATTCGTATTTTTCACGCAGTCCCTGAAGAATAAGAACCGCATCTTCTGGAGATGGCTCATCCACTTTGACTTGTTGAAAACGACGCTCTAATGCTGAATCTTTTTCGATGTGCTTACGATATTCATTAATCGTTGTAGCACCCAGGCACTGAAGCTCAGAACGGCTCAATGCCGGCTTAAGAATATTAGAAGCATCCATTGCTCCTTCAGCTGAACCAGCTCCAACGATGGTGTGGATTTCATCAATAAAGAGAATCACGTTACCCACCTTCTTGATTTCATCCATCACCGCTTTGATACGTTCTTCGAACTGACCACGATACTTTGTGCCTGCCACCATCAATGCTAGATCAAGTGTCACCACGCGTTTACCGCGCAGAATCTCCGGAACATTTCCAATAATAATTTCTTGGGCCAAGCCTTCGATAATAGCTGTTTTACCAACACCCGCTTCACCCACTAAAACCGGGTTATTCTTGGTGCGACGACATAGAATTTGGATAACGCGCTCGATTTCAGACTCACGTCCGATAACTGGGTCAAGCTCGCCATCTTTTGCCATTTTGGTCAAATCACGACCAAATGCTTTGAGAGCCGGTGTCTTACCACCTTTAGCATCTGATGACGCTCCTTCGTTTGGTTCATCTTCTATTTCGAATTCGTCATCGTCATCGTCGTCTTCAGGAGAAAAATTGGGATCAATCTCAGCCAACACCTCCTGTCGAGTTCGTGCAATATCAACATCGAGACTCTGCAGCACACGTGCAGCGACACCATCCCCTTCACGAAGTAAGCCAAGTAATAGGTGCTCGGTGCCAACATACGAATGGTTAAGGTGCTGAGCTTCTTTATTCGCCAAGGCCAATACCTTCTTCACACGTGGTGTGTATGGAATATTCCCTGACATGTTCGCTTCTGGACCTGAGCCCACCTGTTTTTCAACTTCGATACGCACAGATTCGAGATCTAAGCCCATTCGTTCGAGCACATTCACTGCCACGCCTTGACCCAATTTGATGAGTCCAAGGAGGAGGTGCTCTGTCCCAACATAGTTGTGATTGAAGCGTTCGGCTTCCTTGCGACTTAACGCAAGAACCTGCTGGGCTCTAGGAGTAAAATTATTCATATTTGCTAAATAAGGTTTGGGGAGTCCTCATCTCCGTTAAAATTCTGTATTTCAACACTATTAAGCGGTGAATCAAGAGAATGCAACCTCTCTCTCAGAATTTCCGCTCTGATGCAATCTCGCTCCTCTGCATCTAGTTCTTTCTTAGCGTGTAACTGCAAATGAGCTGGCTGAATATCCATCAGCCAAGAATCACACTTCGCCATCACTTCGCTGTCAAAAAAGCCTAAAGATGCGCCTAAGCGTACCAAAGAAAGCTCATTAAACGCCTCTTTTGAGTCAATAATCTGCGCGTGCTTGAGTAATCCAAACGCACGTCCTACCTTATCAGAAAGATAAACCTGCTCGTCTTCTAGCATCTTTTCACGAGCATTGAGCTCGTGGTTCATCACCTGCTTCAGCACGCGATTTAGACGTTCGATGATCTCCAATTCGCTTTCGCCAAGGGTAGATTGGTTAGAAATCTGAAATAAATGCCCGAGCGACTCGGTGCCTTCACCAAAGAGACCGCGAACTGCCAATCCTATCTTAGTTACAGCTTGAAGCACTTGCTGAATCTGGTCACCTAACACCAGTGCTGGTAAATGGAGCATCGCTGATGCACGCATCCCCGTCCCCAAATTAGTTGGACAAGCTGTCAAATAACCTAAATCTTGATCGTAAGCAAATGGTAGCGATTTTTCTAATTCAACGTCCACATTATCTAGTAACCCATAGGCTTTCTTAAGATCTAGCCCCGCACAAATCGATTGCATCCGAAGGTGATCTTCCTCGTTAACCATCAAGCTAAGTCGTTGACGACGATCGATTACCGCTGAAGCTCCATCATTGCGCGCTGCTTGCTCTCGGCTGATCAAGTGCCTCTCTACCAGCACCTGCTTCTGCAGTTGCTCAAGTTCACTCAGCTCATGCACAAACCCGTTCTTCATCACTGGTAACACATCGACTGCCTCACGGATCTGCTGGTGAATCTTCAAACGATCAGCTTTACGCGCCCACCCAGGAAAATGAGCGTCACGAATATTTCGAGCCAGACGAATTCGGCTGGTCACCACAATCGAATTATCGACTGATTTAGGAGCCATCCAATCTGCTGGATGCTTCATCAATGTCGCAAATCGCATCATTTGTTAACAACCTCCTGCTTTTTAAGTTGCTTGATCTGGTCGCGTAAATTCGCAGCTAATTCGAAGTCCTCCTTCGTAATAGCCAGCTCTAATTTTTCACGTGCAGCATCCACTGCAGCTTGTTTTTCCATCGCATCAAACATCCCATGTGGCTTTTTACCCTTATGCATAGTCCCTCTATGCATGCTAGAAAGCATCCCCATCACTTCAGCGGAGAACACCTTATAACATCGAGAACAGCCTAAACGGCCCACTTTCTTTAAATCTTGGAAACTAAAACCGCAGTGAGCACAGCTTGGGACATCCTTCAGCTCAGGGAGCTTCACTTTATCCTCAATTCCACCTAGTAAATTGGTCAACGAAAAGCCCTCAGGATCAGTGATCCCACGTTCCTCGGCACATTGTTCACACAGATGCATTTCCAATGCCTCTTCCTCCAGCACTTGCTTCAAGTGAATGGAAGCATCATTATCACAAAATTCACACTTCATAGTCGTAAGACAACGCTAAGCACGATCCTAGTATTTGCCAACCCAAAATCAATAAATCGCTAACAAGGAAACGCAACTTGACCAAACTCAACTTGACCAAACTCAAAGCCCGCGATTACAGTGCATCTAGATGGAAGAATCTTATCAGCAAAGCAAAGGCACCCCAGATGACGCAAATGACCAATCATTGCGACCTCCTGCATTTTCAGAATTTCAGGGGCAAAAAAAGGTCACTGACCGCCTTATGCTGATGGTAGAAGCTGCCCAACAACGCGATGACGTTCTCGAACACATCCTGCTATCTGGACCTCCTGGACTTGGCAAGACCACGCTCGCCAACATCATCGCCAACGCCACAGGATCCACACTACACACCACCTCAGGTCCACAGATCGAAAAAGCAGGTGACCTAGCGGGTATCCTCACTAACATCCAACGTGGCGACATCCTGTTTATCGATGAAATCCACCGCCTCCACCCAGCAATCGAGGAATACCTCTACCCTGCCATGGAAGACTACCGACTAGATATCATCATCGACTCCGGCCCGTCCGCTAGATCCATCCAGCTCAACTTACCAAAGTTCACACTCGTCGGTGCCACTACCCGATCAGGCATGCTGACCGCTCCACTACGCTCACGCTTTGGGCTCCTCAACCGACTCGATTACTACAACATCGATGACCTAAGCCACATCATCCTACGTTCTGCCGGTCTCTTAGATCTAGAAATACAAGCCGATGGAGCTAGAGAGATCGCTTCCCGTTCACGTGGAACTCCACGTATCGCCAACAACTTACTGCGCTGGGTCCGTGACTACGCTCAGGTAAAGTCCGATGGAGTCATCAACCAGGAAACAGCATCCGCCGCCTTGGCAATGATTGAAATCGACCAAGACGGCCTCGACGAAATGGATATTCGTATCCTCGAAGCTGCTATCTACAAATTCAACGGCGGGCCAGTAGGTCTATCCACCATCGCTGTAGCAGTGGGTGAAGATGCATCGACCTTAGAAGAAGTGCACGAGCCCTTCCTCATCATGCAGGGCTTCCTAAAAAGAACCCCTCGTGGTCGCATCGCTCTGCCATCAGCCTACACTAAGATCGGCGCTCCGACTCCTCCTCATTCCACAGGCTACCTTGATGGCATAGCTTAAGTGTCATGCCACAATGGCAGTTCATAACTGCGACTCATCTGCAATCTTAGAAATCAGCCCAGAGCTATATTGTTCCTCCGTTAAGGCGATTTTAAAACGCGGGGGTAATTCAGTATCCTCTGTCACTACCTTGTCATTGGCGACTAGATGCTTTAAACACCCTCTTTTAATTATTCTTAGACAAATCACTACAAGAGCTTACAACTATATCCACTTTTGAGAAGGAATCTGAACAAAGATCTGGTGAGAATGGCAAATACATCACTGCGCCAACGAATTTCCTAGAATGCAGGACACTTTACACTTCTCACTATTCATTTCTAATTTAAAACAAATGCGTTCACTAGTGGTTACAAGAAGCAGATTTCCTCATCCGATGTACACACGTCTCACCATCTCAACAGCTTGCCTGAGTTTACTCCTTGCAGCCTGCTCTCCATCCCCTTCCGCCACAGTCGGCGATGCCAGTGGCAAGATGAAGCTACCGCAATCCTACGAAAATGGCTCCGTCCCATCACCGGATATTAGTAAATCACTACTCCATTTGTTCAAATCACCAGATCTCTCAAAGTCGGTTTCCATTGCTCTTCAGCAAAACCCATCCATCAAAGCCAGTGCCTCACGCATCCGCCAAGCTGAACTGACACTTAAAAAATCTAAAACAGCTCTCCTCCCCACCATCAATGCCACATCTGGTATTGGACGCACGGGGAACTCTGGCAACAGCAGCGGCCGCTATAACATCAGTGCCGACGCTCGCTGGGAAGTCGACGTCTGGAAAAAGATCGAAACGCAAGTCACCTTGACCAGTTCCACCCTCGCCCTACAAAAATACAACCACAAAGCTGCCCAGCAATCACTCGCAGCTCAGGTTATGCTTGCGTGGACTAATTTGGTCCAAGCCAACAAGCTCATCGAACTCTCTAATCAACGACTAGCAAGTTTTAAAAAATCCTACCAGTTGGTCGACCGCAAGTTCGAAAATGGCACGGGAAACCTAGGCGACCTCAACCTCGCCAAAGCTGATGTAGAAAGCACCCAATCAGAAATCGCTCAACGCAGCGACCAACGCGACCAAGCATCGCGACGCCTCTCGTTTTTACTAGGCTCCTATCCATCATCAAAACTCAATGCCACCACTTGGCCACGACTTGATAGAACCGTTAAAGCTGGTGCTCCATCAACACTTCTACTCAAGCGACCAGACATCCAAGCGGCCTACCAACGTATTCTCTCAGCAGACCTAGAAGTCACACTAGCTCACAAAGAACTTTTTCCCACCTTCGCTCTCACCTCATCGCTTGGACAACAGAGCAATATTCTCAAAGACCTAGCGAGTAGTAGTTTTAACAGCTGGTCAATTCTTGCAAATCTCAGCAGCCCTATCTTCGACGCAGGTAAACGCAAAATCGAGATCGCCATCCAACAAGAACAAGCTCGCGAATTACTCTATTCCTATCAATCCACTGTCCTCACTGCCCTGCAAGAGGTCGAAGACGCCCTTGGTTCTGAATCAAAGTTGCAGCAACAAGAACTCAGCACTCAAAAAGCACTAAATGCGTCGATCGAAGCCGAAAAACGTGTCCAACGCCGCTACGAAAATGGCCTCATTGAAATTATCGACTTGCTCGAAACTCAACGCCGTAAGTTCAACACGCAAGAACGCTTGATCACCATCAAGGCCAACCGTATCAACAATCGCATCCAGCTCGCATTAGCAGTCGGCACCAGTCTCTAGTCATCCAATTTTCACACACTTATCATGAAGGCTTTTTTCAAACTCATTCTTCAAATCTTAGTCGCCATTTTATTAATTGGTTCTGCTTTGCTTCTTGCTTACAAACTCATCAAAGGCAAACCACCAACAGAGGGAAAACAAGCCAAGGTTGCCATGCCCTATGTAGAAGCGGATACCTTCCTGCGTAAAACTCATGCAACCAAAGTCGAATCCTTCGGCACCATCAAGGTCTACGACGAGAGTGTTATTGCCTCACAGGTATCAGGACGCATCACAGAACTCAATGATACATTCCGCGTCGGTAACCTCGTCAAAAAAGGAACGGTCATCGCTCAAATAGAACAATCTGACTTCAAAACAATTTTAGCCAACCAACTCGCGTCCGTTGCGTCAGCCGAGCAAGTCCTCGCTGAAGAAAATGTCCGTTCTCAGCAAGCCAAAGATGACTGGATGCTCTCAGGCCGTGACATCGATAAGGCCAGTGACTTCGTGCTGCGTAAACCACAACTCGTCGCAGCCGAAGCTAAATTACAATCAGCGCACGAAGCTGTCAAAAAAGCACGTCTCGACCTCAACCGCACCACCATCAAAGCTCCATTCGATGGTGTCGTGCTCAGCAGGAAGACCACTTCTGGTCGCTTTGTCTCACCACAAACAACCATCGGCGAAATGGCCTCTACTGACAAAGCCGAGGTTCGCATCCCGCTAACAGCCACACAAAAAATTAGACTCATCGGCAAACAACTTCCAATCGATATTACCTTGCTCGACCCGCAACGTCCCGATAGCAGCTGGAAGGCCACCATAACCCGCCTCGATCCATCCGTAGATCCGAAGAACCAAGTCAGTTACTCGATTGCCGAAGTCAATTCACCGTACAGCGAGAACCCAGCGGAACGCCTTGCGATAGGAACTTTCGTAACGGCTCACATTCCATCAAGCGACATCCCCAATGCCTTTGCCCTTCCTGAGAGTGCTCTCATCAACGACCAATTTGTTTGGACGGTGCAGCAAGATGAAACATCAAAAAAATCGACGCTGAAGAAAGTCAAGGCCAAGCGCATATACAGCAAAGAGGGAGTCAGTTACTGCACGCTTGAGTCTGATGACCAAAAAATCAAAGTCATCACCCGTCCGCTCACCAGCTTCATCGACAACATGGAAGTTCGTATCAAAGGAGAACAACCAGCGAAGAAGCCAAAGATGAAACCTTCAATCAAACAGTAGCGATCGAACATGAGGGATTCTATCACAGATAAGCATAAGATCGTCACTTGGTTTGCCTCGAACTCAGTCGTGGCAAACATTTTGATGATCTCAATTCTGGTAGCGGGCATTTACACGGCTTTCACGGTGCGTAAAGAGGGCTTCCCGTCCTTCGCTGCAGACAAGGTCACCATCAGTGTCCCCATCCGGGGCGGTAACCCTGAAGATGTCGAACGCGGGGTCACTGTGAAAATTGAGGAATCCTTAGAAAGTGTTGATGGCATCGATAGCATTCGCTCGACTAGTTCTGAAAACCGAGCCTCGATCATCGTCCGTGCAACCGAGAACTATGATGTTTCAAAGCTACTCAATGACATCAAGGTGCAGGTCGACGCCATCCAGAACCTTCCTGATCAGGCCGAAAAACCTGTAATAACGGAAACAAGACGCTCCAAACAAGTGCTCTGGATCGAGATCACCGGTGACCAACCTGAATCCGTGCTTAAAGAAACCGCACGTAAGGTCAAAGATGAACTGCTTCGCCAACCGTCGATTTCTCGTATCAAAACCTATGGCTCACGCGACTACGAAATCTCCATCGAACTATCCGAAGACAAACTATTGCTCTATGGCATGACCTTCGATGAGGTCGCCAAAGGGATCCAACAGAACTCGATCGACCTCTCTGGCGGCGCCGTCAAAACCTCGCGGGGCGAGATTTCACTTCGCATCCGAAACCAAGCTTACACCAAAAAAGAATTTGAAAAGATCGTTCTGCGCACCAGCTCAGACGGCACGCGCATTCTCGTCAAAGATGTAGCCACTGTCATCGATGGCTTTATCGATCAAAAATTTCTCAACCGCTACAATGGCAAAGCCACGGTGAGCCTGAATGTCGTCACTCAGGGAAATGAGGACATCATCAAAGCTGTAGATGAAGCTCAGAAGGTTGTAAAAAACTTCTCAGATCTTCCACCTGGAGTCAAACTCAATGGTTGGCTCGACGGTTCTAACAATGTGCGGAATCGACTCCACCTACTGTCATCAAATGGTCTCACTGGTTGTTTACTTGTGCTCATCACTCTCACCCTTTTCCTCAACTTCCGACTAGCTCTTTGGGTAGCTGTAGGAATTCCTATTTCCTTCGCCGGAGCCCTCACTTTATTCCCTCTTCCTGGTGTCGACTTATCGGTCAACCTGATTTCTGCCTTTGGCTTCCTAGTCGTCTTAGGAATCGTGGTCGATGACGCCATTGTCATTGGTGAGAGTATCTATTCAGAAAAAGAAGAACGCGAGCACGATGAGTCGCAACAAGAATCAATCCGCTCAACCGTTCGGGGTGTCAGTAAGGTCGTCATCCCAGCCACATTCGGTGTCATCACCACCATCGCAGCATTTGCTCCCTTAACACAAATAAGTGGAGGAATGGGAAATGTCTTTGGGCAAATTGCCACAGTGGTTATTTTCTGCCTTATCTTCTCTTTGGTCGAGTCCAAGCTCATTCTCCCTTCCCACTTGGCACACCTCAATGTTCACCGCAAGCCCAGCAATCCAATCTCACGCTTCTGGAGTAAAATCCAAGGCGGCATCAACAAAGGTCTCAAGTGGTTCGTCCAGAATGTGCTCACTCCTTCAATAAAATGGATGATTCCATGGCGTTACGCTGTCATTGCGTTTTTCATTGGCCTTCTTGTCGTCGTTGGAGCAATGGTGCCTGCGGGTAAGGTCCGCTTCGTCTTCTTCCCAAACATCTATAACGATTTTGTTTCCGTTAACATCGAGCTAGAACAAGGCCAATCGGTCGACTACCTCCATGAAAATGCCAACCACATTGCTGAGACAGCCATTGCCTTGGGCGAACACTACAAGGCAACAACTGGTAAAAACCCGTTCATCAACGTCCAAATATCTGCCAGCACCAACAACAAATCATCAGTCGTTGCTGAACTTCTACCATCTAGTAAACGCGATCTCAGCACTCCAGACATCGTCAAGGAATGGCGTAAACGCGTCGGCCCAATCGCCGGAGCTCGCTCACTCTCCTACTCGGCTAAAGCTGGCCCTCCAGGAGGTGATCTCACCGTTAACCTCGAAAGCGAAAACCTCGCGGAACTACAAATCGCGGCACAACGACTGAAAGAAAAATTGGCAAAAATGAATGGCGTCTTTGACATCTACGATTCCTTCGACTCCGGCAAACCTGAAATCCGTTACGAGGTCACTCCACAAGGAGAGGCTGCCAATATCACCCAACGCGACCTCGCCTCCAACATTCGTGATGCCTTCTATGGTCGTGAGTCCCAGCGTGTCCAACGTGCCCGCGATGAAGTCCGCGTCATGGTCCGCTATCCAGAGGAAACACGTAAGTCGCTCGACACACTTCGTGAGATGCGTATCCGTAAATCTGACAATACCTCAGTGCCATTCTCAGTCGTTGCAGAAACATCCTACGGTGAATCATTAGCCTCAATCGAACGCTATAAAGGCAAACGCGTGGTATCGGTCGACGCCACAGTCGACAAGTCACTCATCTCAGCTCAAGAAATTATAACAGATCTCAACAAGTCATTCTTCCCTGACCTGAAAGCCGAGTTCCCATCGATCGAGGTCAGCCAATCAGGCCAAGCTGAGGAACGTGCCAAATCGATGAAATCCTTAAAGAAAGGCTTCAAAATTTCCTTGATCCTTATTTTCATTCTCCTCGCCATTCCCTTGAAGAGTTACCTTAAGCCTATCGTCATCATGATGGTGATTCCATTCGGTGTCGTTGGTGCTGTGTTAGGGCACTATGTTATCGGCATTCCTCTTTCGATCCTTTCTATCTTTGGTCTCCTCGCTCTCTCAGGGGTAGTGGTCAATGACTCACTCGTGTTAGTCTCTAGGGTCGATGAACTTCTTAAACAAGGAATCCCTATGCGCAAGGCAGTTGTCGATGCAGCAGGCCAACGCTTCAGAGCAATTCTCCTGACTTCATTAACCACCTTCTTTGGCCTCTACCCCCTACTGCTAGAAACTGACATGCAAGCCCAATTCCTCAAACCAATGGCTGTATCCCTCGCCTACGGAGTCGCCTTCGCCACCTTCATCACTCTCGTTCTCCTCCCCATGGTCCTCGTCGTCTTCGACGACATCCACCGCTTCTTCAAGTGGCTCTACCCCCGCAAGCAACACTAGTACCTGCCATTAGGTAGGCGGTGATCTCCGAGCACCGCGGCTGCTAACCCCCAGCTCCAACGGAGCGACCTTTCATAGCCCAACGGCAAGGCCTTGGGTAAATTTATACCCCTACCACATTCGAGCCCTGAATGGGCGACCTCGCTACAACTGCCGAAATAACATCTGCCTCACATCTGGCCCAAACTTTTTACCACGCTTCTTGTGCAATCTTTTCGACTTAGCAAAATCCTTTTGAAACAAGTCTCTCACCAATTCCTCAGTGAGTCTCTTATCAGTGTAAGCAATATTGATTTCATCATTGATCCGCATGCTCAGACCATCTAAATTGGCAGACCCCACACAACTCCAATCATCGCACACCACTGCCTTCACGTGCGAAAATTTGGGATATCGGTAAACCTTACCACCAGCCTTAATCAAGGCATCAGCAACCGTCATATTAGATTGATCTAGTAATGCCGAATCATTGTCCGACGGCAGCACAAGTCGAACATCAACTCCGCGTTTCGCCGCTGCTACTATTTCATCCTTGAGTAACTCTGAGGTGAAATAAGAATTCTGCACATACACACGTCTCTTGCTAGCACGGACAGACGCGAGCATCGCAATTTCCACTTCAATTTTTCCTACCCCTGTACGTAATATTCGCATCGGCACAGGTCGTGTCACTTCTGGCTGAGTGAACTTACGTTTCCTTCTAAAAGGTCGTTGCCAATCGCCTAACGGTCCCTGCAGCCCCCAGGCACGATCGAACTCCCACTGCAATTCTGACACCACCTCGCCACGAACTCTCACCATCATGTCATGCCAATCATAACGATATTCTTTACCGATATTCATACCGCCTAGGTAAGCAATTTTATTATCGATAGTGATCAATTTCCCGTGATCGGATACCAACCAAGGATTCCGTGATGTTCTTACCTGCACTTTACTCTCTCCTTCATGTAAATAATGAGGGATCGATGCATTAGGAGTAAAACCTTTCGAATGACCAATCGCTGGATCTGACCACCAACTTGAAATCGAGCCCAGACGATCCATCATCACTCGGCAACGAGCATCCTTGCTTTTTACACGTAATAAATCGGCATACCAAACCGCCACCTCATCATTATCAAAAATGAACACTCGTGTATCGACCGAAGTCTCGGCAGCTTTCACATCCTTTTCCAAAGCATTAAAGAACGCCTTACCATCAATCAAATACTCCAACTCACCCATTATCGGCTGTGGTAGTTTCATCACATCTAATGCCGCTTCTATATCACCACTTCCAGCGGTAACACGGGCTACTAGATCAATTTTCACCATAGACTCCGACAATAATCCAGCACGATGTCCAAACATTGCGAGCCCCTTTCTTGTCCCACTGACTGGATTTAAAATGATAGATTCTATACTCCCCATCACCACAGCCTTAGTCATCACTTCACCAGGCATCCTCACAGAAGCCGCATCACTGCGATCATTCCACAACGGAGTATTGGGTATAGTGCACCCAATCATAAAAAAGCTTCCTAAAACAAGTCCTACTATCCTCATAATCACATGGCTATCTATAGCGGTCGCTTTATCAACCTGCAACTCAATACACTACATATAAATTCTCCACTTTCTTTACAAAAACACATTCGCTTTATCATCGTCAGGAAAGTATGGTCGTGGTAAAAACACCTTCATCATGCTCTGGGACATACTACAACAACGACGGATTAACAGTAACCAAAACGACATCAGTCGTGCCAATGATAAGCTTAATAACATTTCAGCGAAACGAGATAAAACTAAAAAGGATGTTGAGGAACTCTCGCTAGCCTGCCAAGGAATGTGGGAATTGCTCCGTGACCACCTTGGCTTCACCGATGACCATCTTCGTGCAAAAATCCTAGAAATCGATGCTCGCGACGGCATAGTCGACGGAAAAATGGGCACAGAAATCATCCATTGCCCAAGCTGCAACCAACGCACCGGCACCTCCACCAAGAGCTGTCTCTACTGTGGTAAGCCAGTGCAACAGTCCCACATCATGAAATAGAACATGAAAAAAATTACTCTATACTCTGACGGTTCATCCCGAGGAAACCCTGGACCTGGTGGCTACGGCGTGGTGCTCGAATACGGTATGCACACGCGTGAACTTAGCCAAGGGTTTCGCACTACCACCAACAACCGCATGGAATTATTAGGTGTCATCGCAGCACTAGAGACATTGAAAGAAGAATGCGAAGTCATTGTAGTATCAGACTCAAAATATGTGATTGATGCCGTCAAACTAGGATGGCTTGTAGCATGGAAAAATAACGGCTGGTGCCGTGGTAAAAATCAACCACTAAAAAACAAAGACCTCTGGCAGCGCATGGATGCAATTATCCCTGATCATATAATCACATGGCAATGGGTTAAGGGCCACGCTGGCCACCCGCAAAATGAACGATGCGATGAACTCGCTACCACCGCCGCCGATAGCAATCAACTTGCCATCGATCAAAACTTCGAAGACGAACAACGTCTACTATTCTAATTAGTCTAAGCTCCCCCATTCACTTTCTCTTAAACATGCCGACAAACGACGCATACGCGTTATTTAAATCATTCAGCATGAGGTAAATGCTAGGCACCAAAACCAAGGTGATCAAGGTGGCAAACAAAATACCGAATCCTAAGGAAATCGCCATAGGAATAAGAAATTTCGCTTGCATATCAGTTTCCATCAACATCGGCATCAGTCCTGCAAAGGTCGTCAGGGAAGTCAGCATAATCGGCCTGAAGCGTCGTGCTCCAGCATTCCAAACTGCCTCAGACACC
>CAXMOB010000030.1:0-1542 GCA_964194815.1 Vicinamibacteria bacterium | reverse complement strand
CACCGGATGGGCATGGGCTCGTAATGCTCCGTTCCAGTTTTATAAACAGAATCAATTCGAAGGCGGCATCAGCACTCAAGGTATTATGCATTGGCCTGCGGGACTCAAGACCAAGCCAGGAGAGATCATTGATACACCTGCACACCTCATCGACGTGCTGCCCACCCTTGCTGATTTCGGCAAGGCGGTGATCCCCA
Organism: Vicinamibacteria bacterium; assembly: GCA_964194815.1. Lineage (GTDB taxonomy): Bacteria > Verrucomicrobiota > Verrucomicrobiia > Verrucomicrobiales > Akkermansiaceae > Rubritalea. Next base: position 1,345 of record CAXMOB010000030.1, on the reverse strand, counting down.
CCGAACATCCTTCTAGAAAATTACGTCCAGTGTCGGGCATCTCACTCCGACCCGTTCTGGAGGCAAAGCCTCTGGTCAGGAAAGAGCCTATCTACTTACAGTTTGCCAACGACTTCGGCCTCAGGGATGGTGACTGGAAGCTGGTGAGCTTCAAGGGGCAGAAATGGGAACTCTACAATCTCGTCGACGATCGCGCTGAAAACGTTAACTTGGCAAATAAGGAACCAAAACGATTACTGACCATGGTGGAAAAGTGGCGAGACATGAGCCGCACAGTTCTCCATTCAGAAAAACTGGCCAACACTGTAATGAAACCCGCTGAAGATCCAAAGTCTAACCGTGAGTGGACAGTTTTCAGTGACTCAGAGAAGCCACCTGAAAACAAAGGCAAGAGAAGAGGTAAAAAGAAGACGAAATAATAAAATTCACAACACCATTTGCCAACGAAACAGCTAAATTGAATATACGCAAAGAGTAAATTTCTAACAATTATATAAATGACAGTATCTATGAAATGGTTAGTATTCAGCCTTGCTCTCAGCATCAACGCTTTTGCTGCTGATAAGCCGAACGTCCTTTTTATCGCGATCGATGACCTTAACGACTGGACTGGTTTTTCAGGAGGACATCCACAGGCCCAAACGCCACATATGGACGCTTTGGCAAATCAAGGAACGGTCTTCACCCATGCGTATTGTTCAGCACCTGCTTGTGGTCCATCGCGCACCTCATTGATGTATGGTATATACCCACACAAGTCAGGATCCTATGGCCACCACGCTACCTATGACCCTAAAAATTTATTACCCCGCGATCGGCTGCCACTCAATTTGAGTTTTCAGCAAAATGGCTACTACACCGCAGGCTGTGGCAAGATATTCCACTATGCTGAAAAACGCGGATGGGACGACTACGTCAGTCGTTTTCAAGGTAAAGAGACAACGCTAGTGGGCCTTGGTCCGAAGCGCCCACTGAGCGACTGGAAAACGGGCATGGTCGATACCGAATCGGACAGTGACACCTCGGATGGCAAGTTGACCGACTGGGCAATCAAGCAACTCCAAAAAGAGCATAAAAAGCCATTCTTCATCGCACTGGGATTACGTAAGCCGCACTTGCCTTGGGTGGCCCCAAAAAAATACTTTGATCTCTATGATCCTGCCCAAATTCGATTGCCGGCGGCACCCCACGATGACCTGAAAGATGTTCCCGCTGCAGGAAAAGCCTTCGCTCATAACATTCTTGGATTTTTTAAAATCGACGATCATAAGGCCATTCTCGCTCATGAAGGAGCCTGGCAGAAACTGGTGCATGCCTATCTCGCCACGACGTCATTCACCGATAG
>CAXMOB010000029.1:0-9746 GCA_964194815.1 Vicinamibacteria bacterium | reverse complement strand
CCATTCAAACTTATGCAGTCACTTACAATGGTAATGGTAGCCTTGCTGGTTCAGTACCAGTTGACAGTAATGCTTATAATTATAATGACACAGCAACAGTGTTAGCCGTAGGTGATCTTGCGAAATATCCTTACACTTTTGGCAGTTGGAATACCGCGATAGACGGAAGCGGAACTGATTACAATGCTGGCGACACATTCATCATTACCAGTGATGTCACACTCTTTGCTAAATGGGACTCTGGCCCACTGGCAATCTACGAACCGTTTGACGACGCTAACAGTTCACTGGCGGGCAACACTCCCGGAACAGGTCTGAGTGGGACTTGGTCCAGCACGGGATCGGTTACGTCTGGTAGCCTGAATTTCGGAACTCTTCCGGCAGGTTCTGGAAACAAGGCTTCAATTGCCAACCAATATGGCGGCGTATCAGTTGGCAACACTCTCACCTCAAATGGTCTACTCAACAACGATAGTAGCCTCTGGTTCAGTGTTCTCGTCAAAACTGGTGGTGACATCGCAACTAACGGTGATTTCGGTTTTGCCTTTGGAACAGAATCACTCCGAAGCGGTAATAACATTCCTATCGCAAACAGCGGCACGGCGTTAGGATTCACTTTTAAGAATAATCAACTTCGCGCATCGTACTGGGCTCCCACTATGACACGTAGTTCCACGAACAGCGGCAACGGAGCAGGCCCTAACACCTTATACTTAGTCGTCGGGAAAATCACTTGGGGTGCCTCATCCGATACGATCGAAATTTATAATGTAGGGACCAACATGATTCTTGGATCGCCAAATTCCACCTACACAACGAACATCGACCAGTCGCTCATCGACACCATCTCATTTGGCAGCAAGAACGCTAGCCCCGCCCATGAGGTCGACGAGATTCGTGTTGGCTCTACTTATGAAGCGGTCGTCGGCCTCAGCAACGATGGCCCCGGCCCTGTTGACCACTTTGTCATCTCAGCAATTGGCTCGCCGCAAACTGTCGGTACTCTGATCTCCGGAATCACTATTACGGCTCAAGACGTCGCCAATGATACTGCCACTAGTTTCACCGGAACTGTGAACTTTGCAGGAACGGCAGGCATCACCGGCACCTCAGGGAGCTTCGTGGATGGCATACTGACTGGTGTTAGCGTCACCCCTACGGTCGTAGGCAGCAATCTCACGCTGGTCGTTGATGACGGATCATCCCATACAGGCTCAGCGACCTTCACGGTGCTTTCTAAATTCCAGTCGTGGGCGGGCGGCGGCACCACCTTTTCAGTAGACACCAACAATGACGGCATCTCGGATGGAGTTGCCTGGTTGTTGGGAGCAGATCAGCCGGCCACCAATGCACAAGGTTTGCTGCCCGTAGGAAATTCAGATGTTGGAGCTGATTTGGTCATGACCTTCAACTGTCTCAACGCAGCCAACCGTGGTAGCGCTGTGCTAAGCGTCCAATACAGCCAGGATCTGGGAGTGACCGATTTATGGACGAATAACACAGTTGTGATTCCCGAAGTAAGTGGCACCGTCGGTGGCGTGGTTTTCGTGATTACCGCGAACGGTAATGTCAATGAAGTACAGGCTACCATTCCAGCAGCAGCTTCTTCTGTCTTTGGTAGGGTCCTCGGAAATGTGGGACCTTGATAGAAGCTAGAAGGGGCTTGATCTTAAGATCAAGCCCCTATAGCTTGTCTGTTTTAGATCCTGCTTTGATCGCACCCGGCCACCATGCGGTCGCGGGGACGCGTTCCCCATCTCGAATTGGCTGAACTTTCCGCCACGGCACGGGTGCTCTTATGGGCTCACTCCTACACCTACACCCCCATTATCCGACGGGAATAAAATAAGGATGCTCTCTTCGAGTTCCAGTTCCACCAATGTGTTGAGAATTCCCCCAATGCCTTTTGTCCAATGCCTTAAGGATGACCTTGTATCGCGGGTGCTTGCTTTCTGTCGAACCCTGTCCCCACCGGTGGTCGACTGGTGCCTCAGGGACGTCCACTGGGGATTGGTACGGCTTCTGCTCAGCAGTTGTACCTCGGTCGACTTGTTTACGATTACTACTTATACCATTTGAATAGTCCGCTCTGTTCAAAATTAAGTCGTGGCTGGGCAGCTCCTCCAGCACATAACCCGATGATTGCCACAGGTAGTTGTTCGCCAAAGTCCTGTCGCCATCCGTCGATCATGAGTTTCATGAGAGTGCGGTAAAATTTGGGTTTACAACTCGTGTTCATCATCGCGTTGTTAAAGCCTTGGTGGAATGCCACAGCTTTGAAAACAACTCGCCCCAGAGACTCAGTCGATTTATTAAGCTTATCTGAAATTAGGCCATAAACTGCTTAATAGACCCCGTCTGATCGAGCTTTTTGCGTGCCATTTCTAAGTCGAGGTCGCCGTAATGCTCCATCGGATTTCCGTGGGCGTTGAGCAGTGTGGTGTATAAGTTACCAAGAGTCTTGTGACCTTCGGTCCCTAGGACCGGTAGACGAATGTAACGGCCTGCTATGTCTAGATTGCAGTTGTTACCCGTCATGATGAGGAAGGGAGACTCCAAGCCAATGCCATGGTGGGTTTCTCCGTTTTCAGGAAAGTACATGATCATCGTATTGTCGAACATGCTACCTGTACCCTCGGGTGTCTGCTTAAGTTTTTCGACGATGGTATTGATCTGATTAACGTGACTGATGCGAATTTGCTCCCTAGTCTTCCAAGCTGGCACACCGCCGAAGGCTTCGTCATGACCTAGTGGGTGAATACCGACCCGATCCGTTTCATTTCCAGGCAAACCGGTGACTGGCGTACCTAAGTCATCAATCGTATAGGTGACGACGTTGGTTAAACCGGCTTTCAATGCAGAAATGAGCACGTCTGTCATGGCTTCCTGTTTCTCTGGAGTGCTCGCATTGGCTCCGCCATTTAGATGCACAGGCGGTAGCTCGGGCAGATGCTCGGCGAGCGATCCGGAAAGTTCGATCAACTTCTTGTTGCGGTTGCGAATGGCGTTGATCGACTCGATCTGTGCTTCCTGACGTCTCATTTCATGTCCTTTTATGCCACTTATTTTCATCCCCTCTTTACCCTGCAAAAATGACAGCATGTCATTATCCGAATTAACGGCATCTGGGTTTAAGACGGATTTGAATAGTTCACTTCGTGCGGTGTCAGGATCAGCGTAGCAGTAATTGCGGGTTTGCGGTGATGGTGCGGAATAGCCTGACACAATGCCCGTGCGGCCACCAGCGAATGACAGCTCGACGTGTCCGAAGGCGGAAGGAAATAGCTTGGCGAGTTCAAAGTCGATGGTCGCACGCTTGATGGCACTGAGTGTGTTTCGATTCGATTTGAAGCAACCCATCACCGATGAGAACGAGTAGTGGACGTTTTCGCTCATCTTGGCTGAAAGTCCCTGCAGGATGGTCATGTTCTCCTTGTGGGCTTCTAGGCCTCGCAGCCACTTGGGCAGTTCATGCTTGTCCAGAGCAACCTCGAGGGCTTGCTTCTTCTCGTCAAGTGCCTTGTCCTTGGCCGAAAAATTGGGGAGAGCCATTTCAAGGGGGCGGATACCGCTAGATTTACGGATGAAGATGAAACGCTTGGGTGCTTCTTTACCCACAATACCTTCAGCGGCAAACAACTGATTAAAGGATGGAGCCAGGGACATCGCTCCTGCACCAAGTGCTGATTTTTTTAAGAAATTTCTTCGATTTGTCATGGTTCTAGTTTTCTATTGGTTTGCGGTAAATGAATGAATCTGAAGTGAGCAGTGAGACGATCACGGCATCGAAACTGCCGTCACTCTCGGCGTAGGCCTGTTCAGCCTCAATGAGTGTTTTTGAATCTGAAAGGGATTCGTTGCGGCCCATGAAATAGCGGAAGGCGTGGCGGATGATCGACTGTCGAACTTTGCGAGATTTAGCTAAGCGTTCAGCGAGGTCAATGGCATCTTTCAACTCCCCATCCAGTGCAGCGTCTCCGCTACCCTTTAGGTATCCTTTTGGATCGACTGGTAGTGCCTTGTAGATGTCGCGGAGGTCTAGGAGATGGTTGCGGTCTTTAGCTTTGTCGGGGTTTTTCTTTATGAGATGCTCCGGATATTCTAACGCTTCCTCAGTGCGGAAACGTCCAAAATCATCATAGCTCTCAAATGCGTAGCCAAGAGGGTTCATGCCTTCGTGACATCTCCAACAATATTTTTCTTCAGTAACTCCAGCAAGGCGTGAGCGTAAAGTACCATTGTGATTTTCTGGGACAACGGCATCTACGGTGATTGGTATGTTTGGAATAGTGCCAGCGAGTAATTTTTCACGTACCCATTTACCACGGTGTATAGGGTCTGTTTCCGTGTTTTGTGCATTGGCAATGAGCCATGCTGGGTGTGTTAACATTCCCTTTCGATTAGCTATTTTCGCCGGTTGGATAGCTGACCAATTCCAGTTGTCTTTTCTGTAATTGTAGAACTTGGCGACGTTTTCTCCTGGCATGAATTCTGAGCCGTAGCCACGATACATATCGAAGGGGGCAGCGTACTCCTGACCTTTGTCGAGTCTAGCAGTGATAGTGGTCATCGATTTTTTGAATAGCTTCATTCCATCACCTTGGCGGTTACCCTTCTTGAGGCTGTCTGGATTGATGCTGCGCATCTTAACTTCTCGGAGGAAATCTTTGTGCTTTGCTAATTCTTCATAGTCAAAGTTTTGCCAATCGGTTTTTTTGAAATACTCATAAATGCGTTTAATCCTATCAGACGCAGCCTTCATGCGTTCGTTGTCACCATCATGGTATACGTAGAACTTCTCAGTAATGAGCAACTCTTCGAAGACATTTTTATCTTTTTTGAGGATATATTCAACGAGTCGATCTGCTTCGTTGACTAGACGATTAGTGGCAGTGCCAAGTCGATCACCGCCAAATCGTTTCTCATCCTTGAAGACCTCCAGTGCTTTCGGGTAGCCGAAGAACTCTCGGAAGAAGCGTAATTTGCGGATGGGTAGATCAGTTGAGTTATCCCCATATTTTTTGTCGGCGAGGATGGGGTCGATCAGATAGTTGGTATCTCGATTTTTCAGCATACGCAGGACTTCCCGTTTATAGTCTTCCCGGGTATTGAGTTTACCGTCCTTAGCAGCACTTACCAGTTCCGCATCGGGGCTCTGGTCAGTTAAAGCATAGGCAATGGCATAGCTGGCATCGCGCGGAGAAAGCATCCGCCGACCATGTTCGTCTGTCGTTCCTTTACCAAATTCTTGACGGTAGGAAAATTCACTCGCTAAAATGAAGGTTTGAATGAGCTTCTGGATCGCCTTTAGCTTACCAAGTTTACCGACGTAGGATTTTGACAACGCGAGATATTCATCCACTTCCGTTGGAGTGGCAGAGCGCTCTAGAATTTGTACACTCAGCTGACCCACGAGATCTGATAGGAGTTGGTCCGACGGCGGCCCTGCAGCAATGCGGTCCTGCTCAAAACCTTTTTTCCAATCGGCCATGCATTTCTCAATAATCTCATCATAGTGATCACCTTTCTTGCGATGCTTCATGATCGATGCTCGAACCACCAACATTTCAGCATCACCGAGTGCTTTGTAGACAAGTTTCTTGATTCTGTGCCCTTTATCTTTGATCACCTGGTCGCGAAGCTCAGGCATGTAATCCCGCAGAATCGTCATGCGACCCTGAATGTCGCGTTCAAAGTCACCGAAGCAGAACCAGACTAGCTCACACATTTTTCTAAGTTCAGCATCAGATTTTTTCTCGTGTTCGGGATTCAGTAGGAACTGATGAATCGTTTTGTCTCCCTCAAGTTTGCTCATCATACCCAGAGCAACGTGAACCGGAGCTTTTTTGTATTTCTCTCCCTTCGCTAATTTCTTGATCTCCTTGAGAACCACTGGCGTAAATGTCGGCAACAATGACTCATTTTTACTGCCATAGATCTCATCGCAATATGTTGCGATGTAGGTTTCCAGAAACTTGCGACGTGAGGTCAGTGTCGCATGATGCTGGTCATCAAGTGCCATGATCTCGCTGATAGCAGGAAGATATTTGCCTTTTTTGCGCTCGACTAAATAATTAGTGATGTATTGAGACGCGTTCTGGGCATTCGTTAGCATGCTCGACAAATGGCCGCCAGTGAAGTCCTCGGTGGCATAATACCTAACGCCGGAAGATTTTGGCAAAAGAAAGGGGTTGGCGAGGCTAAGGTTCTGAATATTGCTGCCGCCCATCACGATAGATCTTTTTTTACCCCGGTTCATTTGGGTGACGTTTTCCAGCATCCGCTGAAATTTAGCATTGAAGATGTATTCACTGATCAACCAGCGTCGATCATAGGTGAAGCCAGGTTCATCTTTGTATTCACCGGAGAAGAGCTTTTCATGGTCGACGTAGTTGCCAAACTCGGGCTTCTGCAGCTTTCCTTCCAAGGTCGAAGCTTGGTGAATGCCCAGTTCGCTTGAGAGATACGTCAGAAGAGCTTTTCGTTCTTCTTCAGTGGGCTGCTTCTTCTTTTTCGGCGGCATGTGCCTAAAATAAACCTGCTCCTGCATCCGGTTGAAAAGATCCAATCGCTTTGGAATGTCTAGTTCGTGAAGATTATCCAGTCTGATGTCGCCTTTTTGCTCATCTTCATCATGACAAAAGTAGCAGCGCTTATCCAATATTGCCTCGACTTTCTCCGAGACATGAAAGGTACTGTCTCTACCGGCTTTTTCCTCCGCAGCTACCGCACATTCAATGACGCAAAGATTCAGCAGTGCTGTGGATAATGCTGCGATTAATCGGGATCTTCTCATATTAAATTACTAGGAAATTTGGACTTAAGTGGATTGATGACACCCTAAACTTACGGCAAAAGCAGCGCCATCTTTCATTATAGTGGTGTCAGGGTGCTAAATTAGGTATAGGATGTCAGAAATGCTATTATATATAGACTTAAGTGCGGAATGTGGTCTGGCAAGGGGGAAGGCGACAAAAAATGGCGGATAATTGATACCGAGGCACTGTTAAGTGCAAAAAAATCCTCACAGTCGCTCCGTTTTCTTATTTGCTTGAACCTAAAGAGTGCTAATATTTATGCTTTATGGCTTAAATGTAACACTTAGCTTTAGTTCATCAGCGACAGGAGCCGTGAATGCTAAGATTCTATATCCCTCGTTTTGATTCTCCTCAGGGGTAGACGGCTTAGCATCCAGAATCTTCCATTTCCCTCCGTGCTTATCGTTTCGGATCACTTTAAGCGTTTTTTTGTTACTTTTCAAAATAGCGACAGAGCCTTCTATTTCTATCTCGGCTCTTGTCATGATCGCCCACCTTACAGCCTCTTTTGGTGCGGTAATGCTATCGATGAGTGACACACTTTTACTTTCTCTATTAAAACTCGCTCTCCGCACCACTTTGTCTGCCTGTCCTGCATAAGCTGATGTCATATCGATTGAAGCATGCCCACCACTCGGCTTGCTCTGAAAATCTATTATAGGTGAGCTTACAGCTTTCATATCTTGTAACTTGCCACCGATAACGAGTGTACTATGGCTAAAATTATTGAGTCTATAATAGTTCCATCTTTCTCCATCCACACTGAAGTATCCGGGTAAATTATAATTCTCAGAGCCCAGATCCTCCACCCAGCGAACTCCATCTGATTCGAACACGAATGAGCCTATATCCATGTGCCCATGACTTGCTTTAGGTAAGCCGCCTTTAATGGCTAAATACATGGTATTAGGGTCAGTCCAAGAACCACGAAATGTCGCTACTGGCTGACTTCCGAGCCATTTTGAATCAAGTGCAAATAATGGTGCCGACTTTTCCGTAGCTTGAGGAATCCAGAGAATATGTAGGGGGAAAAATCTATCCAGTTTAGATGGCTTATACTTCTTTGTGTAGAGAATATCCTGCTCTATTTTCCTGCGGATATACTGAATACTGGAAGGATCATTAAACTCGCGTGTCATCCATGACTGAGCAACGCTGACTTTACTTCTGCTAGCGGTGGAGCCAGAATCAGCAAAGTTATACATAAGCCCTGTAGATCCAGTAAGGTGTATAGGAAATAATGCTGATCTTTTGAACTCAGGTGGTGTAGGTATCGCCATTTCCTTTCGGTCAGTTCGGACAACTGCTAGCCCAAGTACGTGGTAAATTGAACCATAGTGCCAGTAGCCTGGTCCTTCAGGATAACCTCCACTCGGCTGGTAAAATTCGCGGCAGTGTTCTAAGGCCTTTCTCGCTTCTAGCCTTGCCTGATGGATAGGATCACCTTTTTTCTCAAGAGCTCGCTCCGTGATCAAAAGACCTGCGGCACAGACCTGCATCCAGTTAGTATGATATTCTGACCACCAAGATCTATTCGGTTCACTAAATCCTTTTCTGGCTGGCTCTAGCCCTAGTTTGATCAGCGCTTCAGAGAACTGGTCACGTTGTTCCAATGTGAGATCATGGTAGAGCCAATCGTATCCTATCGCTACAGCGGTAGACATCTCAGCGGTATCGAGAAAATGCACTGGATTCCAGTCTTTAAAGCCACAAGCTGCGTCAAGCTCTAGGATAGCACGCTTAAGATATTTATTATCGCCACTCAGCCGCCAGGCCATCGCAGTGTGAAGTATATTATGCAACGCGTAACGGCTTTCACTTAGCAAGCGTCTCCCATCTTTTATGTAATGCTTAGATGTAGGAGTAGTGAGGATAATATCTGTTCGCCGTATGAGTTCGGCATATATTTTTTCAACTAAGGGATCAGATTTGATCCTATCTTTCAATTCCGTCTCATCTGACTCAGAGCAAAATAATCGAGGATGAGTGAACTGATCAGCATGAGCTAAGCTGATCATGGAAAGCATGATACCCAATAAGGCGATCGCACCTCGATTCCTTATTTTCAATCTCATAGAGTTAATATTACGCTGCCTGACCATCGCTTCTTTCTAACATTTATCAATGCTTATTCATCAACAATCTAAAACGAACAAATGGCTGCCACCAAGGCCATCAACCTGCCAAACTCTGACAAGCAGCGCTACGGCGAGTTCGTTCAGGGGTTCAATGACATTAACGGACTGCGGGAACAACTCGGTAAAGTTTCCGAGCACCTCAAGAATTTTGCACCAAAGGTGGACGAGGGATACACCAAGCCAGAGTTTGAAACGGACTGGCACGATCGCCTTCTCGACTTAGGTATTTCTGCACTCAAGTCAGGAATAACCAACGTGCTCACGATCGGCTCTGGTCGGGGCGAGATCTTTGGAGCATGGAAAGGCCTGGGCATCGAGCAGCAAGGCCATAAGGCATACCGTGTCAATGGAGGCAGCATGAAAGCTCTGATCACATCACTGACTACATCCGATGCTTTTCTCTATCGAAAGAGGGAAAACTAGGGCGATCGAGACACCTGATTCATTTTGCTGGTATTGACCAAAATTGTTGATCAGACAAATGAAGTAGTCACACTTGAAAAGCAAATTTCTAGTAGTGTCGATTCTCGATTTAATATCAAAAGCTAGTTTCCTGACTTGCGTGGGTTCGTGGGTTCATCAGCGCTATTTTTTGAATTTACAATGCCTGAGAGTGGGCTTACTGTCATCGCATAATGACGTTATTTTCTGACTCTTCTAAAAAATGGGTTCGCCCAGCTACCACGATGGCGGTGATTGTGTTTAGCCATGCCATGATCTCGACGGCTAAATCAGCTGAGCTCGATCCATCAACTGTAGGCCTAACGAAGGGGCCGTTGGATGGGAAACG
>CAXMOB010000028.1:0-5263 GCA_964194815.1 Vicinamibacteria bacterium | reverse complement strand
CTTAGAGGGGCGGCTTTGTTGGAGAGTCGACGTTGTTCGACTTCGTATTGCCTACGGCCTTCAGGGGTTTCCACTTGGATGGGCGTGTAGTTGTATTCGCTGAGGTCGTAGGGGGCGGCACGCATGTCGAGCTCACGCATTTCTAGGGCGAGATTAAATGTTTTCCAGAGGAAGTCTGAGCCGACCCAGGGCATGCACTTGTAGGCCCACTTGTAGAGGTCCATGTTGGCGTGAACGCAAGCGGGTTGTTCGGTCGTTTCGCGCGTATCTGAGGTCGGTTGAAGCTTGTTGTATGGTTTCGAGGCCTCGGTGAAGAAGCGGAAGGCATCGTAATGGCTGCAGATGACAGGGCGAGATTCGACAAAGGCGTCAGTGTCTTGTTGGCTGAGGCGCAGCGGCACGCTTTCACGATGGCGAACGTCGACCCCTTGATAGACCATTGCCCACTCATGCATGCCATAGCAACCAAAAATAGGGGGCTGAGACTCTGTGTTCCTGAGTAGTGTGACCATCCAACGAATGGAGTCTCTGCGTTGTTTAGTGAGTTTTATCGTATCGAGAAAGTGATAACCGTTAGCCTCGGAGTAATGTTGCTCGAGATAAGTTTTTGGAGCCTTCCCTTGCAGTTCTATGTGCTGGCCCAGTGCTGGATGCCAGGTTTCGAGTCGGCCGATCGGAAACGAATAATAGGTGAAGAGAAAATCTAGAATCGGGTGAGACTTCCTGACCGAGCGGCGTTGGCGGTAAGGATCGGTGAATTGTTTCACCCTCGCTAGATGAGTGGCAGTGTGGATCTGCCATTCATTAAAGCGGAGAAGTGTCGACTCAATCACTAAAGGGCTACTAGGGGTTTACTTGATTTTTGACATCGGCTGAATCAGCACGAATGGGTGGACTATAGTGGTCATGAAGCGTGTGTTATCATGAGCCCACCATTGAGCGTGATGAAGTCCAGGGACGACGATGTCTCCCGCTTTTTTCCATGTTTGAACGGCATCCTTGTCATCCTCACCGAATGCCTTTGCCACAGCGGCGAGTTCGATCTCAGGGTCGACATAGATGACATTGCCAGTGAGGTAATGAGGCTCTACATATTCCCAGTCGACGTCGCCAGTGTACTTGGCGACTTTATCGTCGTTGCTCATCTCGGTTTCACCGAGCATGCCGTATTTTAGTTTTTCAAAGTCTTCGCTCATGAGGATAAAGAGTTAGGGATGCAGTATAATTTTTTTTAGTCCCACTCGAGAACGATCTTGCCAGATTGTCCAGAAAGCATGGTTTCGAATCCTTTTTCAAATTCTGTGTAGTGGAACTTGTGAGTGATCACAGGAGAAACATCGAGGCCAGCACGCACCATTGATGACATCTTATACCATGTTTCAAACATTTCGCGGCCGTAGATGCCCTTGAGAATGAGTCCCTTGAAAATGACCTTGTCCCAGTCGATCGCGACCTTTTCAGGGAAGATGCCGAGCAGAGAAATTTTAGCACCATTTGAGCTGTGTTCAAGTATGTCGTTGAGGCCACTTGGGTGACCTGACATTTCGAGGCCAATATCGAAGCCTTCCGTCATGCCGAGCTCAGCCTTGACCTTGTCTAAGGATTCCTCAGCGACATTGACGACGCGGGATGCACCGAGCTTCTTCGCGAGGTCGAGGCGGTATGGGTTTACATCAGTGACCACGATGTTACGCGCACCAGCGAACTTAGCTACAGCCGCAGCCATACAGCCGATAGGGCCAGCACCAGTGATGAGCACATCTTCCGCGACGAGGTCGAAGGAAAGTGCCGTGTGCACCGCATTGCCGAGTGGATCGAAGCATGAAACGACATCGTCATCAATAGATCGGTGAACCTTGTATGCATTGCTTGCTGGGATCACTAAGTATTCTGCGAATGCACCAGTGCGGTTGACTCCAATACCCATAGTATTGGGGCAGAGGTGACGCCGGCCAGCAAGGCAGTTACGGCAGTGACCACAAACGATGTGACCTTCGCCTGAAACACGTTCACCAATAACGAAATCATTCACGCCAGCACCAACTTCTTCAATGATTCCTGAGAATTCATGACCTACAGTCATGCCAAGTGGAATCGTTTTTTGTGCCCACTTATCCCATTTATAAATGTGTAGGTCAGTACCACAGATCGAAGTCTTCTTGATTTTAATCTTCACCTCGCCAGCACCAACTTCAGGAACGGGGACGTCTTCGAGCCAAAGGCCGACTTCAGATTTTGATTTTACTAGAGCTTTCATAAAAAATTCAGGTGCTACGTTATATGCGTATAAGAGAGTCGTTTACGCAGTAATTCGAGCTTTTGAAGTCAAAAATTCATTTGATGCCGAAAAAGGCGGGAATGTCCTGCTAAATAGCATACTGCCTCTTTTTTAAGAATAGATAAATTGTTAATTGCTATTTTTACCGCACTTTATAGCTTATGCCTATGAAATTGATTAGATGGACAATGACAGTGGGGGTGAGTTTGATGTTTTGTTCGTGTGCGAAGGATGCGACACCAGTTGAGCTGAGTGGCTCACTAGAGATGCAGGTGGGAGATAGTGGGCTACAAAAACCAAGGCAGTTCAAGGTAGCAACTCAAAAAGAAAAGGGAGCCGACATGACTTGGAGCTGTTTGGACTACAAACTTAGTTTCACGGCTGGTCCTTATGGGGAGGATGGTTGGTCAGGCATTGGAAAGTGCTTTTCTTACTTCAATCTTCGGGAAAGTGATCAAGATGATTCGCTATGCACAATTCATAGTTCAATACCAGCAGGCTCCAGTGAATATGATAAATGTATAGATGTGTTCACCACTGATAAGGCTGAGGTCATTGTCATAAAGGAGGATAATCCTAATACCTCGAGTCCTACGTATAACTTCATATTGTTGACCAAAGATGAGTGTGATTTTTCTTATCGTTATGTTTGTTGGCCTGGCATAGATAGAAGTCCAAAATCACAGAAGGTGATTTCACTTGAGGAGTATCACCATGCTTTATTATTATTCGAACCTAAACCTATGGATAAAATTAGCAAAGATGGGGTATTATTTGAGGATGGCAGTTACATGAAGTGGTCGGAAATGAAAACTCAGGAAAATCCTACACTTCCTGGCTAGAACTATCGGTCTGTCAAAATTTTTGATTCATTATCTAGCTAGATCTGTAGACGGAAGGGAAGCAGATTTTACAAACATGTAATCATCTTAATTTAGGTTAGTTATAATTATAAATACTGCTAAATACAATAGTGGTAGTAGAAAACACTTGCCGTCTAGCAGCTCTGGCGTGTAAAGATACTTATATGTCTTTAAAAACAGCTTTCTACCTAGGCTCTTTTTTAACCATGCTCCCACTCAGCTCCCCATTACTTGCTCAGGCGAATAGTGTGGCTGTGGAGAATGGTTCCTCTAAAGATGTGTATCAACAAGCAGTTGATCATCTTGGAAAATTAGGTTTTCCTTCAGTTAAAGGTGCTAAGTATTACCATTTAAGTGATCACTACAATGATAGAGGTAGATTCTCCTCAGAGAGGGGAAGCATCAAAATCAAAGGAAATGGGTTCCTCATTGAGAAGGGTGGCAAAAAGCAATTTACCTATAATTTTGGTTTACCTCTAGAGTATTCCAAGTCGCGGGACTATAAACCTGGTGTCTGTAGCGGCAAACTTAATGAAGCCGATTTAGGAAAAGATTTGGATGCTTTAATTAAGGGGCTGAGCGATCCCGCAGTGGTGCGAGGACTTCGCGATACCTGGAGGTATTCGGATGACAACCAATCGAAGTACTTTCTGCTTGGTTGTTTTGCCTATTCGAACGGCCAAAAAGTGAAAGGGAAGCAAGTCATTGATTTACTATTGAAGATATGCGACACCGAAGATTTGCTAGATAAGGTGGTCACGATGGTGGCAAACCAACAATACCAGAAGGCCTACAGTGCTTTTACCCAAACTAAAGACTGGAAGAAATATAAGTCCGATGTCGATGGCTTAATAAAGAAATACACACGTGGTTGGCCCACTCAAAAGGCATTGATGATTCTCTCAAAGAAGATTGATGACCACCTTACGTTACCCAGTTTAAAAGTGGTAGCACCGAAAGGTATTAAGTTGAACGAGAAGCTTGTGGCCTTGTTTGAAAAGGAGGTCAGCAAGGGGTTTACAGGAATGTATGGCAATTGGCTCCTCTCCTCTAGATCCTATGGTGGGCGTGAATCAAAGCTCATGAGCGAAATAGCGAAGGGTGGGATGGATTCGGTTATCTTACTGGCTAGCCTGGTTGATTCTGAATACATGTTGTTGAGTAATGATAGGCATGGCTATAGCGGTAGTAGTTATTATTCATCTTCGGAAGATGACCCAGTGGCACTATATCGAAATTTAACAAAACCTAGTACTGTGGGGGAGGTGGCTCGTTCTTGGATATCAAGAGTCGTTCCTGGACTGAATGATAGTGACCTTGAGCCAGATCAAGTGAAGGCAATAGCCATTGAATGGTGGAAGAAGAATAAAGATAAATCCCGCATGGATATTATCAAGGGCATGATTGCTGATATTGACGATGACAACTATGATCAAATTATTCAACCCTTGTTGACTGAGAACAGTGACGAATCTCATAAACTATTTGAAAAAATAGTGATGGAGTCAAAAAGCTCTTACCGCAACGTAGAGTCAGTTAAAGTTTATGCTCGTAAGCGCAAGAAGGAAGCGAAGCCATTTGTGCTCGCGTTTTTGAAAAAGTTCGATGATGAAAAGGCTGAGTTCATGCAAATGTATGGCGGTTCGGAGCATGGTAAGGAGGCCTATGAGTCGATGGTGAACTCACTGAAAGCATTGACAGAAGATGTCGACTTGAAGGTGGTTCTTAAAGCGATCCAGCGTGCTGATATTTCAGAAGTTGCGTTGAAAAAATACCTAGCGCAACTCCAAGTTTCACTCACTGCTAATGAGATCATGGGGGATAAGTATCGTCCACTTCTTGTGAAGGCACTGGCAAATAAAAGTCCCAACATTTGTTCCATTGTGTATACCTTTATGAGGCAGACGATGTATACTGCTGAGACTGAACTTGGCAAAACTGCTAAAGAAAACAAAGTAATTATCGGGTCTGAGGAGAGGCTAGTCTGGTCCTCGTTGATCGTAGACACTCGGAAGGTCAATACTATTGGAGCCAAGGCTGAAGGCATGGAAGTTATTGGAGATATGGCCATATATATTGTCTATCAGTTGGTGTATGGTAGTTCTGAGGAAATGTATATTTA
>CAXMOB010000027.1:0-8540 GCA_964194815.1 Vicinamibacteria bacterium | reverse complement strand
TGGCTTCCAGATGCGATGGAAGGCCCTACTCCTGTATCAGCATTGATTCACGCCGCGACGATGGTTGCTGCCGGTGTCTACATGATGGCGCGTCTGTTCACTTCGCTTCCTCTCGATCTTGAGTTCCTTTCAACTCTCTGGAGTATGGATGTGATCGCATGGATCGGTGGTATCACTGCTCTTCTTGCCGCTCTGATGGCAACGCAGCAAGACGATATCAAAAAGATCCTCGCCTACTCTACACTATCACAACTCGGTTACATGGTGATGGCAGTTGGACTAGCTAACCCAGATGCGGGTATGTTCCACCTCTACACTCACGCGTGGTTCAAGGCTCTGCTCTTCCTCGGATCTGGTGCTCTCATCTATGCATGCCACCACGACCAAAACATTTGGAACATGGGCGGACTGCTTAAGAAGATGCCAATAACCGCATGGACCTTCATTATCGGAACCGCAGCACTCATCGCAGTTCCTGGCACTTCAGGTTTCTTTTCAAAAGAAGGTATTTTACAGGCCGCTCTTGAGGCAGAAAGCTACGGTCTGTTCGCAATTGCGGCCGGCGTTGCTGCACTCACCACCTTCTACATGCTCCGTTTGATCTTTGTTGCTATTCTTGGCAAACCAAAGCACAAGCATTCAGAAGATGCAAAGGAAGTCTCACCACTGATGTTCGTGCCACTTCTCCTACTAACTGTCCTAGCTATCATAGCGGGTTATAATCCGATTGCTGAAAAAATTGCTCCACTTTCTAAATTTGAACCATTCCACTTCCACGCTGGCCTGGCATTTTGTGCTTCCATCGGAGCACTCATTGTTGGTGGTGGTGCTGCATTCGTTCTCTACTTTAATAAGACAACAGACCCACTTGCCAACATCGGCATCATGAAAGTCTTCCGCAACAAGTTCTACATCGATGAGTTCTATGGACAAGTCGTTCGTTGGGGTCAGGATGTGCTCGCTGCTATAGTCCACTTCATTGACGAATTCTTCATCAACGGACTATTCATCGGAGGCTTATCTCGTTCAGCCGAGGGCATAGGAGCCATCTTCCGTAACAGACTTCAGAACGGTAACCTCCAAACTTACTCTCTCGTATTTGGGGTCGGAATCGCAGTTACCATTTACATCACTGTCTTCGCGTAATCGTCACTTTAACACCATTTTTCATTCTAACTAACTTTATACGATGCTCGCATTACTCGTTATCATCCCACTAGCAGCCATTATTGCAATTCTGCTCAAGGCTCCAGCTCGCTACGTCACCATTGGTGCCACAGCTGCTAACCTTGCATTAGCATTTTGGGCAGCTATTCATTTCAACGTTGCTGACCAGGCTGCCTCACTAACACCGTACTTCACAGCTGTAAAAGGTTCAGAGAATCTAGGGCCAATCACTTTCTCACTCGGTCTCAATGGCATGAGTTGCATCATGATGTTACTCACCGCCCTTGTTTCAGTTGCTGCTGCACTCTCTGGCAAAGTGCCAGAAGGCAAATCAGGTATCTGGTTCTCATCTATCTTGTTCCTCTCAGCAGGAGCAATGGGAGCCTTCCTTTCAACTGACCTGTTCTTCTTCTACGCCTTCCACGAACTAGCCTTGATCCCAACCTTCCTCATGATTGGCATGTTTGGACGTGGCGACCGCAAGCACATTGCTTGGAAAGCCACTATCTATCTAGCTACAGGCTCGATCGTTCTACTAGCTGGCCTCGTTTGGCTCGCCAATATAGCAGGAACATTTCAAATTGCTGAACTCAAAGCTGGTGTAGCTAAAGCACTTGCCGATTCTCCTGTAGAAGAACTATCTTTCTTGAAGTGTCAGCTAACTGCCATCGCGGGTCTTCTACTTGCAGGATTCGGAACACTAGTTTCACTCTTCCCATTCCACTCATGGGCAGCTCCAGCATACGCAAGTGCTCCTGCACCGATCGCCATGCTACACGCTGGTGTATTGAAAAAGTTTGGTCTCTACGGGCTCATCATGGTTGGAGTCACTGTCATGCCTAGCTTCTTTGATTATTATCTCACAGTTCTTCTCGTGCTTCTCCTTTGTAACATCATCTGGGTAGGTCTTATCACCATCAACCAAAAGCGTATCGACCTGATGCTCGGTAACTCATCAGTGATGCACATGGGATACATCTTCCTCGCAATCGCAGCCTTCATCAACAAGCCAGATAGTATTCTAGCTCTCTCAGCTGCTGGACTTCTGATGTTTGCTCACGGAATCTCAATCGCCATGTCCTTCTCGCTCACGGATGTGATCGAGCGTAAGACAAGCACACTTGAACTCAACCAACTCGGTGGCTTAGCAAAAACTGCTCCGAAAATTGCCTTCCTCTTCGGACTCGTCGGCATGGCATCTATCGGTCTGCCTGGATTGGCTAACTTCGCAGGCGAAGTCATGGTCTTCTTCTCAGGCTTTGAAGGATGGAAAGCTACTGACGGCTTCGGACAAGTCCAATGGGCGACCATGATAGCCGTCTGGGGCGTTGTTATCTCAGCTGTTTACTTTCTTCGTGCATTCAAAAATACATTCCACGGCCCACTCGTAGAGTCGACCAAAAAAGTCTCAGACATCTCTCTCATGGAAAAACTTCCAGCAATCATTCTCGGAGCCACTTTACTAGTCGTTGGTGTCTATCCAAAGATCATGCTTCAATTCATGGAAGGTTTCCTTAAATAAGCCAATTTCTATTACTAGAATTCAACCACAGAAATTAAAGAAAACACAAAACTCACAGAATACAAATGGCTTTTGGCGACGATATTTTAGCAGATAATGACCTCTCTGGAGAGATTATCGGAGCGGCTATTGAAGTTCAAAAAGCGATTCGCCCAGGACTCAGAGAAAAAACCTACGAAAATGCACTGTGCATTGAGTTAGCTGAAAGAAACATCCACTTCTCTCAACAAGATTCATTCATCGTTTATTACAAAGGTAAACCAGTCGATAAATTCATCCCTGACCTTATCGTGTCAGACTCGATCATTATCGAAATAAAGACCTCTGAAAAAATTACTGATGAGCATGTATCTCAACTTCTAAGCTATCTTCACATCACCAAGCTCAAGCTTGGACTCATTTTAAATTTCAAAACCATACCCATCGGAATCAATCGTGTAACTCTTTAAGCCTTCTGTGCTTTCCGTGCCCTTTCGTTCATTCTGTGGTCAATCTACTCTCAACACAAATTATACTATGCAAGCCTACTATCTAGAATTCATTCTTGCTGGCCTCGCAGTTCTCATGCTGCTTGCTGAAGCCTTCATCATCCCGCGTGGTGCTAAGTCCGTTCTCGCTCTCGTGGGAATCGCCTCACTCGCGATCGTATTCATCCTTCTCAACTTCGTTGTCCACCCAGTGCTAGCTGGAGTGCAAGTGGATACTTGGGTGACACGATTCTACCATCACGACACAACTGCCCTTGTTTTCAAAAACATCGCCTTGCTTTCTACTATCATGGTTCTTCTTTTGACATGGGACTTCCGTTCTGTGCTCAACAAGTTCACTAGTGAAAAGAAAGACTGCGACGAAAACACTGGTGAGTTTTATGCTCTACCGATCTTTGCCTGTGCTGGCATGATGTGGATGGCATCTGCCACTGACTTCGTTTCCATCTTCGTTTCACTCGAACTCGTCACCATCTGCTTCTACGTCATGGTGGCATATATGAAGCGTAATGTTGGCTCACTTGAAGCTGGTGTTAAATACCTCATCCTAGGTGCTCTTTCTACAGGTATCTTCGTCTATGGTATCGCATGGGTATATGGTTCATTCGGAACGACCAACATCCCTGAGATTTCAAGACTTGTTGCAGGCACAGAACTCAGCCTTCAAGCACTCTTCGGCATCTCATTGATCATCATCGCAATCGCCTTCAAGGTAGGAGCTGTGCCAATGCAACTGTGGATCCCTGATGTTTACCAAGGTGCGCCAACACCAATCACTGCATTTCTTTCTGTAGCATCAAAAGCATCTGGCTTTGCAATCGCCATCACCATGCTCGAGCCATTCCTTAACTACGAAAAAGTGCAGAACGTCCTATTAGTCCTCGCCGGAGCTACCCTTCTTTATGGTAACCTTGCTGCTCTGAAGCAAACTAACTTCAAGAGACTTCTCGCCTACTCATCGATTGCTCATGCGGGATTTATCCTCATCGCTCTAGCCTACAACAAGACAGATCTCGTGATCTTCTACTTGGTCACTTACATGATCATGACCTTCGCGGCATTCTTCGTGCTCAACTCAGTGCGTGTGAACGAAGATAGCGACGAAATCTCGGCATTCGATGGCTTAGCTAAAAGAAACCCAACCATCGCAGCTATGTTTACAGTGATCATGTCAGCAATGGCAGGTCTTCCACTCACCGTTGGCTTCTATGGTAAGTTCTTCGTCTTCCAAGCGATGTTCGAGTCTTTCCCGAACATCCTTCTCGCAGTGATAGCGTTCATCTCAGTAGGTGCAGGATTCTACTACTACCTTAAGGTTATCAAAGCAATGTATTGGCATAACTCTGAAAAGACAGATCAGATTCCTTTTTCATTGGTAGCACGCGGTGTGATTTACACCTTAACCGTAGCGATCCTCTTCTACGGCCTCATCCCTGGCCAGTTGATCAAACTTCTTGGCCTAAATTGGTAAGCCAGAACGGCTTCCATAAAACTTTCCTTAACCCAGTGCACTAGGCACTGGGTTTTTTGTTTCTATAACAATTCTCCCATTCTGTGCCTTTTGTGCCTTCCTTCCATTCTGTGGTTAAAAACCAATTCGCACGGTCGCAGCTTCCTACATTGTTTAATCACCTCTCCTTTTAGTGGATTTCTCCTCAGATCCTCCCCTAATTCAATTGACTCGCAGGCTCACTTCCCCTACCCCTTTTTCAACTCTTTTGAGCAACTTTTACCACTTCTTTTATGAACCGCGTTTTTGTCGAAAAGCAAACTGAATTCAACTCCGAAGCCAAAGGGCTCATTGTTGACCTTAAGGAAAACCTTACTCTTACTGGAATCACTTCCACTCGTGTCATCCAACGTTATGATGTCGATGGGCTCTCTGATTCCGAGTTCGAACAGACCACCCAACTTATTCTCTCTGAACCTCAAATCGCTACTGTTGCGGATTCATTGGTTCTCGCAGATGACGAAGTCGCATTTGCTGTCGAATACCTTCCAGGGCAATTTGACCAACGCGCTGACTCTGCCGCCCAGTGTGTACAGATTCTCACTTCGAAGAAGCCACTCGTGGCCTCTGCTAAAGTTATCGTGATCGCTGGTAGCATCACTGAAGCGGAACTTGCTAAGGTGAAAGCATACTACATCAATGCTGTTGACTCTCGAGAAGCGTCAATGGAAACACCAAGCACACTCGAACAACAAATCGACATTCCTGGTGAAGTAGAAATCCTCGATGGTTATATCACTGAAGACGACGACGCTCTCGCAGCACGTCGTTCAGCTCTCGGTCTCGCCATGAGCATCGAAGACTTCAAGTTCACACGCGACTACTTCCGGGACGAGGAAAGCCGTAACCCAAGCATCACTGAAATCAAGATGCTGGATACCTATTGGTCTGACCACTGCCGCCACACCACTTTCGCCACTAAATTCAATGAGGTTGTTTTCAACGACGGCACTGATGTGGTGAAGCAAGCCTATGTGCGTTACCAAGAAACTCGCGAAGACGTTTACGAAGATAAAATATCTACACGTCCTGAGACTCTCATGGACATCGCCCTCATCGGCATGAAGGAACTTCGTAAGACTGGAGAACTCAACAATGTTGAAGTTTCTGAGGAAATCAATGCAGCATCGATTGTTATCCCAGTTGATGTCGACGGAGTAGACCAAGACTGGCTTCTCATGTTCAAGAACGAAACCCACAACCACCCAACTGAGATCGAACCATTCGGTGGTGCGGCAACATGCCTCGGTGGATGTATTCGTGACCCACTTTCTGGTCGTTCATACGTATTCCAAGCAATGCGTGTGACTGGTGCTGCTGACCCACGCACTCCATTCAGTGAAACACTTGAGGGCAAACTCCCACAGCGTGTCATCTGTAAAGGTGCAGCTAACGGTTACAGCTCATACGGAAACCAAATCGGTCTAGCGACTGGTCAGGTGGCTGAAGTCTATCACCCTAACTACGTGGCTAAGCGCATGGAGATTGGTGCAGTTGTTGCAGCAGCTCCTAAAGAAAACGTCTTCCGTGGCAGTCCTGCAGATGGTGACGTCATTCTCCTCATCGGTGGTCAGACTGGCCGTGACGGTGTGGGTGGTGCAACTGGTTCATCTAAAGAACACACTGACACAGCTCTCGACAATTCAGCTGAAGTGCAAAAAGGTAACGCTCCTACTGAACGTAAAGTGCAGCGTCTGTTCCGTAATGCTGAGCTCGCTAAGAAAATTAAAATCTGTAACGACTTCGGTGCTGGTGGTGTTTCAGTTGCCATTGGCGAAATTGCTCCATCACTCAACATCGCTCTCGACGACATCCCGAAGAAATACGACGGACTCGACGGCACGGAGCTAGCAATTGCAGAATCTCAAGAACGCATGGCCGTTTGTGTTGATCCATCTGAGATCGACTACTTCAAAGCCGAGTGTGATAAGGAGAACCTTGAGTGCACACACGTGGCAAACGTCACTGATACGGGTCGCCTCATCATCACATGGCGTGGTAAAGAGATCGTCAATTTCTCACGAGCTTTCCTCGAAACCAATGGTGTGACTCAGTCCGCTAACATCGAGGTCAACGCCCCAACCGAATCGAGCCCACTGAACTTGCCGATCGCTTCTGTTGCGGCAGCTTCTTCAATCGAAGACAAGTTCACTACTGCTCTAAGCGACCTCAACTCATGTGGTCAAAAAGGTCTAGGTGAGCAGTTCGACTCATCTGTCGGTGCTGGCACTGTGCTTCAGCCATTCGGTGGTAAAGATCAGCTCACTCCTGTCGACGCAATGGTCGCTAAGATTCCTCTTGTTAGTGGAAACACCGACACCACATCGCACATGGCTTGGGGCTTCAACCCAAACATCGCAACTTGGTCACCATACCACGGTGCTCTCTACGCAGTCACGGAATCAGTCTGTAAGGTCGTTTCATCTGGTGCCCACATCGATGACATCCGCCTCACACTTCAGGAATATTTTGAAAAGCTTGGTAAATCACCAGCACGTTGGGGTAAGCCATTCGCAGCCCTTCTCGGTGCGTTCACTGCTCAAAGCGAACTTCGTCTCGGTGCAATCGGTGGTAAAGACTCAATGTCAGGAACCTTCAATGACATCGATGTTCCACCAACACTGGTATCATTCGCGGTAGCTCCAGGTAAAGCAACACTCGCTGTTTCTCCTGAACTTAAGCAAGTGGGGAGCGAACTCTATCTGATCACAGTTCCTCGCGATGAAAACCAAGTCCCTGAATTCGAAACTCTGAAGAACTACGCTTCTATCCTCTACGCTCTCAATGCGGAAGGTAAGATCAATGCTATCTCATCACTTGCTGAAGGTGGTGTTGCAGTTGGTATCTCGAAGATGGCATTCGGTAACAAGATCGGTGCAGAGCTCACACTCGCTGCTAACGAACTCTTCCAAGAGCGTTACTTCAACTGGATTGTTGAAGTGAAGGCTGGCGAATCACTTCCTGAAGCACTCAATGCAGTGAAGATTGGTGTGACTCAAGAGAAGCCATGTATCAAAGTAGCCGATGCCTGTATCTGCATCGACACATTGGTCGCTGCTTGGACTGGCACACTCGAGTCAACTTACCCATCTAACACAGAGGTAGCTCACACCGAACTAGAAACATTCACTTACAACGGCAAAGCCGCTGCTCGTCATTCTCAATTCTCAATTCGTAATGCTGAATTCTCACGACCAAAGGTCATCGTCCCTGCATTCCCAGGAACAAATTCAGAATACGATTCTGCTAAAATGTTCAACGAAGCTGGTGGCGATGCCACTATCGAAGTCTTCCGTAACCTCACTTCAGAGCACGTTGAGCAATCACTTGCTGCACTAGCTAAACAAATCCGTAATTCTCAGATCCTCATGATCCCTGGTGGATTCTCTGCAGGCGACGAACCTGATGGATCAGGCAAGTTCATTGCAACTGTGCTCCGCAACCCAGAAGTTAGTGACGCTGTGATGGATCTTCTCAAGAATCGCGACGGTCTGATTCTCGGCATCTGTAACGGATTCCAAGCATTGATCAAAACTGGTCTCGTTCCTTATGGTGAAATCCGTGACCCACAGGCTGGTGCACCGACCCTTACCTTCAACGACATCGGCCGTCACATCGCATGTTACTCAAACACACGCATCGCTTCCAACAAGTCGCCATGGCTTGCTGCAACCGAAGTGAACGAACTTCACAACATCCCATTCTCACATGGTGAAGGAAAGTTCTACGCGTCTGAAGAGCAAGTGAAGGAACTCGCTGCCAACGGCCAAATTGCAACGCAATACACCGACCTAGCTGGTAACCCAAGCATGGACATCGCCTTCAACCCGAATGGATCAGTCTATGCAATCGA
>CAXMOB010000026.1:0-5515 GCA_964194815.1 Vicinamibacteria bacterium | reverse complement strand
ATACCAATGAGGAAAAGTATCTGGTAGAATTTTCGAGTAGATTTAATTCAACTTCGAGGCGTGAAGAGGGCGTGGAGCGTGCTCCTCAACCGATGATTAACGCTGAATTTGGAGTAAATATACCGAAACGTCATCTACAGCATGCGAAGCCAAATTATCTAACCTACATCAAAATAAATTTACCGGAAAGTTTTCTGAGTTGGTATAAGCTCCGGCAACTAGCGGTGCTGACGCAGGAAAGAAATGCAAGTTGAGCGAGGCGACTTTTTGGAGTGGGTATTACCCAATCCAAAAAGTGAACGAAGCTATACGCAGTTTTAATTTTCTGCCCGCAGGGTAAGTTTAAAGAAAATTAGGTGTAACCTACAAAAACCATGAATTAATACTCAGTACGGCAGCGTTGGGAGTTGCCGGAGGTTGCCTTAAGTGAAGGGCTATTGGATGTTCCCTTAAGATAACGTCAAAGGTAGCAATGAGTGTAGCACGGAGCGCGAAACTCATTGGCCATCCTGATTTGTTATGCTTTTCAGTTTTTGTTCTCCTTGTAGTGTCGAATGATCTTATCAGCCAAAGCAAAAGGAGTCTGAGGCATGCTCTTATTCAGGACAAGAGAGATCGAAACACTATTATCCTCTAAATCGGGAAAATGTGCGGCAAAAGTAGTATAACCTGGGCCACCGCCTCCGTGGCCAAACCAGTCACCTACTGGTGAATTCCTGGCATGCATCAGTCCAAGTCCGTAAGATGGTATCGATTCTTTTGGTGGATTGGGTAACACATCTACGGCTTTCATCATCTCGCCTATGGAGTCATTGGTTACGAGCTGGCCGCCGAATAAACAATCATAGAACTTGGCAATGTCGCTCACCGTCGAAATGAAGCACGCAGGCGCAATCCAACCAGGATCGTATTCCCTTCGGAAATCACCCGCAAAAGAGGCATCCTCGCCCTCCAATAATTCCAAATTCTGGTCCAGCTTTAGAAATGGCTTGGTATTCTCTAAGTTAATTTTATCGATGATCACTTCTTTGACATATTCATAGTAATCTTTCCCAGATTTCTTTTCTATCAACTCTTCGAGTAATGCATATCCAGGGTTGGAGTAGTTCCAGCTCTCTCCTGCTTCGAAAAGGGGCGTATTCCTCAGTCCATATTCCATTAGTTTCTCGTATGTCCAAGGTTGTGTGGGGTCGGATTTGAGTGCTCTTTGGTATTCTGGAGACGAAAAATAATCAGATATCCCGCTGCTATGATTGAGCATCTGGCGAATGGTTATAACATGTGGGATTTTGGTGTCTGGGAAGAAACTTGAAAAGTACTCGTCTAGAAAATCGCCTTCTTGCTCACAAAGCCTCATAATCGCTACAGCTGTAAAAGTCTTTGAAATACTGTAGATGTAATATGGCTTGTTATGGTCGGATCTCAAAATTGAGCCAGTAGAGTAGGTAGTAACACTACCGTTCTCTGAGACCGCTAGGAGAATACCTCGACACCCCAAGTCGTTGAGTGACATCTGAAGTATTTGATTGGGATCGAACATTTTCTTCATTCCTTTTTCCTCTTTTGCGAAAGCATGTATCACTGCGAACGTCTAGATCAGGTATCTGGTTGCCCCGATCAATGATTGCCGCGATCAAAATCCGATACTAATCAACCGATCACCCACCAGTCAATTCCCAATAACTCCCTACATCGGCACGGGTATCAGATTTCTCTGTATCGCCTTGTTCTACCATCTTTAATTTATATTCCAATAGCACCGCAATAATGACCAGTGAATCTTTCCATCCTTCCACTTGTGGTCATCAGAACTATACTGCCAGACATCGAAACTGCTGAAAGAAATAGGAGATATCGTCTCAGTTGGAGCGAAAAACAAATGACTAAACATCAGTCAACAGCTTTCTCTATAGCGTGCGTGGCACCTAGTTTTTTAGAGACTCCTGCACGGTCTATAAAATACACGAACGCATCAGGCATATCGACACTGAAATTCTAAATTATAGGACCTGTTTTTCTCGCGAATGTGACTTCTTTGGAAAATTCTGCTTCACCCGAAAGCATATCTTGCTTAATCTTCGTAGGTATGAAGCTGATCTTCTTCTTTCTACTCACGTTCACATCGCTCGCACTGGCTCCTTTTAGCTACGCACAAGTGCGTAATACTGCTGAGCAGAGGGTGAAACCAGGCACGATTTACATCTCTGGATACACCGCTCTCTTCCCCATGGCAGCCCTTCCGAACACCCCACTCAAAAAGCAAATTCCTAGCAGCCAGTAATTATTATGTCAAAAGATGAACCCAAAAGTGATCAAGGGCAGACTGTGGTGCCGGCTCCAGAGCAGCAGACTGACAAAAAAACAGCTGTTGCGAAAGCCAAGTCGAAGAAGCGCTCAGGCAAAGATTTTGTTGAGCTGCTGACCGAAGATCTGTCCTGGCAGACGATTCGAGATGTGATGACCTACGATCTCAATCGTCCATTGCGGGAGAAAACAACGGGCGATTTGGCCGATGTGGCGCTCAAAAGAGGCTGGATCACCAAAGAGCAACATAACGATTTGCGGGAATCGAAGGGCGATGTTGCAGACTCAATCGGGCATAGTATGGTCGAGCGCGAAGTCATCACCAGCGAGCAACTGGCTGAAGCTCGAGAAGTGATGCAGCGAACCGGCCAACCTCTCTGGCGAACCTTGCTTCAGCTAAAAATGATGCTTCCCGAAGACGTCGTGCAGTTTCTCAAGGCCGATATTGAACTACCATTTGGCGAGCGACCCCATCCCGGAATTTGTCGCTATTTAATAGAAGAGAAAATTTCAACGGAAGATGTTTTGGATGCAGCCTGGAACGAAGCCAAAGCGAAAAAAGTGGAATTTGTGCACTACTTGAAAAAGTATGAAATTGTATCGGCAGAAGCGCTAACTCGCGGGGCTGCGGTCGAGCTGGACCTACCTTTCAACGATTTGGCAGAGATTGAAAAAATACCAACGCACATATTGCGAATGATTCCCGATGGTGTGATTCTGCGCTTTAAGGCCTTGCCTTTCAAAGTCGAACACGACCGTCTGCATGTGGCATTTTGCGATGTCCATCACATGGAAGGCATGACCAAGCTAGGCTTGATGATGAAAATGCCGATACAACCGATCTTGGCACCCCAGGCAAGACTCGAGGAATTGCTAACTGAGTCTATTCCAGGCGAGGCCTTCAAGTCTATTGTTGCCAACGGTGAGAAATCTAGCGGTAAGAAATCGACTGCGGTGGAAATGTTGACTGTTCTCCTGAGGGGACTTATCAATGCAGAAGGTAGTGACATCCACATCGAGCCATCGCCCGATTCTGCTCGCGTTCGCTATCGAGTCGATGGTGTTTTGCACGATTTTTTAACGCTGGATATAGAGATGGCAAAACGAGTATCCGCGCGCTTGAAGGTTTTGGCCAACATGGAGGTAGATCAGCGATTTCTGCCACAGGATGGACACTTAATCCTACAGGTAGATGATGTGGAGCGAAACTTTCGGATCGCCACAGTACCGTCCCTCTATGGCGAAAAGGTGGCCATGCGATTGGTGCAAAACGAAATGGCGTTTTCTAATTTTGAGCAGTTGGGCATGAACCAGGCGCAACAGGAATTAATGAACGAGTTGATCAACTCTCCCAATGGCTTGCTTCTCACGGCGGGCCCTGTTGGCTCTGGTAAAACCACCACGCTTTATTCCTGCCTCAACTGCTTGGACTGCTTTAATCAGAACATCATGACCATCGAAGATCCAGTGGAGTTTGTATTGTCTGGCGTGACCCAAGTGGAAGTGCACAACAAACGCGGGCTTACCTTTGGCACGGGTGTCCGTGCCTTGCTGCGGCAAGATGTCGACACTCTTATGGTCGGCGAAATCCGTGATGAGGAAACCGCCCGAATTGCGGTCCGAGCATCGTTGAGCGGAACCCTCGTTCTCTCAAGCATCCACGCGAATTCAGCCACCGCCGCATGTGCATCCATGATGCAGCTTGGCGTCAGCGCCTTTTCTGTTGGTAACGCCCTCGCTGGTATTGTTTTTCAGAACCTCGCTCGCTGTATCTGCAAAGACTGCCGCGAACCCTACGAGGCCGACAGAGCTGAAAAGCATGAATTAGGCTTCACTAAAGATGAAACATTGACGCTCTATCGCGGTCTCGGCTGTGCAAGCTGTTTCCGCACTGGCTTTCATGGCCGAACTGGCGTTTATGAAATGATAAAAATGGATGAAAATCTACGACACGCAATTTTCGAGCAAGCAACGCACAATGAGCTTCGAGCGGTGGCCCGCAAAGCCGGTATGATCCCCCTCAGCTTACAGTTGCGCGAATTGGTCATCGACGGCACGATCCCCCTCGGCGAGATGCTCCGAATCATCTAATACACACTACAATTCAAAGGAGATGCCCACTATTTCAAGCATTATTTGGCACAACGTTTGAGCACACATACAGTATGCGGCACGTTGTTTGAGGTTTGGTGTGTAAAAATCATAGGCCGTTATCTAGCTATCCGCGCGTTATGCTGTTATGTGATGCGCATCATAGTATCTTGTTCGCTGTGAAAAATATTCTATGTGCGTTACTCCTGACTATTCTTAACATTGTCTTTTGCTGATCTTAAACTCAAAATACCCTTCTCAGTTCCAACCACGAGCATTGGGTAGTCTAGTTCTCCTGCATAAAAATATATCGTCCATTTGAGACCTGTTTGCTTACATACTTCGTTGACACAATGAGCTCGATTAGAAGATGCTAACTTTAATGAGACTAGTTTATTTGGTGAATCGCCCAAGAAAATAAGACACGAGTAGTTACCTTTCTTTTTCTTTCCATTGTCCAGAATGTGCTCAATAGCCTTTCGAGCTGTTAAACTTTTAATATCTATATGCTTGGTGGGAATCTCCCCCATAACTTGCGCCACTTTAGTTGTATCCTTGTCAGCCAAGACTAAATGTTCATACTGAACTTTTAGCTCCACAACTGGGACAACTGCTTCTGCTGCATATAATCGTGACAATAAAAGAACTGAAAACGTAAAGGGGGTTAACTTCATAATTTTAGCGAACGTCAAATCCACACGATGGCGGCTTCGGTTGAGGTTCCAAGTCTGTTGAGGTTGATTTCCATGGGGTTGTTATGAAAGAGGCGAGCACTCCCTTAGAAAATTAGCTAAGTAACTGGGCGTAGAGACCACCGAGATCTACACCCATGTAGCCATTGGAGCCAACGGACTAGGAGTGAGCAACCCGCTGGATAGATACGCCCTTAAGCTAAGCCCTCCTTCCTCGCCACATATAGAACCCACACACCAAGGTGTTTGATATATAGTCACTTGGTCACTATTTAGAACTTTCATGATAGACCCACTCCGTCAAGTGGGTTACATATAAGTAACTTATGACGGATTCTTCCAAATATTCTGTGCCCAATCTCGAGCGTGCTCTGCGGGTATTCGAGCTTCTCAGCTACCACAAGGAAGGTCTCATCGTGTCTAAGATC
>CAXMOB010000025.1:0-3024 GCA_964194815.1 Vicinamibacteria bacterium | reverse complement strand
CTCCGAAATTAGCTCGGGTTGCTGCCTGCGGCGCCCAACAGAATTGACAAGATTTGCATAATTGACAAAATTTGCTTCGGTTTTTGGATTTAGAGCTTGGGGTTGAGACCAGAGCTACTCTGGTTGAGCTGAATTAGAGGGAGCAATTCTGTGAATTTTGTAAATTCTGTCAAAAACAACACTCTGGTAATTTTTGTCGTGTGCTGTGATTTATTGATGATTTTTGTAGCTTGCACCTCATGCCATTCTGAGAAACAAAAGAGACAGATGTGAATTTTTAGGGTGTGAAAATCTAGGCTGTGCAATCTTAGATTAGAACTCGCTTCTTTCTTATAAAATCAGCGTTATTCTTCAGTCACAATGCCCGCATCGCTTCTTCATCACGTCTTGATTTAAGAAGAAATCAGCCTCACATTAGTCTCTTTTGAAACTCAGATTGGTATTATTGTAAATACTCGCTATAATGGGAGGCGTTATGGAACCCAAAAAACCTAAAAAAAGACTGACGACCTCGGCAGGAGCAGCGATTACTGATAACCAAAATTCACTGACGGCCGGTGCTAGAGGTCCGTTGTTGATGCAAGACTATCAATTGCTCGAAAAGCTAGCTCATCAAAACCGCGAACGCATCCCAGAGCGAGTGGTGCATGCTAAAGGCTGGGGGGCGTTTGGCACGCTCACTGTGACGCACGATATCACAAAGTATAGCTGTGCGAAGATATTCTCGCAGGTGGGCAAAAAGACTGAACTCGTTACAAGATTCTCGACCGTTGCTGGTGAGTTAGGTGCTGCCGATCAAGAACGAGACGTGCGTGGGTTTGCGATGAAGTTTTACACTGAAGAGGGAAACTGGGATCTAGTGGGCAATAACACACCTGTGTTCTTTGTGCGTGACCCTTACAAATTCCCAGATTTCATTCACACCCAAAAACGTCATCCAAAAACTAACATGCGCTCAGCGACAGCGATGTGGGATTTTTGGTCACTTTCTCCTGAGAGTTTACATCAAGTCACGATTCTCTTTAGTGACCGAGGTTGTCCAGTGTCACCGATGCACATGAATGGTTACGGTTCGCATACCTACAGTCTGTGGAATCACAAGGGTGAGAGATTTTGGGTAAAGTTTCACTTCAAGACGCAGCAAGGCCATCAGCACTACACTAACGAGCAAGCGGCTGGCATTATAGGAAAGACCAGGGAAAATTTTCAAGAAGAGTTATTTGGAGCCATTGAACAAGGCAATTTTCCGAAGTGGAAAATGTCAATTCAAGTGATGGATGAGATGGAGGCTGAAAAGACTTCGTTCAACCCCTTTGATCTCACCAAGGTTTGGCCACACGCTGATTATCCCTTGATTGAAGTCGGGGAGTTAGAGCTGAATCGCAATGCGGATAACTATTTCACTCAAATTGAAATGGCAGCGTATTCACCTTCTAATATCGTTCCTGGGATTGGTTTCTCACCAGATAAGATGCTGCAAGCTAGAGTCTTTTCCTATGCGGACGCACACCGCTACCGACTAGGGACTCACTATGAGTCACTACCGGTGAACCAAGCGAAGTGTCCAGTGAACCATTATCATAAAGACGGAGCGATGCGCTTCTTCAATAATGATACGGGTGATGCATTCTATGAACCTAACACCATGGGTGGACCAGTAGAAGATCCATCAATAGCAGAGCCGCCCTTGAGGATTGACGGCGATGTTGCACGCTATAATCACCGCGAAGGGAATGATGATTTCACGCAAGCTGGTAATTTATTCAGGCTGTTTGATGCAGATCAACAACAGCGCTTATTTAATAATCTTGCGGAAGCGATGGAAGGAGTACCAGTAGAAATCATCGAGAAGCAGTTAGGACATTTCACCATGGCTGATCCTGCTTATGGAGCTGGAGTGCGTGACGCATTAGGAATGTAATACCATTTAAAGTTTCAAAAGAGACTTGTTTCTCTAAGTGGTATAACCAGTCCCCGGATTCTCATGAATATCACTATCATTGCCACGAGTCTCAGTGACGACTCAAAATCGCAACTATTGGCTCAGTTGATGGCAAGAGTTAGCTGTTGAAATGAATGTAAGAGAAAAGCCTGCATCGGCTGAATGTCTGGGTGGTGCACAAACTAATAAATGATGGAAACGATAAACGAAATAGAAGAGAAGCGATATGCTGAGCTTCAGGCGATGGCATTGGATTATGCACGAGCTGGGGACTATCAGCAATTAGAGCCGATGCTATCCGCAGGATTAGCAGTGAATTTGGCCGATGAGAAAGGACAGTCGCTATTGATGTTAGGTGCTTACCACGGACATGCAAAACTGGTAGAAGTGTTGCTTAGTCATGGAGCTGATGTAGACCTGCGAAACGACAGGGGGCAGACACCCCTTGCTGGGGCTGCTTTTAAGGGGCACCTAGAAGTAGTGGTGGTCTTAGTGGCGAATGGAGCCGATATGGAAGCTGAAATTAGCGGTGGGATGACTGCCGTTACCTTTGCCTCGATGTTTGGCCGTTGGGAGGTGGTAGATTTCTTTAAATCGAAAGGCGTCTCGCTCCAGGTGAAGGATAAGATCCTTGGTATTCCAAGTCGCGTGTTTGGAAAAATCGTCCCTTCTAGTTCTAGTTGATTAGCAGGAGGTAATACCACTTAGAGAAACAAAAGAGACTAATGAATTTTTTTTAAGGATGAAGAGACTAGGCTACGCGTTGGGCGAAGCTTACTCGCTGTATTCTTATACAATCAGTGTTTTTCTTCAGTCACGATGCCCGCATCGCTCCTTTATCAAGCCTCGATTCTAAAAGAATATAGCTTCGCATAAGTCTCTTTTGAAACTTTAAATGGTATAAATAGAGAGGTGGGCTGTTTTATTGAGCTTGATGTAATTGATTGAAAAGAGGGGCTACCTTTTGTATTTTTGGCTGAGCTGTTGGGCGCAGTTGACTTGTTGTTTGGTTTCGAGGCAGCACTTGCGTTTCGAGCGAATCCAGTCGACCGGGTTGGTGCCTTTGGGGATGAATCCAGCCT
>CAXMOB010000024.1:0-5701 GCA_964194815.1 Vicinamibacteria bacterium | reverse complement strand
CGTTACAATTTGTTACTTTTCCAAAAATAACGAACGCAGAGCCCGTCGAATTACTTATTGGCAAAGGGAAAACGATGAAGGTTATACTACCCACCAACGCTCTTTCACCAGTCTATAAAGTGAAGCGTCAAACTCAATGGGTGCTTGGCAAATCCTCGGTCGGTGAAGAGGGTAAATTCGTCTTTGATACCTACGGTAAAGCTACTCCTCTAGCTTCCGCGAAACAGTTGATCTTAGTCCTTCGTAAGGGTGCCAAAGTTTCGGATGGGCTTAAACTTATCCTGATGGACAACGACCACTCAAAATTTGGGGGGGTATGTATTTTTTCATGAACGCGGCAAGAGTCGATATAGCGGTAAAAATTGGTGATACAAAATTCGCCCTGAAGCCGCGCACACACAAACTCGTACAGCCGAAGCCTTCCAAGGTCAAAGGTAAGAGAAAGTACCTCTATACTTACCTACACTTCCGCAAGGGAACTGAGGCGGTTCCGTTTTATGAATCCACTTGGAGGTTCAGCGAAAAAGCTCGCTGCATGGTCTTCCTGTATCACGACACACACACCAAGCAGCTCCGCACCCATACGATACGAGACTACATCGAATGATGCCCAAAGGTGATCTCTCTGTTTTATGCCAGACCATTACTGCCGATACAGTCAGCGTAACAGCTCACTGGACAAAGCCACTCAAAACTCCCCTACTTCTTAAACAACATCATCACCCCAAACACTATGAGGGTGACTGCGAAAATCTTGGTTAGCTGGGGATTAGCTAAAGTCTTCATCAAGTCGCTACCATACCAGGCGGCTACCGATGCCCCGACTGCTGCAAAGGCTACTATTTTCCAGTCGATCAAATCACCCTTGATCATATTATTCGAGCTAGCAACGACGGCTGTCACCACGATCACCACTAGCGATGTCGCTACTGCTTGTTTTTGTTCTAGTTGAAGGAAGCCTGTAAACATCGGCACCATAACAATACCACCACCCACTCCGCAAAGAGCACCTAACAATCCTGCTAGAGCACCTGCGAGTATGGCGATAAGGAAAACCTTCATCGCCTTGCAGGGGCTTTGGATGCACAAAGTTCAACCACTAGCTTGTGAAGAATCATGCGGGGTTCCAGACCAGTCGTCACCAGCTTGCGATCGGCATCGTGAGCCGCTACCATCGCTTGCTTCAATGAATCTAACGAAAACTTCGCGGCGTCATTGGCACTTAAAAAGAGCGGATAAGGGCTTATCACACCAGACTTATTGGTCGGTAACCAAGCGAGATCTTGAGACGGAAACTTATCGAGGGTCGCTTTGAATGAATTATAATCCGAAACCGATGGCTTATATTTCAGCACCACCAACTTCGCCATGAACAAGCTGCGAATCGTTGGAATCAAGGAAGCACGAATCACTGCGATCGCTGACTCGCCTTTTTCTAACTGCTGGTCAATCAACTCCAAAGCTCGTGCACCATTACGTTTTTGTAGGGCTCGTCCAATTTCGAACACAACGCCAGCACGTGTCAGAGGAATCATCAACTCGATGTCTTCTTCTTCCACACGACGTCGATCTTGGCCGAGGTAGAGGTCGAGCTTTTCCAACTCGCTCTTAATTTGGCGAGTGTCTTCCCCGACTAACTGCACGAACACCTCTAAGGCTTGTGGTGCAAAGCTTAAGCCAAGTGGCTGTGCTTTATCGCGGATACTACTGGACATGACCTGCTGCCAATTACCACTACTGGTATCGGGCTTGTCATGAACAGTGATTTTACCATATTGCTTGAGAAACTTATAAAATGTTCGACGTTTATCGATGGCTGAAGCACTGACAATGAAAGTGACATCATCTGGCAAACCCATTTCAAGCACATCAACCATCCCTAACACACCTTCTTTGACGCGTTCGGAATCACCTGCTCGATCCGACCCGAGGAAGTTAGAAGATTTCAACCAAACTACTTTAGCTCCGCCGAAAAACGAAAGCGTCTGCAGTGATTGGTTGACCTCACTGCAAATTTGAAATGCGTGCTCTGCGTTATCCGCATTACCTTCGACAATGTCGTTAGCAAATTCATCGCCATCGGCAGGCTTAAGCTTATGGAAAAGCTTAAGTGCCTCCTCAGACACCATACCTTCATCGGAGCCCATAATGACGTGGATGTTCTCAGACATGGTAAATTAATTGAGGATGGAAATTGTGAGAAGCTTACGGAAGCATGTAATTGAGCAACTGCCCAAGCTTCTTGCGAAGATCTTTACGATGCACGATTCCATCTATCAATCCATGTGTGAGCATAAATTCTGCCGTTTGGAATCCTTTTGGAAGATCTTGGTGAGTCGTCTCTTTTACCACACGAGGACCAGCAAATCCGATCATACAAGCAGGTTCAGCGAGGTTGACGTCGCCAACAGTAGCAAAGGAAGCAGTCACACCACCAGTGGTTGGGTGCGTCATTACTGAAATGTAGGGAAGGCCAGCTTGGCCAAGACGGGCGATAGCACCACAGGTCTTAGCCATCTGCATGAGAGAAAGCATCCCTTCCTGCATACGAGCACCAGAAGAAGCGGAAACAATGATCAAACCGCACTTGTTCTTAAGAGCATCTTCAGCCGCACGTGTGATTTTCTCACCAGCAACTGAGCCCATTGAACCCGCGAAGAATTTGAAGTCCATCACGGCAATCATCGTAGGGCTACCATCAATGGTAAGCTTCCCTGAAACAACGCAATCATTGAGCTTTGTCTTTTCACGTAGCATCGCAATCTTTTCCTCATACTTGGCGAACCCAAGTGGATTCTTCGAAAACAAGCCAGCATTGGTTTCCACAAAACTGTCTTTATCTGCAAGTGAAGCGATACGAGCTCGCGAATCAAAAAGGAAATGGTGCTCGCACTTCGGACAAACTTGTAAATTGTCACGTAAATCGAGGGTGTGAAGCATCTTTGTGCATCCAGGACACTGGACCCACAAGTTATCTGGCATATCATTCTTCTTCGACGCTCCCTTAAGCTTTGGTCTTTCGAAAATTCCCATGGCGGGATTGTGCTGCGATTCAACTCGCAAGTCTAGCTCTTTTCGTCGAGAAGTAGCTAGAAATCAGCACAGAGCCTCAGCCCCTTAGAAAGGTCAAAACCGCAACTTTGTTTACTTTGGGGTTCTCCTTCAGTGTGCTCGCACATTCGTGTGCGGTAGAACCTGTGGTCAATACATCATCCACCAATATGATATTCAATGGCTTGGAGCCTAATTGGGCAGCTCTTAACTGAAAACTTCCAGCGAGATTGTGCATCCTCTTCTTTCGATTCAGCCGCGTTTGCGTCGGAGTCCGGCCTTTACGCCACAACGCAGGTTTTATCGCTACATCTATTTCCTTAGCAAGATGCATCGCAAGATCATCGGATTGGTTAAAAGTGCGTTTCAGCCTCCGACTCCAGTGCAATGGCGTCGGCACGATCACCCAATCGCTTCCACGAAAGCGTTCATCTCTGTGGTAGGCGTCAGCCATCATCTTCGCCATATCGCGACTCAAGTGGCGTTGTTTACTGTATTTAAATGCATGCACCAACTCTCTGGCCTTATTGCCATTTCTTAGTGCTGCGATTGCAAAATCAAAGGCCATCTCCATGCCATCACAGTTCGGGCAGGCAAAAAATTCATCAATAATTCCATCATATGGTTCCCCGCACTGACAACAAAATGGTGCTTCAACTTGGGCCAATTCAGGCTGACAAGCTGAACACACACAAGCACCACCATTCAATGGTTCACTACAAAAATGACACTCGGGAGGATAGAGAATATCTAAACTACTCTGAAATAATTTTTTGATCATAACGACGCTTGGTCCAATGCATGACCATTCCCATGGTAATAACAAGTACGGCAAGTGGCAGCAAGCCTTCTCGGAGTGAACCGCCCACTACAAGTGGCTGAGAAACCTCCCCATTCACCACGCACCCCTCGTTGAACACCTTATAAACAAACACCCAACCGGCATGCAATCCTATCGCTAACCAAAGTCGACCTGTCGCTACCCGAGCAAAGGCCAATATCACGCCAACAGCGAATAATCCAAGAAATGAAGCTGCTACATTCTTAGCAGTGCATAACTCCAATCCAGCATTCCACAAAAACTCAAAGCCCGAAGACCAATGATCAGGGGATGAAATGACGATGCCCTTTGGAGGCTGAGTAAAATGCACAAGAGCATATAGCACAGCAGACCAAACAGCGGCACTCTTCGTGCTCATTGACCTTAGCAATAAGGATAATATAGCTCCACGAAACACCCATTCCTCAATCAAAGCGACACAAACAGCAACGAGTAAGCTACTCACTATCACTGACATGGCAGAAGGAATTCCCTGATAATAAAAATAGCCCTTCCACACGAGTAACATCGCTAAAGCACACGAACTCCCCGCTGCGATGACGAATCCTCCTACAGCGTCTGGCCAAAAAGCATGCCCTGGGATCGACGGGGCTTTGGTGATTTTTTCACTCTTCCCACGGCGACACCAATAAATCAAAGGTGCCAATAAGACGATGCCAACAAGCAATAGAGAACGCTTAAAATAGCGGTCAAATTGAGCATTCGCGCACTTCTTACCAAGCCATTCAAGGGCTTTCGAAGCTTCATGAACCTCTGTGTAAGCCGCTATTCCTTTACCTGCTGAGTAGAGC
The DNA here is from genome assembly GCA_964194815.1 of Vicinamibacteria bacterium. Classification (GTDB taxonomy): domain Bacteria; phylum Verrucomicrobiota; class Verrucomicrobiia; order Verrucomicrobiales; family Akkermansiaceae; genus Rubritalea. The sequence continues at coordinate 1,018 of CAXMOB010000024.1, read as the reverse complement.
AATGGTGCTAGCAATGCAGCCACAACAAATGACAACACCAAGTAGGTAACGAGCTTCGTAAGATCCTTTTGCAGCAGTTTCAAAACTGTGAATACCTATAGCTCAGTTTCTCTGCCTAATTTCTTATCAATGGCGACAAGAAGATCAAATGGAACACGCTTACGTTGATACTTACGCCAAATGATGTCACGTAGTGTCTCCCACATCTCTTCTGTGATCTCTTCTACATCATTCCATACGACTTCTTCACTACGCCCTACCTTATAACTCCAAATAATACGCCAGTCAGTCGCGTGATGAATCGCACGATACATAATCTTCTCGCCATATTCATTCACGTCTTTCCATTCGTGAATTTGCTTCCCGAGACTGTTCTTCTGATTCTGCTTGGCCATATCGATAGCTATCCAGCATGCATGAGCAAGAGTCAACGCGGAATTTTCCTATCTTACTCAGATTTTGCCACAAATGTATTCAGTCCAATGCCTGACAAGCTAATTGCATACGGCTGATCGAGCTTAAACCCCTTCGGCAACTAGCGGTGCTAACGCAGGAAAGAAAAGCAAATTAGGTGTAACCTACAAAAATCATAAATGAATACTCGATACGGCAGCGTTGGGAGTTACCGAAGCTTGCCTACATAACAAAAAAAATGTGCCGTCAAATCAACCAATTCACACCCTATTCCCCCATCACGCTCACCACTAGTTGGCGCTCATGTGGTGCTCGTCGATGCTCAAACAAAAAGATCCCCTGCCACGTGCCTAGCACCATCTTACCGTCCACAATTGGAATCACCTCACTCGTCCGAGTCAAGGCCATGCGAATGTGCGATGGCATATCGTCGCTTCCTTCATAGGTATGCACAAAATACGGCGTGTCCTCGGGCACCAAATGCTCAAAGTAAGCCTCCATGTCACGGCACGCCGTCGGATCAGCGTTCTCCATGATCACCAAACTGGCACTGGTGTGACGTACAAACACCGTTACCTGCCCAGACACAATTCCAGCGTCACGG
>CAXMOB010000023.1:0-11408 GCA_964194815.1 Vicinamibacteria bacterium | reverse complement strand
TTTGTCCAGAGCTTTTTGGACTGTGCTAATGCCGAGTGGCGGTGCGTGATGCTCAAAGGACTCGCTTAGTTCTTGTGCATTGCGGTCCCAAGCGGAAGGGAGGTCCTGTAGTACAAAGTGGCGCTTGTTGATGCCCGTTGGGGAAGTAAAAATTTTATCGAGGATGCGATGAGATCGATCTGTGAGCGTGGTCCAAAAGGAAGCTTCTTTCATCGCACTCAGGCACTCCGATTGAGTGTAGCTGTATTCAGGAAAGTGGCTGGCAATAGAGATGAGGTGCATGAGTCGGTTAGCGAGTGAGTGAAAAAAGTGTCTTAGTGGGCAATAGACCAAGGGCGGCAGCTGAGGAAAGGGCCTTGAGTCCGATAGAGTTAAGCAGCAGTGGGTGAAAGTGGCTAGCGACCCGCATGCGTTTTTTAAAAAGAGCATCACGTTCGCGTTGAATAGTGGCGACAGCAGTTTGCCACGTTAGTTCATCCTTGGCGTAGCAGAGAAGGTGCTGCGCTGCGATTGCTGCCGATTCGAAGGCCATGCTCATTCCATTTCCTACAAATGGAGGGATGAGGTGTGCCGCATCGCCAAGAGCTAGAGTAGAGGGCTCGCTTAATGATCCAAATGAAAAACCAGCGATGGCGGCAAATGAATCATCGACAGGAGTCGCATTCTCTATCCTTGCCACTAATCGGTGTAGTTTGTTTGCGAGGCAATACTGTCGAATCAATTCCATACCTTTACTCTTGATTAAAGGGTTTCGTTTGAAGAGTCCAGTGAGGTTATGACGATCATTCTCTACTGGGCAGATGCCAATATAGCCAGCAGCCCCACTGTGCATCTCTAAGGAGTCAATTTCTACATCTTTTAAGTGGATGCTAAGACCTAACCATTCGGGTTGACGTGAGCTGCCGTGACGTTTTTTCCCTCGGCAGCATACATGTCCTTCTTGTGGCTTGTAGGCTTTGCGGGTGCCGGTGTGAAGGGTGCCTCCATGACTTGTGAACTGTTCGGCTAGGCGTTGGTCTAGTGTGTAACGTGAAAGTCCCCATGCTTGGCTAGGAAGAGAGGTGGAAATGATTTGCTTCGCTTCAATAAACCAATCGACTTTTTCGATTGATGATGCCCCTTCAAGCAGAGGGAGTACACCAAGTGATTCGAGAGTTTCTGAGCTAACACCTGAAAGGAACTCACCACAAACGCGGTGCTTGGGGTAGCTTAGTTTTTCATAAACGGTGACTGGAACGTTGCGCAGTTGCAGAGCGTTGGCGAGTGAAAGGCCAGCAATGCCGCCGCCGACGATAGTGATGGGTTTCATGTCAAATGCACCCGCAGTCCTCCCGTGATGGTGATCGATTCGTGCTGGACTTGTCGCTTGGTAAATATGGCTGGGAGTTCGTGTTGCCGAAAGCCCGCTTCGATACTCACTATCATGTCGTGTCGTGTGACGTGATTGACAAAAGGGAATCCAAGATAAGCTAAGAATTTTGCTGAATGCGAGCGATGTGGTTCCACTAAGAGTATGTGGTCGGCTTCTGAAAGCATTTTAGCTAGTTGCTTCAGCTCGTTGTCAGTGAAGTGATGAAGGATGAGGTTGCAGACCACCACCGAGGTGTTGGTCGGATTGAAGTTGATTGATCGGGTGAAGAAGTCGCCTTGGTGCCAATCTATGGATTCTTCTAAATCATCTGGCCTTGGAGCAAGATCTGAACCTGAGCAGGAGCACTGGGAAATAGAGGAGAGAGATTGGAGTAAGTCACCGCCGCCGGCTCCCAGCTCAATCACCGAAAGTTCTTTATGGGTTTTGGCAAGTTGTTGGACTTGATGAATAATCCAGCGTTTGTTCCCCATGATGCCATTGATGCGAGCCAGGTCTTGTCTGCTTCGGATAGCAGCAGGGTCATGGTGGCATAGATGATCAAGGAGTTCGGGAGTAAGATGACGCTTTTTCATGTTGGAGGCTGAACTCAAATATTGCGGTATGCTACGCGATGGTAAGCATAAGAGCAAATAAGATGAACAATATTTGTATACATTGATGCGTAGGACTAATCCAGTATGAAAGGACTCGCTTAGTTTCGATAGCTTGTGCTAACAATCCACTACCTTACCGGCCAGGGAAAGATATTTACCGGTTTGATGAAGATGTAGATCTTGATGCAACCGTGACGTATGCAGCTAAAGGAAAAACGATGCGACAGATCTTGAATGGTATGTGTAGGTCTGCCAAATTAAAGTGGTCAATTGAGGGTGAGAAAATAGTGATTAGTAATCGCTAGCGACTCTACTTCACTTTGATCTCAAGGTCCCAGTGGCCAGAGTTGTCGGCAAGGCTGCGATCATTCACAGTGATTTCGAGTGTCCCTGTTTTTTCAGCTTTGAAGGATTCTGATTTTCCAAGAGGGTAAATCTGTTGGTCGTCAGTAGACATTCTTCCGATTAAGAGTCCGAGTTTGAAGCGGTTGTCGAGACCGTGTTCTTTCAGGTTCATGCCGTCGCCGTCGGAGACAGCTTGCTTAAAGTGAGTACTGAGGCCGATTTCACCTTTGACCTTGATGGTGACCGTTTGGCCTTTTTCTACGCGGATTTTTGTATTTGTCCAACGTTCTTCGGCTTTACCATCTAATTTAAACTTGTGTGTTTTGGTGCCGAAACTTTTTTTAGCATTCGGTACATCTGGTATTGTGGTGCTGACTTCAAGCTCCTTAATATTGGTCTCCAGTTCTTTTATCTTTGCGATAAGTAACTGAGATTGATCGAGCTTACTGTTCTTTGTGGCCTCTTGAAGGTGCTTTTTGAGCTGAGTGACGACCCCTTTTTTGACACGTAGTAGGTCTGCGTTTAGAGCCTTCACTTTACCCGCCTCGTATTCACCATATTGCTTGAGTAGTTCCACTGATTTTGGCGGTAGGCTACCGGCCTCTTGAGCAAGAGCAAGAGATGGAAAAACAAGAAGAGAAGCGATGATGAAGGATTTCATGCCATGAAATTAGCGAATCAAGTTGATTTGACAATAGAAAAACCCATAGCAGCACATGGGCTACTGTGGGTATATAGAAGACAGATGGGGGTCTAATTATCTTCTATAGGAGAATTGGAATGAATTACGGCAGTTACTAGAACGTTGTTTGTAGTAGCTACTTGAGCGGCGTTGGTTATTGTAGTGAGAACGGCTATAATGGAATGAACTTCCGTTTGAGTATCTAGAGTTATATCTTGGTTGTTGGTATTTCTTACAACCACAGCTAAATGGAACACTGTAGTATTTATAAATTGGGTAGCCCCTGTAGTCGCGTCCAACTGTGACTTTTTTGGTGTAGCGTGGGCAGCCACAACTTGAGTAAGCACTTACATAGTTGACCGACGGATAGGAGGTCGAACAAGCATGACGGCTATTATTGTAATGTTGGGCCTGAGCAGAAAAGGTCAAACCAAAGAGGATGGCGAATATTGGGAATAGTAATTTTGTCATAGTTATATTTTTTAGTTCACATGGTAAGACCGCAACTGCCCTCAGTTTATTCATAAAAAAAACACCAAGCATTAAATGCATGGTGTTTTTATGAAATGGTAAACTATTCGTTTAGCTTATTTTTTGCCGTAAACGTCTTCTGGGTTGAAGGTGAGGTCTTCGGTGAACGCCAAGCCTGCTGGATCGCTTGAGGATTCAAGATCAACCTTGCGGTAGAAACAGGAGTTACGCCCAGTGTGGCAAGCCCCTGAGCCAGCTTGATCAACATAGAGGATGATGGCGTCTTGGTCGCAGTCGGTGCGGATTTCTTTAATTACCTGAGTGTGGCCAGATGTGGCTCCTTTGTGCCAAATTTCCTGGCGACTACGTGAATAATAAACTGCTTCACCAAGTTGAAGTGTCATCTTGAGCGATGCTTCATTCATGTAGGCTAACATCAATGGTTCTTTAGTAAGGTGATCTATTGCCATTGCAGGGATTAATCCATTCTCGTCAAACTTAGGGGCGAAGACAGGTTTTTCTTCGACCGCTTTTTTGTCGGTGCGTAGTCCGAATGTGATGCATTGCTCGCTCATAGTGGAAGTTAGTTAATGGTGATGAGTTTCGGCGTCAAGCGTGTTACTTACTTTCTGATGAGAAGCATGAGCTTGGTAGGCCTGCCGCATTGACTAAGTTAGCACCCGTTGGGTTTTCAGCCCACGCGTAACGTACCTTCGTGGCTTTTTTTACTGTATCGGCAGAAACGTGAACCTGGTTGCCTTTGATTTTTGCTGATGCCCAAACCCATGTGCCGTTCTCTCCAGCGACTTCGAATCGTGCGAGAGGCTTGCCATCTCGTGATTTAAGTCCTGTATCGTAATCAAAGGAAACGATGGCTTCATTTGCTTTAAATTCTACTGCTTTATAGAGTGGTCCTGAGATGAGCTTTCCTTTTTTACCGTAATCTTTTTCTAAGGCCCAAAGCGCGAGACGGTGTCCTACGTCCTTTTTATTGGCTGGGTGGATATTATTAGCGGCTCCGATATCATTGATGACCGCCATGCCAGATTTTGGAATAGTGTTTAGAGCTCGACGTTGTTCGTCTTGGATGATGACCCAGGCAGTTTCAGTTCCTGCTTTTTCGACAGGTTTGCGGAAATTTGCCAGTTGCACATAATAGAAGGAAAGATCACTGTTCCAGCGTGCTCTCCAGTCTTTCACCATGCTGGTGAGGAGCTCTCCGTAAATGTGCTGAGTGTGTGGGTTGGCATTGGATTCACCTTGATACCAAATGGCACCACGGGCACCGTAGCCTGCGATGGGGTTGATCATTCCATTGAAAATAGTGGAGTGCACGTTGGGATAGTTTGCAGGGTTCGTTCCTTTCCTTGGTTTGCGTGGTGCACGACCTTTTTTACCTGAGTCTTTCCATGCAGCATGAACGACTTCAAACTTCTTCAATTGTTTATTGTATGTCTCTTCTGCCTTTTCAGGGCTGTATCCTTGTACCGCTTTTGTTTTACGTTCTACAAGAATTTTTGCTTCTGGAAGAGCTTTCATTGCTGAGTCACTGATGAAGGACTCGACGGGTTTTCCGCCCCAAGCAGCTTCGATAATACCAACCGGGACATTGAGTTCCTTTCTTAGATTTGCTGCGAAATGGTAACCAACCGCAGAAAATGTAGGTGTTGAGCTTGGGGTCGTTGCCTGCCATTTACCTTTGAAGTCACTTTGTGGTTTGTCGATGGATACATTAGGAGCCATATACATGCGAAGTAGGGGGTCGTTCGCAGTTTTTGCCAATGTGGCTGAATTGGTGCGACTCATGTTCCACTCCATATTAGATTGGCCAGAAGCAATCCAGACTTCTCCAACGAGAACGTCATTGATGACCTTTTTGTCATCGCCTGAGGTGATGGTGAGCACTGAGCCTTTGGCGGATGCCTTGAGTCCTTTTAAGGTAATCTTCCAGTTCCCTTTTGCGTCTGCTGTGATTTTTTTAGTTTGGTTCGCAAAGGTGACATTGACCGACGCATTTGCTGGAGCTTTACCCCAAATTGATGCTCCAATTTCTTGTTGAAGAACCATGCCGTTATTAAAAAAGGCGGGAGTTGAAATGTCTGCAGATAGGCTAGCACATAGGATGCTTAGCATTGCTGGTGTGAGAAAGAGTGGTTTCATGATTGGGTAAGTACGTTTTACGTTTGTAGATAGCGGAAGCTTACACGGGGTTAACAGATTGGTAGAAATATACATTAGCTAGCTCATAATTAGCACAACGAGGAGTAAAGCAACAATGAGTGTGCCTAAGGTTGCTCCTATAATAGGTAGCACTTGGAGCGTCTGTTTTTGTTTATATGCGAATAAACACAGTATTAGGCCGGCAATAGATCCTGAAGCACCAATATAAAATAGCATCAGTAGGTGATCAACATTGGAGGCACTTCCACGCGTCACCTCAGATACTGTTTTATCACTAGTAAAGTTCGTAATCAATGAACCAGATGCGTAGACGACAATAATGAATGACACTAGAGTTATGGCGAAGGAAATTTTTGCGAAAATAGAATGGCTAGTAGGAGGTGCTGGATAGTGTTGATATTCACTGTCTGGACGTTTTCCAGTGGGTGTAGATCCTTGCTCGATAGGCATACCGTCCTTATCTAGAGGGTCTACTATGAGAGGGGGAGTGGGAGCGGCAGGAGCGGCAGGAGCGGCAGGAGCGGCAGGAGCGGCAGGAGTGGGAGGAGTGGGAGGAGTGGGAGGAGTGGGAGCGGCAGGAGCGGCAGGAGCGGCAGGAGCGGCAGGAGCGGCAGGAGCGGCAGGAGCGGCAGGAGCGGCAGGAGTGGCAGGAGTGGCAGGAGTGGGTAATGGTGGAGTGGGTAATGGTGGAGTTTTAGGTTCAACCTCGGCGCCGCCCTCTTCAATGACCGCTGGTTCCGTTTTTTTTGACGGAGTTGGTTTCGATGAGTTGTGCACTATACGGGACGGTGGACGAATCTCCAGATCTTCCGATGTGGTCGGTTTGGGAATAGCTTGGCCTTCTTCTTCAGCTGGTGGCTGAGGCGTATTAGAGTCTGCTGATGACATGGGATTTTTTAATATAACTGATGATCAATACTAATATTGATCACATTCTTTACTAACACGGTTACTATAGTAAGGAAACAAATAAAGTCGTCAGCAAGAAATACTTCCTGACGACTTTAGAAAATTGAACTGGATGATTACTTAGATGTGCCGTTCACCATTTGGCAAATGCCGAGTGGGTTAGCGTCTTGTAATTCCGCAGGCAGTGCTGCCTGTGGGAAGCTCTGGTATGAAACAGCACGAGCGAATCTGAAGATCGCCATGTTGCCAACTGAAGTTGAGCGGCCATCTGAAGTGGCTGGGTATGGTCCACCATGCACCATTGACTGGCACACTTCAACGCCTGTTGGAAAACCGTTGAAAATCACGCGACCCGCTTTGCGTTCGAGTAAGCTGATGAGGCAGCTTTCCTCCTTAAAGTCTTCCTCAGATCCATGGACTGAAGCTGTGAGCTGACCACCGAGAGCTTCGATAGCGAGTTTTAGTTCATCACAAGATGCATAGGTGACTAGGAGCGAAGCTGGGCCAAAGACTTCTTCTTGAAGAGCTTCATTCGCGGCGAAGTTTGTGCCAGTGGTTTGTAAAACAGCAGGTCCAACTTGACCACAGCCATTCGCTTTGTTGTAAGCGAGTTGCTCGACACCATCTTGGGCGGAGAGAGAATCGACTCCAGAGAGGTAGGATGAGCAAATGCCAGGGTTGAGCATGACACCGGGTGCACCAACTGCAACATGCTCAGCGAGCTTACTAGCAAAAACAGCTGATTCTTCAGCTGGGATGAATACCAGGCCGGGATTGGTACAGAATTGACCTACTCCCATTGCGAGTGATCCGAAGAACGCTTCAGCTAATGATTCACTCTTGTCGCCGAGTGCTGATTTCATCATCACCACTGGGTTGATAGATCCCATCTCAGCATAAACTGGAATTGGCTCAGGACGAGCTGCAGCACTGTCCATGAGAGAACGGCCGCCACGTGTTGAACCGGTGAAACCCACCGCTTTGATTTCAGGAGCTTTCACAAGTTGCTGTCCAAGTTCAGAACCTTTGCCATAGAGCATAGAGAATACACCTTCAGGCATGCCTGTTGTATTGGCTGCATCGACTACACATTGAGCGATGATCTCTGACATGCTTGGGTGAGCTGAGTGAGCTTTTACGATGACTGGGCAGCCTGCAGCGAGTGCTGATGCTGTGTCGCCACCTGCAACTGAGAATGCAAGAGGGAAGTTAGAAGCTGTGAACACTGCTACTGGTCCAATTGGACGAAGCATTGAGCGTAGGTCAACTTTAGGGATGGGAGCACGATCTGGCTGAGCAAGCTCGATACGAGCATCAACCCATGATCCGTCTTCGACCATTTGAGCGAACATGCGAAGCTGGCCAACGGTGCGTCCAGTTTCTCCACGCATACGCATTTCTGGAAGTGCTGTTTCTTGTGGTCCAACTTCTACAATTTGTTCGATTGCAGCTTCGATGTTGCTTGCGATTTGGCGAAGGAATGTCGCTTTCTCAAGACCTGTTTTGTTACGGTAGCAAACTGCAGCGGCAGCAGCAAGGTCTAGAGCTTGTTGGGTTTCGGTCGTTGTCGCTAAAATGGTAGCGGGCGCGAGTGCTGCACCTGTGGCTGGGTTGATGCCGCTTCCACATGATTCTGTTCCTGCTCCGCGGGAATTTCCGATGAATGATTGTCCTGTAAGTGTCATGGTATTAATAGTTGGTTCTAGCTAGATGGTTATATGTATTAGATTTATTGTTGAATGCCAAATTTAAATGGATCTTTTGGGTTAATGATGACGGTTGTTTCGCCATTTACCCATGCTTTGCCCGAAACTGTGGGGATGACTTTATTGCCATCGCCAGTGGGTTCGACACTGCCAGTGAAGACGGTGTTAAGGATACTGGCTTGTCGCCATAATTGACCTGGTTTGAGTGTGCCTTTGTCATAAAGAGCGGCGAGTTTGGCTGAAGTGCCAGTGCCGCAAGGTGAGCGATCGTATTCACCACCAGAGCACATGACGAAGTTCTTACTGTCAGCTTCATCATTATCTGGAGCTCCAAAGACTTCGATGTGGTCTACGAGTCCTCCATTTGCACCTTTAATTCCAGAGCTTTCGAGACTGTTCATGACATCGATCGTAAAATGACAAAGAGCCTCTTTGTTGCTAAATTTGACTTCAGGGCCATAGCCCTCGATGAGGAAGAACCAGTTTCCGCCCCATGAGATGTCACCCTTTACTGCACCATGGTTTACGGTTTGCACTTCGACACCAGATTTATAGCGATAGCTGGGAACATTCTCTACCGACACGGATTCGTCTTCATGAAGGTGAACTGTGACGACTCCCGCGGGCGTGTCAATTTTGTGCGAACCTTCAGAGATGCGGCCCATGTATTTGAGAGTGACAGCGATACCGATGGTAGCGTGGATACACATATTCAAATAGCCAGCATTGTTGAAAAATATGGCACCAGCCACACAGTCAGGAGTGTCAGTCTCTGTGAGGATTGCACCCACCATTGCTTCAAAGCCGCGAGGTTCAAGCAATGTGGAGGTTCTAATCCAGTCGTGGTGAACTGCAACTTGTTGCCGCCTTTCGATCATGGAACCAGATAGGGCAGGAACACCAGATGTAATAAGACGTGTTGGTTCTCCACCAGTATGGGAATCTATGATTTTAAGGGTGGTGTAACTATTAGAACTCATGATTTGCCTATAGCATAGCATAGCCGTTCTTGTGAAATGGAGGAAGGTCGACCAAATAATCTGCATACGAGGGCTTGGTGAGGCTTGATTTATGGTATTAAATTCTGTAATAAATTTTTTATGCAATCCCATCCGTTTTTTAAGCAACTTGCACATCCAATTTTGTGCGAAGCATTATTTGATCACGTGCCTGACATTGCTTTTTTTATCAAGGATATGGAAGGGCTCTATATTGCTGTGAATACGACCTTGGCAAATCGTTTAGGATTCAAGGATAAGCACGAATTGGTTGGCAAACGAGCCGATCAGGTATTTCCTAAGCCATTAGGCGACGGATTTACCCTTCAGGATGCGCATATTTTACACACAGGAGCGGGTATTTACGGGAGGCTCGAGCTGCATTTATACCCTAATAACAAGGAAGGTTGGTGTCTGACTTACAAAGAACCTCTATTAGATGGAGATAATAAAGTCATCGGTTTGGCTGGCATTTCGAAAGATATTCATTCTTTTGCTGAACAAAGGGACGACCTAGCTCCTATCCATAAGGTGATAACGCATATTCGCAAGAATATGGCCGAGCAGTTACGCCTTCCTGAATTGGCTGCACTAGTTGACCTATCGGTCTATCAGCTGGACCAGCGTATCCGTTCTCTTTATCACATGTCAGCTGGGCAATTCATTACGCAAACGCGTATTGAGAAAGCGTGTAAACTATTGAAGACAACGAAACAGAGTATCGCCGAGGTTGCGTTGGATTGTGGTTACTCCGATCAATCAGCGTTCACTCGTCAGTTCAAGCAAACGACAGGTGTGACGCCGAAGGCCTATCGTGATAACTTCACTGCCTAGGTTAGCCGTCCGCTAGAGGTTGCTACCAAAGCTAAATTGGAACTGTAGCCATACTGTATTGGCACTCTCTTGGTTGCTACGGTTGTCGTGATCGTATTGGAGACGTACAAGACCGTTGTTTCTATCATTGATTTGGAACCGTCGAGTGAGGGCGGTAGAGAAGCGTTCTATTTCAGGGGTTTCTTCGACGGTTGTTGAGCCATTGACCGTTTCGTAACGTAAGCCAAGTTCCCAGTGCTCATTGAATCCATATTGGGTGTGTAGAGCGAAACCATCTTCAGTTTCATTTCCTGTCACGGAATTATCTTCTGAACTGTAGTCGTAGTCGCGTTGAGCGTACTCGGCTCCGATTTCAAAATAGCGGCCGCCTGACTGTTGGCCATTTTCTCTCCATAAATAGCGTATGGATAGACCAGATAGTTCACCATCAAGTCCGTATCCGTTTGTGCCTTGGCTGTGGTGGAGGCGGTAGAAGAATTGGTTGAAGTCGTCTTTAAGAAACCGTCCGTCAAATGAGACTGTCCAAATGTCGGTGTTTAGGTATGACTCTTCACCGTGGACTTCAGTTGGTAGAGCTCCAGCCTCTTCTTCGTGAGAGTATTCTACAGAGTCACCATAACTGAGACTGATAGAAGTTTGATCCATGCCCGGTAATGCCCAATTAAGTTGAATACTCTCGCTGAGGAGGCCTTCTTCGCCGTTAAATCGAGAGGTGAGTAATGAGCTGTTAGCATACTTCCATGCATGAAGGTGGCGGTTATTCTCTGCTGTGGTCTCATTGAAGAGGCGGCCGGCCTTAATGCTCAAGCCAGCAGGTAGTGCATCGATCGAAAGGTAAGCGTCTTCCCATTCCCCATCGATGCGGTCTACATCATCTAAAAAGAAGATGTAGGAGGCATTCACAGCCAGATAGTCATTGTAACGTGCCGCTATTGCTAGTTCGATAGTCTGAACAGTGAATTCATCGTTAGGGTCGTGTGCATGGTTTGCTACTAAAGCTTCATTGAGGTCTGAAGAACCAATTGCGAAAGTGCTATGTGTTGAAAAATGCAGACTTGGCTCTGCAGCTACCGCAAAAGAAGAAAGAAGAAGAGAGCTTAGGACAAAAGGGAGTAGTGATTTCATACGCAAAGGAGTAAGAGAGAGTTGAAGAATGGTCAAGATCTTAATGCAACTTTATTGCGTTAGTGAAGTACGTTAGTTTCTAGACTATACCTAGTTTTAAAAGTTCATCGAGTTGGTAGATGAAGAATTCGGCACTAGCTTTGACTTTTTCACGAGGAGTGTATTTCCCATAGCCAATAAAGTGGTCGACTC
>CAXMOB010000022.1:0-5869 GCA_964194815.1 Vicinamibacteria bacterium | reverse complement strand
CAAGAACATTTTGACCTCGTCGAGGGTCTTGGTGTTGATGACGTCTTCTTTGCGGAGCCAGCCTTTGCGGGCGATGCGGACACCGTAGTGGAGAAATTGAAGGTGGTCGGTGTGGTGGGCGTCTGGGTTGATCGCGCACTTCACGCCTTTATCGCGTGCGTGCTTCCACCATCTCCAGTCCATGTCGAGGCGGTAGTAGCTGGCATTGAGCTCGATGATGGTTCCTGTTTCCGCAGCGCAGTCGATGATTTTCGCATGGTTCACTGCGTAAGGAGCACGCTTGAGTAAGAGGCGACCGGTAAGGTGCCCAATCATGGTGACGTGTGGGTTTTCCATCGCTGAGATGATACGCTTGGTCATAGTGTCTTCATCTAAGGTGAAGGAGCTGTGGACCGAAGCTACGACGTAGTCGAGCTGGCTGAGGATGTCATCGTTGTAATCTAAGGAGCCATCTTTGAGGATGTCGACCTCTGATCCTGCGAGCAATTGGAAGTCATCCCATTGCTGGTTTAGCTTACGGATCTCAGCGACCTGACGCATGAGGCGATCCGGATAGAGGCCATTGGCCTGAAACGAGGATTTTGAGTGGTCGGCAATTCCGAGATACTGCAAGCCTAATTCTTGAGCAGCCTCGGCCATCTCTAGTAGCGAATGCTTGCCGTCTGATGCGGTGGTGTGGTTGTGGAATGTGCCACGGAGGTTGTCGAGTTCGACCAATCGAGGTAGTGTGCCGGCTTCGGCAGCTTCGATTTCTCCACGGTTTTCGCGTAGCTCTGGTGGCACCCAATCGAGTTGAAGTGCCCGATAGATCTCTTGCTCTGTTGGGCACTCTGGGACGTCGACGTCATCGCGGAGTGGCGTGAAGCCATATTCATTAAGCGAGAGTCCAAATGACTTGGCGCGAGACCGGACGGCGACGTTGTGTTCTTTACTGCCAGAGAAATATTGAAGTGCAAAAGGGAATTCCTTGGTAGAAACTGCTCTGAGATCGCACTGGAGGCCATTTTCTAGATAGATTTGGGCCTTGGTTGATCCATGAGTGATGACCTTGCTTGCTTCGGGGAGCTGGGTGAAAAATTCGGTGATGACTTCTGGGGCGTCGGTGGCGACGAGAAAGTCTAGGTCATGAAGTGTTTCCTTAGCACGACGGAACGAACCAGCGATTTCGCATTGATGGACCTTCGGGTGGTCGAGAAGTTGTTGACGAAGCGTGATGGCGAGCGGGCTGACTTGGCCGAGGCGAAACATGTCAGCGAATTGCTTTTTGAACGCGATAGCGTCGAGTATTTTTTCGACAGACTTGGCTCCAAAACCAGAGAGCTGTGAGATGGATTCGTCTTTACAAGCAGCTTCAAGTGCATCGATCGAGGCTATATTGAGTTGATCGTAGAGTGCCTTGATCTTCTTTGGTCCTAGTCCAGAGATACCGAATAGGTCGAACAAAGTGGCAGGGAATTCAGCTTTAAGGTTCTCGTAGTATTCGAGTTTGCCGGTTTGCACCAGCTCGGTGATCTTTTGCTGTAGAGCAGCACCGATGCCTTTGATACCCGTGAGTTGACCTTGTTTGGCGAGGCCGATGATGTCGACATCATTGTTGAGCACGGTTTCGGCCCCATTTTTGTAGGCTCTGGTTTTAAAGGCATTCTCCCCCTTGAGTTCGAGCAATAGCGCGATCTCTTCTAGAATGGTGGCGATGTCGTCGCGAGTCATAAGCAAGAAAAGCGAGCCGCAGCCCGCTTTTGAAAGTTGTGTTGATTGGGGTTAGCCCATGAGTCCGCCGATATCGAGCCCACCAGTGAGTGACTTCATTTCTGAAGCTGTCATGTCGCTAGCTTTTTGGATAGCGTCTTGTACACCTGCGAGCACGAGTTCTTGAAGGAATTCAGTGTCTTCTGGGTCAACGATGCTTGGGTCAATCTTGATTTCGAGAACTTGGCCAGCACCATTGGCTTTGACGGTCACTTTACCGCTTCCAGCTGAGCCTTCAACGATTTGTGATTCGAGTTGAGCTTGCTTCTGTTGCATTCCAGCTTGCATTTGCTGGGCCTGTTGCATGAGTTTAGATAGGTCCATGATAGTTATTGGTTAATTGTTATGAGTTAATGGGGGATAGCGGCTCTGGTGAGCCGGAGCTTGCATTGGTGAAATGTTATGAGTGATGAGGGATAGCAGCTCTGGTGAACTAATGGCTGCTCTGATTTATTTCACAATGCGGCCTTTGAAGATTTCAAGGGCTTGTTTGATGAGTGGGTCTTTGTAGAACTCTTCGTTGAGCTGATCATGTTCTTCCTCTTTAGAGCTTTTTTGATCTGCCTCTGGAGGAACTTCTTGTTTTACCTCTTGTTTTGGAGGCAATGGAGCTGGTTCTGGATTCGGTGAAACCTCTGGGGCTGCTGAGATCAAGGCCTCGAAATCGATGGGCCTAGAATTTACAGGTTCCTGTTGTTGTGGAGCTTCAGGCTCTGGCTTGTGTTCAGCAAGAGCAACGGTCGCTGCAGCTGGTTCAGGATCGAAGGCTAGGTCAAAGCCTGCAGGCTCAGCTGCGGGTTCGACTGTAGCAGTAGCAACGGTTTCTGATTGAATTGGAGCAGCTTCGGTTACCACTTGTTGCACTACTGCAGGAGTTTGTGCAACTGGGTCCGGAGCTTCTTGCACAGCTGCGACAGATGGAGTTGGATCAACTTTTTGCTGGGGCTCAGATTGAATAGGAGCTGGTGTTTCGGCGGTGACTGCAGGTGCAGTCGCCAATTCTTGTTTTGGAAGGTCTGAGGTATCGACTGGGCCGGCACCAGCGAGAGCCATGATGACGTCGCTGATACGCACTTCGTTGAGAGATTGGATTGCTTTGATGATGCCAATCTCGAGGTGGAGCCGTTTGTTTGAGGCCCACTTCATGCGGCTTTCCGTGTCAGCGAAAAGGTCGATGATGTGGAGAAGGCGGTCCGAAGTGGTTCCGGCAGTCGCTGCAGAAAGTGTTTCCCAATCAGCGGCAGGAATACCATCGTTACTGGCAGTTGGGTCAATTTTTGACACCAAGACCATGCGCACGCAGGAGATGAGTTCGTCGAGCAGCTGTGACAGATCTTTACCTGTCTTGGCTTGTTCGTGAAGAATTTGAAGAGCTTTGGTGGTGTCCTTTTTAAGAATGGATGTGGCTAAGCTGGCGATGATTTCGCGTGAGGTGAAACCAAAGACGCTGAGCACATTTTCTTCTGAAATGGATGTGCCGCAGAATGCCACGAGTTGGTCGAGCATTGATTGAGCATCGCGCATGCCGCCGTCGGCTCCTTTTGCGATTGCCCATGCTCCACTGTCGCTGAGTTCTACACCTTCTTCTGTAGCTATGTATTGCAAATGCTTCGCAATGACTTCAGTGGTGATAGGACGGAGGTCGAAGCGTTGGCAACGTGAGATGATAGTAGGAAGAATCTTATTCGGCTCGGTGGTTGCAAAGATGAATTTGACGTGCTCTGGCGGTTCTTCGAGTGTTTTCAGCAAGGCGTTGAAAGCTGCTGTTGAAAGCATGTGGACCTCATCGATATAGTAGATCTTAAAGCGTCCACGGGCTGGAGCGAAGCGGACGTTGTCACGGAGATCACGAACCTGCTCGACCCCGTTGTTGGACGCGCCATCGATCTCAAGAACGTCAAGCGAGCAACCATCTGCAATTTCTTTGCAGATTTCGTGGTCTGGATCGAAATCAATTGACGGACCATCTGGGCAGTTCAATGCCTTGGCTAGGATTCGGGCGGTGGATGTCTTACCGGTGCCACGCGGGCCAACGAATAAATACGCATGGGCAAGACGGTTTTGCTCGATTGCATTTCTCAATGTCTGCACGACGTGGTCTTGGCCAAGCACATCCTTGAATGTCTTGGGGCGATATTTTCTAGCGAATACCTGATAGCTCACGGCGAAAAAATAGCGGCTTCGGTGGGCTAGGTCAAGGTGGGAGGAAGAAACATGGAATCTTTTATGATTTCAACAGGAGGAGGCTCTCAAAATCAATGCTGAATGCGAGGGCCGATGCTTGATTGCGTCGTTTTATGTACTGATTTTTGTAAGCCCCCGAAGTTTGGGGGCTAATGTCTAAATGGGATAACCATTTTTTCGGCTACCTATAAATTATCATTTTTGCTGACGAGGGAGGTTGTTGTCATCTTGTGGCTCGATCTGCTGAACTTGATTAGCCGCGCGGTTTTGAGCTTTTGGTTTAGCTTTGAGGTCGATGCCTTTACTGCTGATGACTGAGTTGTGGTAGAAGACACTGCCGCCTTTACTGGCCCAAGTGTTGTCCAAGGTGACAGATTCTTTACCGATCTGGCAGGTGGTACCATTGCCTGCGGCGAGTTTCTCTTGTTTGGCAACTGCTTTGCTCGACTCAAGGATGGCTTCGGTGATTTGCTTTGAGGTGAGAATGGCGTATTTCTTATCTTTTTCGAATTCTGCTACCGCCTCGACTGCAGCTGCTTCGAGTCGACGTTCCCAAACCTTGGTGAAGAGAGCGCTGTTGAGGTAGATGTCAGAGCTATTGAATTCACCATTGATGGTGAAGGCGTAGCCTATGGTGTCGTTGCCGAGTGGCATCAATTGCTTGATGGCCTTGATGTATTTACTCTGGTTCTCAACAACCTTTTTGTCTTCGAGTGCTAGTTGGAGTGAAGTCGCTGATTTTGCATTATTGACTACTTTACCGACCTTGCTACTGAGTTTTTTTTGATTTGCTGCTACTTCTTGCCAGACTTTTCCTTGGTTTTTACTGATGGCTGCGGCGAGTTTGAGTTGGCGTGAACTCACAGATTTGGAGCTAGCGTTGAAGGCTGCGACGCTTTCTCCTTTGCGTTTGCTCCAGCGTCCACTTTCGACACAGAAGGAATTGAGTGGGATCGTTTGTCCTGGAGGGACGAGCATGCTGTTGGCGAGGGTGCGATCTTGTTTGCCGCCTTTCACGATATCGCCAGAATGCACAAAGATGTGTTTATCTTTGGAGTTGTTGATGATGGAGAGCTGACTGACTGTGCCAGTTTCTTTAACTATAACGATTTTTTGCTTCATCGCCTCAGAGAGGGTGACGATGTTGAGTTTTTTTTGCGTTCCTGCGCCTTTGATGAGATAGAACGAGAGGTTGTCGTGGTTGTAGGGGCCAACCATTTTAAGGCCTTTGTGATTGGGGAGATCGAGTGAGCTAGTAGTGGTTTCAGCTACTGCGGTGAGAGTGAGGGTAGCAAGGGCGGAGGAGGCGAGGAGTGCTGTTGTTAGTTTCATAATATTGGGTGGTTGAATACAATTCACCTACAGAGTAACATAAAATATGGATGTGTATAGGGGTAGAGGCTATTCTTTACCAACGCTTTACAAAGGGAGGATCTTAGAGGAAAAAAAATGGGCCCGGGTTATGTGTGTGGGAGAGGCTAATGAAATGGCTATTTCCAGATGACTTTACCGACGTCGACTGTGCGCGCTTTTCCGCTGAGGCGGATGGTGCGGTGTTGGGTTGATTCGTTCGGTTTACCCCAATGGGTGGTGACATTGACGTGGAGGGTGGTGGAGCCGTAGAGGGTTTGTTGGCGAGTGCCGAAGTAATCGACCTGGATTTTGTAAGCACCTTTCTGGGCTTGATGGAGTAAGAATTCCTCAGGGCCTCGGCCGCGACGGATATTTTTTGATAGCACTCCGCTGTTAGCGGTGAAGCGATTGCGATAGTAAACTTTGACGCCGTTAGGGTCAGTGACCCAGAGGTCCATGTCGCTGTTGTCGGTGTCCCAGGTGATGGCTACGCGCATGTCGGCTTCGGTTGATTGGACGGAACGTTTTTGTGATGCTTTGAGTGAGATGGATTTACGGTGCTTGGCGACTAGGTGATTCCATT
>CAXMOB010000021.1:0-2035 GCA_964194815.1 Vicinamibacteria bacterium | reverse complement strand
CTGACATTCAATCGCGCGCGCTTTACTGGCACTACCCAAACCAATGGGGTCCCAAAGGCCCCGGAATAGGAGCCAGCTCAGCCATACTGTTAGACGACTGGAAGCTGATCTATTACCACCACAACCAAAGCTTCGAACTGTTTAATCTCAAAACCGATATCGGGGAACAAAATAACCTCGCTTCCAAAAATAAACCGAAAGTGAAGGAGCTCTCTCGCCTTCTCGGCGATACACTCAAAAAGTCCAATGCGCAGATGCCTAGTCTGAAAGATGGTGGTGCACGCATTCCGTATCCTCGCATTGCGCCAAATAGAATGACACCGGAGGAATAGCCCAAACGAGGCTTCACATGGTCGTTGCGCCAGAAAGAATGACACCAGATGAAAACATTATCTGGAATCATGAGCAACAAAAGCAAAGAACAATATTTAGAGAGCTGTCGAGTCCGTTATCTAAGCCGAAATCGAGCGGGAAAGAGCAAGATGATCGACGAAGTCAGTGACACTTTAGGCTGGGATCGTAAGCACACAATCAAGGCCCTCAACGGGCAAGTGAGCCTTGGTGAAAAGTCCAAAAAACGAGGATCAAAACCCACTTATAAAGACGCTGAGAAATCGATCATTATCGAGCTCTGGAAAATCAGCGAACAGCCTTGCGGGAAGCGCCTCAAGCATACCCTCCCACTATGGTTAGAAAGTTATGAAAAACACTACGCAAAGATCCCCAAATCTACTCGGGATAAAATCCTTCTATGTAGTGAGCGACAGCTCGATCGGATCACAGCTCCACATCGAGTAGACTCCACTCGCAGGTACGGAAGAAGTACTGGCCGCACAAGTCACAGACTCAAGAGTATAGTAGCTGTGCAATGCGGACCGCAAGACGTCGACAGGCCTGGTTGGATGGAGGCTGACACAGTCTCTCATGGTGGAGGAAGCAGTAGCGGCGCGTTCATGTGGAGCCTCACCCTCACAGACATTTACAGCGGTTGGACTGAGCTCTCAGGACTCTGGGGTTGTAGTGGAGGCGAAGTCTGCGTGGGCTTACAGCGTATAGAACGGAGGATGCCATTTGAAATGTTAGGATTCGATTGTGACAACGGCAGTGAATTCCTTAATACCACCTTAGAGAGCTACCTTTTGAGTAAAACTCGCAAGATCAAATGGACTCGATCACGGCCTTACAAAAAGAACGACCAAGCACACGTAGAGCAGAAAAACTTCACCCATGTTAGACAGCTTCTTGGCTACGGTCGCTACAGCGAAATCGAATTAGTAGCCCTCGTCAACGACCTATATGAGACAGCATGGCTACCGCTCCGAAACTACTTCACGCCAGTCATGAAGCTGATCGAAAAGAAACGCATTGGAAGCAAAGTGACAAAGAAATATGACGAACCTCAAAGCCCTTGTGATCGCCTTTTAAAATGCCCCAAAGTTAGCGTCAAAACCAAACAGGAATTGAAGGCCAAACGCAAGGAGCTAGATCCAATCGAATTGGCAAAAAGTGTAGAAGAAAAACTACAAATAATTCACGAAATAATCGAGCTGACAGAAGCTCAGCGAGATGAAGAAAATAGGTGGCTCTCCGAGCCCCCCACCAGCGCGTCCGCTGGCACGGACTCCGCTGCGGCTCCAGTCGCTATCGCTCCCTGCACCTCCACTCCGTCCGAGCCAGCGGAAAACCTTGCCAAATCAACCCAAAATAAGCAAAGTCACTCCACTACTCGGGTGTCATGAATTATGGCACAACGACCTGACCCCTTCGGTGTCATCTTTCATTGGCGCAACACGTCACGCTTCACCAAAGAAAGCAAAATGAGTTCTAGTTCGCTAACGTAAGACTTAGTAACCATCTAGCTAATCGCTCCTGCTAGTGTCTCCAAATGAAACACTCCTCCACTCGACAAAACTGGACACGAATACACAAAAATGACCCCATTCCAATAAGAGTGAGGGTATTAAAGAATCACTTCGCTTTAAACAATTCGCCAGAACTTAGCTGCCTGTTTTGGGCGTACGATTCTTGGGCTTTT
>CAXMOB010000020.1:0-3941 GCA_964194815.1 Vicinamibacteria bacterium | reverse complement strand
ATCACCTAATTGTAATATCCAATACTTGGAGGCTTCTCTAGTCTTTAAAGTATCATGAAACAGGGGCTCACACTTCCTACGACACCATCTTGCTGCCCAAGCTGCAGCCATAACCTCGATCCTATCGGGAACTTTAATTATGGTCGTAGCCCCCAAGCAGAGTTCC
The DNA here is from genome assembly GCA_964194815.1 of Vicinamibacteria bacterium. Classification (GTDB taxonomy): domain Bacteria; phylum Verrucomicrobiota; class Verrucomicrobiia; order Verrucomicrobiales; family Akkermansiaceae; genus Rubritalea. Next base: position 3,775 of record CAXMOB010000020.1, on the reverse strand, counting down.
TCTATCACTGGTGGCTTATCCTAAGCACACCAATCTCTGTGGCACTTGCTTCAGTAGCTCTTTCTATTCCCTACGATAACACTTCTTTCAAAGTTGCCCTCATGATTCTGGGTATTATCATCTTCACTCCGGGCATCATCATCATCACTGTATGCACTGGCTTGTTCCTCATTTCACTGATCCCAAAAGCAACCGTGCTGACCTGCCACCATTGCGGCCATAACCAGACCTTCTTTAAAAGATTTAAGGCTCCCGTCATCACCAAAAAAAAAGATTCAGCCGCTTCTCTTCCAATACCCAAAATTGACAAAAAACGTCCACTTATAACCACAGAGGGACCCGCTCTAAAGTTAAAATGAACACCTCCGTAACATTAGAGTCTCTGAAGAGCGTCCGCCCACTTTCCATGCGAGGTAGAATAGCTATGAAACCACCCACAAACAACGGCTCATTAAGCTGCAGTAATCCTTGCTGTAAAGCTCCCCTTAACCCGATAGGCAACGTAACCTACGGCAGCTCAAGGTTTGCTCAAGCAACTCGTCACTACACCCTCATCGGACTTCCTGTATTTTGTATCATCCTAGCGTGCTTTGGGATACCACCTATCCTTCCCCAATTCACTATTGGCCCAGTCATTCTGATCTATGTTATCACTGCTATGCTTCCAAAAACCACACTCGTCACTTGTCACCACTGTGGACACAAAAAGGAATCAATCGGCCGCACAGTGATACGCCCACTCATCACACACACAGGAAAAGTCGAAGCTCCTAACATAGAGGTGCAAGCAATCGAAACCGTCAAACTAGAAGTCACTAAAATTGGTTCAACCCAGACGAAATACGAGCCCGACACCAGTGACCGTCGCAGACGTAATAGCTCCCGCTTCGACCTCTTCGGATCAGAACCTCTCAGCAGAAACTTCAGACGCAGGTGGTGATTCGAATTAAAACTGTAATTAACTATTTTTGAGCAGCACTCTCACTCCACTGCAATCGTGAATCCAGAACTTCCTCAGGCGCAAACTCCACATGGATCACCCGTCGTTGAGCTGGCTTGATAGCCCTCTTTGAAGCATGCAAGGTAAGCCCTAATTCCTCAACACTCATCGTGTTAGCTAATCATGCCCTTAAGCCGCATTACGCAGCAAAGCTACCATCACTCCCTGGATCACTAATTCGCGAGCCGGAATAAGGTCAGAGAACAACTCGTTCTCTGCTTGTAAATAAGGCTCAGCACCACGATTTTTGATATAGCGTTTCAAGGTTGTTTCGCCATCGATCAATGCAGCGACCACATCGCCATTACGTGGTTCCTTAAATTCTAACACCACCGTGTCGCCATCACAAATGTGAGCATCCACCATAGATTCTCCACGCACCTTCAAGGCAAATGTTTTCGCAGATTGTGATAACCCAAGCGAACGCACATCAATCGATAAACAACCTTCTTTTGATTGTTCCTGATCTTCTCCCATTCCAGCAGCGATGCTACCGTAAATCGGAATATCTACAATTTCCTCACGATCCAACTCCTCTGTGAACGCTACAGCACGGGCTTTGCCAGGAAATCGCTGAATCACGCCCTTCTTTTCCAAGGCTCGCAAATGACCCATCACTGCCGTTTGACTGGCAAACCCAAAATGATGTTGGATCTCACGAGTCGAAGGCATCACCCCCGTCTCGTGTTGAGACCTTTTCATGAAATCTAAAATCTCCTGTTGTCGAGTTGTTAATTTATCAGTCATAGTACATTGAACACTGTTCTACAGAACACCCTATAGATAGAGCTAAATGTTGCAAGAACTATTTTTTCAAGCTATGGCTGGGATGTGCTCGATCCCATCTACATCTGCGGCTCCACCGCCTCTGGTAAATCATCCTTCGCCATCACGCTTGCAAAGCTGCTCGATGGCGAAATCATCAATGGCGATGCCTACCAAGTGTATAAAGGAATCGAAGTCATTTCAGCGGCTCCATCAAAAGAGGAACTCGCAGCAGCTCCCCATCACCTGTTCAGTTGCTTAGACTGTTCCGAGTCGATGGATGCCCAACGCTACCGCGACCTAGCTCTAGCATGCATTGCAGAAGTGCAGTCACGTCATAAACGTCCCATCGTGGTCGGCGGATCTGGCATGTATCTCAAGTTCCTCACCCACGGCCCCTCACCAGTACCATCGGGTAGCCCCGAACTTCGGCAGAAGTTGGAGCTAGAAACCACTGAAGATCTTGCCCAGCAACTCACTGATCTCGACCCCGAAGGCGCAGTTATCACCAACCTACAAAACCGACGCTACGTCATTCGTGCCCTAGAAATCTGTATCCTTAGTGGGCAAAAAATGTCGCTTCTCAAATCTGATTGGGCCAGCCAAAGTGAAACCATCAGCAAGAGCCTTATCGGTGCCGTGCTGCAATGGGACACCGATACCTTACGCCAACGCATCCATCGTCGCACCTCCATCATGCTGGAGTCTGGAGCAATCGAGGAAATCGAACAACTGCAAGCACCCTCAGGAACTTGTGAAAAAGCCATTGGCATCAGCACCATTCGCCAATACCTAAAAAAGGAGATCACGCTCGAGCGCTGCCATGAGCTTATTTTCTTCGCCACCTGCCAGTATGCGAAACGCCAACGTACATGGTTTAAAAAGGAATCCTGGCTCACCCCTCTGCACGTATCAGAACAAACTGACACACAAGAACTGGCTCGATCATTCATTGATCAATTAGATTAAACACAAGTTTGACGATATCTACCTTTTTGAGGTTGCAGAGCCAACTGAGTTACGACAAATTCACCGCGAATCACCAACATCATTATGTTACACACACTCGCTGAAGTCAGCACAGACACCATCGTAAATGCCGTTACTGGACTCGTAACAGCATGGGCACCAATGATCCTCCTAGCCCTGCTCACTCTGGTGATCGGCTGGAAAGCTTCTCATTGGATTGGAGCACTCATTGGAGCTCAACTCAAACGCCACGAGGTCGATCCTTCTCTCATCCCGTTTCTTACTTCACTCGTTGCTGCTATCTTAAAAGCTGGTGTCATCGTTTCTGCCATTTCAACGCTCGGCGTAGAAGCCACTTCATTTGCTGCGATCTTTGCCGCAATGGGCTTAGCTGTCGGCATGGCTCTCAGCGGCACCTTACAAAACTTCGCAGGTGGAGTTGTCATCCTCATCCTTCGTCCATTCAAGGTCGGCGATGTGATCGAAGCTCAAGGCTACACAGGTAAAGTAGGAGAAATCAGAATCTTCGAAACCGTCCTTCTCACTCCGGATAATAAGATGATCCACATTCCTAACGGAAAACTTCAAAACGATTGCCTTGTGAACTACTCAACCATGGAAGACCGTCGTGTCGACTTCACATTCGGCATTGGCTATGACGACGACATCGACTCAGCACGCGATGTCATCCGTGGCGTCATTGATACCTACGCACAGGTGCACAAAGACCCTGAACCATTCATCAAAGTGGGCGAACTCGCTGATAGCTCGGTCAACTTTACCGTTCGTATCTGGGCTAATGCTGCTGATTACGGGGACCTCTACTTCGGCATCACTGAAGATGTAAAGAAAGCTCTCGATAAAGCGGGCATCAGCATTCCCTACCCACAGCAAGACGTCCACATGCGTCAAGTTGGGTAAGTTTTATCAGCCCTAAGTTTACCAGCCACATGTTCTTAATGAAATGACTTAACTAATTTAAATATAGCAACTTAAGTGCAAATTTAAGATTGACAGTAGATAAATCCCTGATAAATCCCT
>CAXMOB010000019.1:0-4847 GCA_964194815.1 Vicinamibacteria bacterium | reverse complement strand
ACTTTGAAGAAGCCAGCACGCATCAATTCTTCTTGCACCATGTCTTGGACGTCTTCGATGTGAACGAAGGCCTTCTCTTCATCGCGCACTCGTCCTGTCACTGCGTGAGCTACTATTGAAGCACCTGACGCATCCTGCTTGATGGTCAAAAATGCCTGACGCACTGCGTTTTCAATCTTGGTCTCCGACCATGGCACCACATTGCCACTACGACGAATAAGACGCACAGTGAATGGCTCGGATGACATCGCTGACATTTCTACATTGCCTGTGTCTGCGAGCGAACGATTAAACACCAAGGACTTTGCCACATCGTGCGCATCACTTTCGATCAATGCCTTTTCAATAAGAAGGTAAAGGTCTGATTTAGTGAGACGAAGTTGAGCACCACCAGCACCCACTTGATCCATCAATGAGTCTGCCACACGCATAGCAACACCTGAAACAAAGTGACGGTTCTCTTCGTTAAAAATAGTATCTTCCTTTGCCTGACGTGCAAGCAACAGGTCAGTAAGTGCTCCACCAATAGTGTCTGCAACATCTGCTAGGGAGAGTTCACTTTCTTGTTCCCCTGAAGTCACAATGATATGTGGAACGCTCTTAGGTGTTGATCCCAATTGCTCTCTCCAAGCAAAGTCAGGCTTTTCAGAACGAGGGCGAACAACGACGTTTTTCAAGGCCAAGTCTTCTTCTAGTGAGATATTTTTATACATGTGGTTTTTTGTGTGGTGGAGCTTATAGAGGAAAGGAAGTTTCCTAATATGTGGGCAGTTTATGCGGATGCGGAGTGGGGAAAGGAAAAAGGGGAAAGGAAAAAAGTTTAGGTAGTGGAGCGTTGGATTGAAGTGATGAGTGCTTGGAGCATGCGTGAGATTTCTTTTGTTTCTTGAATGAGCTGAGTTCCTTTTTCAAGGGGTGGTTGATTTGTTTGTGATCGGATTTTAGTGGAGATGTAAAGTTGGGTTCTTAGTTCTGCACAGGAGGCTTTCGCGATGCGTAGAAATCTGATGTATTCGGCGGTGCTAGCTCTTTCTGATCCTTCAGCGATGTTGGATGAGATCGAGACTGCGGCTCGTTGCATTTGGTCTTTTAGTCCGTAATCTTTGGAGTGTTGTAATTCGACGTAGATTTCTACTGCTAACTGGCAACCCCGCTTCCAAACATCTAGTTCTTCAAAGTTTTTAACGCTCATACCGGCTGCTGCTTTTTCCTTTTTCCTTTCATCTTTTTCCTTCAGGCCTCAGGCCTGGGCCTAAAGGTCATCATCGTCAATTTCTTCGAGGGCTGATGATTTTTGATATTCTGTGACGCGACCCTCGAAGAAGTTTTGCTCCTTCTTGATGTCCATCATCTCAGCAAGCCAAGGGAATGGGTTTGATGCCGCTTCTTCTTTGAGTGGTGCTAGACCACAGGCAAGGAGTCGACGGTCTGCGATAAAGTCGATGTATTCCTCGAATTCTTCTGCATTAAGACCGATAGAGTCTACAGGAAGACAATCGCGGATAAATGCTTTCTCTAAGCGAATCCCCTCTTCCATTGTGGCACGAAGGTCTGCTTTAAACTCATCTGTCCAGATCTCAGGATTTTCATCCACGAGGTCCATCAGCAGGTTACGAAGTAATTCGATGTGGTTTGATTCATCGCGCAGTGTGTAGGAGAACATCTGGCCAATACCAGGGAACTTATTCTGACGGTAGAGACTGAGAATCATGCCGAACAAACCATAGAACTGAGTTCCTTCCATCACCTGGCCGAACATGAAAATATTACGGGCGAGAGCCTGCTTATTTTCGAAAACGGACATGTCCATATCCCGACGAAGGCCGCGGCTGTTTGAAACCACGAAGTCGGTCTTATCTCTGATCGTAGGGATGTCTTCGAGCATCGCTTCGCATTCATGCGGGTTAATTCCGAGTGAAGAAACCATGTAGACCAGCGAGTCGGCATGAATATTTTCCTCGTGACCATGACGACGAAATACCAGGTTGAGCTCAGGTGCACTGACCAGTTCACGAATCACGTGAATGATGTTGTCACCCACGATGCCTTCAGCAGCTGAAAAGTAGCCGATGCCCATCTTGATGATCCAACGTTCAACATCTGAGATCTCAGTGCTACGCCATTGTTCAACGTCCTTCTGCATCGGGATGTCCTCAGGCTCCCAGTGGTTGGCACGCATGTTTTTGTATATCTCATAGGCCCACTCGTATTTGAGTGGAGCTAGCCCGAAGCCCTTAGGGGTCGTGCCATTGATAACGCGCTTAGAAGCAAGATTGCGCTCTGCCGTATCACTGTCGAGTGTGATAGTGGCGTCGCCGAGTTTTGTTTGAGTCATGGTGGTCATGGTAGTCAACGTGATCTGTGTTTTAAAGGATTGAGGACAGTCCCTTACAGGTCATCGTCTTCGAAGTTAGTAGCATCTGTTGCTTGAGCGGTAGCTTGGGTGGTTGCATGAGCATCACTTGGGAAAAAGATTTCGTCTAGCCACGGTAATGGAGACGCTTCAGCTCTTGGACCAAGACCACATGCGGCCAAACGTCTAGATGCAATATGATCGATGTAGCCATTGAGCGTCGTTACATTGAGACCTGAGCCATTATTAGCTGGCAGAAGCTCTGCAATGAAGGCTTTCTCAACAACAACCGCTTCGTTCATGATCGCAACGAGATCGTCATCAAATTCAGCAGTGCGGATATCTGGATTTTCCTGAGTGAGTTCAGAAAAGAGCTTGCGGAAGAGTTCGCAACGGAAACCTGTGTCGCGCAGTAAATTGGTGACAATTTCTTGTAAACCAACGAGTGTGCCGGTGCGGCCCAGCTCCAAGACACTTGCATAGAGGCTGTAGAACTGAAGACCTTCCATGCACTGACTGAACATGAAGGTATTTCTAGCAAAGGCTTGCTTGTTTGATAGTTCGTTCATGTCCGCACTGCTATCAAGGTCAACAAGGTGCTTTTCAGTCAACGCTTGAACCTTGGAGCCAGCAGGAATGATGGCAGCATCACAAGTCGTTGCGTTGATACCGATAGAGCTGAGCACATGCACAAGAATATCTTGCTGAGTGTTCTGCTCGTGCACGTAGCGGCCGAAAACAAGCTTCAACTCAGGAGCTGTGACGAGATCGCGAATGGAGTAGATAAGCTCAGCACCTGTGATATCACCAGAGTTTGCTATATAGCCGATCAACATTTCAGTCGTTTTCTGCTGACCTTCTGAGAGTGTCCCCCACTGAGCTGCATCAGCACGTAAAGCCGTTCCCTCAGGTTCCCAGTGATTTGACTTCATCAACTTGTAAAGGTCATACGCCCACTGATACTTGATCGGCAGAATATTGAAGAACATGGTGTCGCGACCATTAATCACCTTTTTCGCAGCAAAAGCTTCTTCCGCCTTTACTGTGTCCAGCTCAAAGCTCTTATTTCCTAGGGTAACTGTAGTTGTTGCTGACATTATGCGTTCGTCTCTATGGGATAAAATCTAATCCTACCAAAACCAACTATACAAAGGCTTCATATCTCGTTGGTGGTAGCGGTAGTCAATATGCCTTTCCTCGCTTGTCAGGTCAACGTCATTTTTGCCTATGTGGTATAAACAAATTATTCACAATACAACATGTTGTGGTTTTGCCTATTTTAGCAATTCCTTAAGATATCTGAAATTACCACCTAAATCCGTTGAGCTTCAAGCATCAGAACCCATTTCTAACAATCGTGCTCGAGATGGCTCACACCACCTCTTGCGTGATCATTTTTTTTGCCCATTTGTTAGAACAAACGAGCACCTTCATCTTTTTTAAAAACATCACACTCATTTTCTCGATTTTTACCATTCTGCCGATTTTTGTATACCCACCCACCCCGAAAACCCTTGATTCAAAGCGTTTTATTTTTTAAAAAACATGGTAAGTACAATCATGAACAAGTTCATCAACCACCCCGACAACCTTGGCAAGTCCGTTAAACAAGTGTTTTAGTAAAGCTACTAATTTTAATTCACATCATTCACTCTTCCCTGTACTGTCTGCTCCGTCGTGAAATTTCGACGCATCACTGAAAAAAATCATGCCCGATTTTGAACCGCCAAGCCCAGAAGAACTCAACCTCAAGTTTCCAAACTATGAGATAGAATCATTTATTGCCCAAGGAGGTATGGGAGCAGTGTATCTCGGCCGCCAGCTTTCGCTGGATCGCCAAGTTGCTATTAAAATCCTCCCGCCAGAACTTTGCGAGGATCGTTCCTATATTACCTCGTTCGAGTCTGAAGCTAAATCATTAGCTAAACTCAACCATAGTAATCTCGTCGGTATCTATGACTTCGGTCAAATTAACGGAATGTTCTTCATTATCATGGAGTATGTTCCAGGTCGTTCGCTCTATTACACAGCCCATGGTGAAGCTGTAGACGAACATGAAGGAGCCTTTCTCATTTCTGAAATTTGCAAAGGTCTCGAACACGCCCATGAGCACGGCATCTTACACCGTGACATCAAACCTGCCAACATCCTCATCGATGACGAAGCTCGTCCAATGTTGGTAGACTTCGGTCTCGCTAAACCAATGTCAGACGACGAGCACGAAGGTGTGGTCTTCGGCACACCAGGTTACACAGCACCAGAGGTTCTCGCAAACCCGCACCAGGTCGACCACCGTGCAGACATTTTCTCAGTAGGCGTCCTACTCTATGAGCTCCTCACAGGAGCACTACCAGACGACCCCTTCACCCCGGCATCAGCAAGAAACGATACTGACCCACGCTTCGACCTCATTATCAAGAAGGCGATGCACCCACTAGTTACTTTACGTTACTCTAGCTGTGCCGCCATGGCCAAAGATCTCGACGACCTTATT
>CAXMOB010000018.1:0-4409 GCA_964194815.1 Vicinamibacteria bacterium | reverse complement strand
CCTCTAGCTTTCCCCCACCCTAGATATACTATAAAATATTCTTTTCAGAATGGTCTAGCTTGCTGAAAATAGACAATGACAAATAAGTAAGACCATAGCACAGTATCTTGATAAACATATCGATCAAGTTGCTCAGATGAGTGCCATGACGCAACGTCGCTTCATCTACACCGCTTACCGATTAGGTGACCAGCAAAATGCCAAGCGTCTAATCGCGATCACTCTCCACCCACAATTCGACGCGATGCAACGCATCGACACATTACGCCTGCTTGCCATCTGGACTAATCCCCACGAACTCGACCGACACCTCTTAGCTGCTATCACCAAGCTGCAGAAATCTAATATCCTTGGCGAGGCAATTGAAATCCTTAACGCTGCGAGCAAGAGTGAGAATAAAAAAATCACCGCCGCCTTCAAAGCCTACACCTTGGCTATTGGTGCAGACCTACAGAAGAAGTTTAATGTCAGTCTTCTAGGTGGTGATGCTCTCAATGGTAAAAGCCTGTTCACCTCTCACCCTACTGCCGCCTGTGCTCGCTGTCACTCCATCGGAAAGAACGGAGGTAATGCAGGACCAAACCTCGAAGGCATCGCTTCAGTAATCGACCGCAAGACGATTCTAGAGTCATTAATCGACCCTAGTGCTCGTATAGCTCCTGGATTTGGTAACGTCTCAATAATCACTAAACAGAAGAAAACGCTTACCGGTATGTTCCTCGGCGAAAAAAATGGCGTCATCAAGCTGAAGGTCGGCAACGACATCATGAAAATCAAGCTCGATGAAGTCTCAACGCTGAACAAACTCCCTAGTTCCATGCCGCCAATGCATCTGCTACTGAAAGAACGCGAAGTCAGAGACATCGTTGCCTTTATCGACAGCCTTAAGCAAAATAAAAAAACTCCGGGAGCTAAGTCGCACTAAACGACACAGGAAAAACTCAACAAACACATTTTTCAAAAAGCCACTCTCATTCGTGAGAGTGGCTTTTTTTTGTAATTTTATCTAGCTAAGGCAGGAGTTCAGCAAGCTGTCACTCACTAGATCGGCAAAGAGCACACTGCCTGGAACGCTCATCACATCATAGATTACCTCACCTTGAGGCTATATACGCTCTAAACCCCCTCCTCTTTCGATTTCCTCCATCCCTTTGATTTAAACACACAAAGGATCTAACAACAACAGGATAGCCATTTTCAAGTAGTTAAGATATCTTGAATTTCAATATAACCTTACTAAATTAACAAATTTATATCCAATCTGAGCTAAAATATTAAGTTTTCTTTAAATTAATACTTGCCTAAACAAACTTTTTAGAACTTTAATAGGGATGTTATGAAAAAGTTAGCCCTTATTTCCACTCTGTTCGTAGCTACCACAGCCATCACATCGGCGGGTCAGCTAGAAAACCTCAAGGCATCAAATGCCGAACAAAAACGTCAGATTTCCTCGCTTGAAGCGGAAATCGACAACCTCTATTCTCTTTTAGAGAAAGAGATGCGTAACAATGGCAAAAAGCCAATGTCACGCGGCACGAGCACTCAGAAGCTTCCTGTTTCTTTAACTGGCGCTACTTACACCGTGGTCAAAGGTGACACGATTTCTAAAATCGCACGCCAACATGGAGTTTCCTCTTCGAGCATTTTCACAGCAAACCGACTCAAGCCAACTAGCATCATCCGCATTGGCCAAAAGCTCACCATTTCCGGTGCGTCACAAAACCTTGTAGTAAAAAAAGCTCCAGTATCTAAGCCAATTGCTGAAGCAGCAACACTTGCAAACCTTCCTGAGATTCCACGTGTTCATGTGGTTCAACTACCGAACGCTTACACAGTGAAGTCAGGTGACACCTTCTACGGTATCGCTCGTAAGCACAGTGTATCAGTCAACGCGATGATCAAGGCTAACCCAAGCTTGAAGCCAGCTTCACTCCAGGTTGGTCAAAAAGTGAGCATCCCATCAAGTGCTACTACAACAGCTAAATTTTCTGCACCTAAAATCAAGACTGCGGTTGCGACTACGCAAAAGCCAACGCCAGTAAAGAAGACACCTACTGTCAAGATTGCTAGCGCACCAAAGCCAAAGGCTGCAGCAAAAATTAATACAGTTTCAACACACGAAGAGCCTGAAGAGATGAAGTCCGTCACACTTTCTTCACCTATGACACTTCAAGAACTCGCTAACAAATACAACACAACAGTAGAGGCAGTCAATGCTCTCAACTGTTGGACTTACCGCCCCACCATCAAGTTGGCAAGAGGATCTGAGGTCTACCTTCCAAATTAGTTAGATAACCATTTCTAGGATACAACGAGGACGGGGCAAACCATCCTCACAGAATAAGGGCTGAGCCACTGGAGATCTTTTTCTCCAGTGGCTCTTCTCGTTATTAATCTCCCAACACACACATTAATCTAAGCTAACAAATAACCAGCAAGGCTTAGGTGACTTAGCTCCTACCGTGGGTAAATAGATAAAGTATCCCCCAACTATGAAAATGTTGGGGATTGCTCTTAGAAAGGCGAACCATCGGATTGGCATAGATTCGTCCACCCCATTTAGCCACAAAAAAGCCCGCTACCTTTACAAGTAGCGAGCTCTATAAATTTCTTCTCTTACCAGAGATTAGCACTCTTTGTCAGTCACCGCACCATACGATGCAGATGATGTGAGCTTTGCAAATTTAGCCAGCACACCGCGTGTGTAGCGTGGCTCTGGACAAACCCAGTTCGAACGACGCTCAGCAATTTTCTCATCAGAAATAGCAACATCAATCTTGTTAGCTTCAGCGTCGATCGTGATCACGTCACCATCTTCCAATAAAGCAATCACCCCACCTGTCATTGCTTCAGGCGTGATGTGCCCTACAACGAAACCGTGTGAACCTCCCGAAAAGCGACCATCTGTAATCAATGCCACAGAATCACCAAGGCCACGTCCCATCACAGCAGCTGTTGGAGCTAACATCTCACGCATACCAGGACCACCTTTCGGTCCTTCGAAACGCACAACAATCACGTCGCCCGGTTCAATTTCGCCAGCAAGGATTGCTTTCAAGCTGGCTTCTTCAGAATCAAAACAACGAGCCTTACCTGTGAAGGTAGTGCCTTCGTTACCAGAAATCTTTGCAACTGAACCTTCAGACGCAATGTTTCCGTAAAGGATTCTCAAGTGACTATCCTTCTTCTTCGGCTTATCAAGCGGGAGAATGATTTTCTGGTCAGCTGGAAATTCTACTGGGCTATTGGCTAAGTTTTCAGCCATTGTCTTGCCAGTCACAGTCATACAATCACCGTGGAAAAGACCTGCTTTAAGGAGCATCTTCATCACGGGAACAGTACCACCGATACGCACCAAGTCAGCCATCACGTACTTGCCACTTGGCTTAAGGTCAGCAATAACAGGAACATGCTTACCAATCTCTGTGAAGTCATCGATAGCAAGTTCTACATCAGCTGCATGAGCCATCGCAAGAAGGTGAAGAACTGCATTAGTTGAACCACCGAGAGCAATCACCAAAGTGATCGCATTCTCGAACGCCTTGCGCGTCATGATATCGCTAGGACGAATCCCTTTATTGATCATGTTCACCACAGCCGCACCAGCGTCTAAACAGTCCATCATCTTGTCATCACCCACGGCTGCTTGTGCTGAGCTATTCGGTAAGCTCATGCCCAAGGCCTCAATAGCACTCGCCATGGTGTTGGCAGTATACATACCACCACATGAACCAGCACCTGGGATGGCACAGCCTTCAACCTTCTGAAGCTCTTCATCATTGTATTCGCCATTCGCATGTTTACCAACAGCTTCGAATACAGAAACCACATCGAGATCTTTCTTCTCACCCTTGATCGTCGCACAGCCAGGTAAAATCGTTCCTCCGTAAACAAATACAGCAGGACGGTTGAGCCGTGAAATGGCGATCATGCACCCAGGCATGTTCTTATCACAACCACCGACGGCCACGAGGCCGTCCATGCCTTCAGCACCCACTACAGTCTCAATAGAATCTGCAATCACTTCACGAGACACCAAAGAATACTTCATTCCCTCGGTTCCCATAGAAATACCGTCAGAAACAGTGATCGAGCCAAAGGTCAGAGATTTACCGCCAGCAGCATCAGCTCCCTTAGCACATTCTACAGCTAACTTATCCAAGTGCATGTTACACGGAGTGACATCACTCCAAAGTGAAGCAATGGCAATTTGTGGCTTTTCAAAGTCTTCTTTCTTAAAACCTACTGCATAAAGCATAGATCTGCTCGGTGCACGGTCATCGCCATCAACAACTTGTGATGAAAAGGGACGCGTATTGTTTTCGTATGGATTGCTCATGATTAATTTCTGTAAGAGATTTTTAGACAGCTGTAGAATTCAGGTCAAGCCAAGGATGCGTCAACCACAC
>CAXMOB010000017.1:0-2708 GCA_964194815.1 Vicinamibacteria bacterium | reverse complement strand
CTCACCTGAAACATATCCCTTAGGTTGGTGCCAAAGATGGTCACATCTAAGAAGCCAGGTTGAGCATACAACCACAACATGAGAAAACCTCCCGAGCAAGCCACTGCTATCCCAGTCAGTAAGATGAGTGTGATCCCAGTGCTCTTACATATATTATAAGCCTGTCTCTTTATGTATTCTTGATACGCCTTTTAATGTCTTGTTGTGTGCTCACGTCAGTTATTCAGCAGATTCGGATTTTATCTTAGGCGTATCACACGAGGTATTACTTCCATCTATATGCGTTGAAGCACGGAGGACATGCAAACCTACCAAGCGGGCAATGAGAATGGTGAGGAAAAGTTGGCCTATGATGGCTTCCGAGCAGGATAGAACACGGGCAGCTAGTGATTTGGGGCCAAGTCACCAAATCCCAGTGTGGTTAGCGTAGTGAAGCTATAGTAACAATAAGTAGCAACATGCGTTGCGGGCTCGTTCTTTTCAGGGATTGTTACCTGAAATTCATTATGTAGTAATGCTTGTTGGGTTGCGGAATGAAGAACAATATAAGCGTAGGCAAATGTAACACCGATTAAAACATATGCGGAAGCAACCCCGATAAGGTGGCCGAGGCCTATCTTGGTTGATTTCAAAATCCCGTAGAGGACAGAACTCGTAACAAAAACTAAAAACAGGAGAGTGAGAGCGTTGACTGAGGTGAATACCCAAGTGTGAGTGTTTCCTGTGAAATAGTAACAAACGAGTCCCCCGATGCCTGACAAGACAACGATACCACCGATGCTGTATGAGATTTTCTTAATACGAGCTTGATGGCTGGTTGCACGAACGGCGGTAAGTAGAACAATCCAAAAAACTGAAGTCCAGATAACCAAACCATTACGTTCTATTTCAAGGATGGGATAGAGTAGTGCAAGAGAAAAAAGCGAACCACCCAAGAGAAAATACTTGGGTGTATTATCTCTTGAGGTGGCAGTAGTATTGATAGACTGAGGACGGTTATCATTCATTGGAGTTCTGAAATGGCTTGGGATAATTAGAAATCGCTGAAGTTATCCGCTCCATAGGTTAGGGATCCTCCGTAGTGAGCTGAGGCACCTACGAGAGCTGCGAGCACACTCAGGAGTATAGCGAGAATGAGAGGGTGTTTGAGGAAGCGTTTGAGTAGCAGAGTGACAACCGCCGCCACTGCAGTTCCGGTTCCCACCCAGCGGTGGATTTTGAGGAGTTCTATATCTTCATCACCAAAATACATAGAATCATAGGCGTAAGCCCAGCCGAGGGTGGCAGCACCGATAGCTCCCAGTGTGCCCATCCAGAGCATGGTGGTGACAATGGGTGGAATTTGTTGCTTTTTAGTGAATACAAAAACCCATTGCATAAAGACCGCGCCGAGAAGAAATGCTATGGGGAAGTGAACGGCGATGGGGTGAAATTTTCCGACGAACTTGATCGTGCGGTAGCGGATAGTTTCAGTGGGATCTTCTTCTATCGTTTCGGTTTCAGTTCCTAAAACTTCTTCATCAGATGGAGAGGATTCCACCGGGAGGGGGGCCTGATTGGTTGGCTCCGAGTGTTCCTGAAGATGCTGGACATCCCCGAAAGAGACTGGAGAGAGGAGTAGCAGGGCAAAGCAGGTGATGAGTAGTGAAAGGTAGTGAGTCATGGCGAGAATGAATTTTTCAAGCTCATTACTTGGAGGGGGGAGTTAACGGGGGTAGAAGGATGATTCCCTAGGATCGCCGGCTCGTGCTATTAACCGGAGACCCTAGGATGTATTATCGGTGATGCTTATTTCTGGAAGCTGCCGCAGTGGGCCATTTTAGCTCCGAAGTAAGGATTGTTGACCTTTTTGTCGCTGTTCTTTTGGAGCCAATAGCCACCTTTATTGCCATTAGCCATTGGGCAGTGGGCTACCTTGTAGCCCTTTTCTATTTTCGCAATTTTGATGGCAGCAGCGCTCAGAGCATTAAAACTCTTTCGGGCTTCTGCGATGTTTTTTGCGTTGGATAGCTTCTTGGCCGGAGCGGCGAGGGAGCTTTTTTTATCATGCTTCACAATTCCCGCTGCGGCTTTTTTCGCGGTTGCCAGATCGTCCTTGTAAAGGGCTGTGGCAACGACGTTATAACCTTCGAGCATGTGGTCAGCATGAGCTTCTTTGTGTGCATGACCTTTGTGACTGTGCTCATCAGCGGTTGCTGGGATTGTGGCCGCAGACAACCCGAATAGGGAGATGGCGATGATATTTATCGTTGTATTAGGTTTCATTATTTTGTTGGTTTTTGTTGATGGTTGAATTAATTAGATTAGTTGCTGATTCAGTATTAGTTGTAAGTAAGGAGGTGAGGTTTCGTCAAACTATGAGCGGAGGATTCAATATTCCAAATTCGCCGCCAGATAGGGTCAGGCACACTTCTTTTTTTTTCGGGGCTTCTTTTATGACATTGGATAGGTTCCTCCTGCGTAGAGCTGTAGTTCAAATTCATGTAGACTTAGACACCTTACGTTCTTTTAGATAACAATACAGTGTCGGCACCACAAACATGGTCAGCAGCTCGACTGTCATTCCTCCAAAGACAGGGATAGCCATAGGAACCATGATGTCTGAGCCTCTGCCTGTGCTAGTGAGCACCGGTAACAATGCTAGTAGCGTAGTCGCAGTAGTCATCAGACAAGGTCGAACACGCCTTGTCCCAGCTGCTATCACTGCC
>CAXMOB010000016.1:0-3461 GCA_964194815.1 Vicinamibacteria bacterium | reverse complement strand
AATTTAAGGACCGCCAAACCGCCTTCACGCCCGAGGAACTCGATAAAATACTCCCCTAGTTTGACTAATGCTTTGTCCCGCTTGGGTGCGGCTTGAGTTCGAAGCTGAGCGCACAAGGTACCTACTCGGGTCCAAAATCAGACCTGCACGTCTATCTTCTCATTAGGCACTCAGACGAATAAAGAATCGAGTGATCTGCACACTGGAGGTGATACCAAGGCACCACCCATGAGTTTTAGTATACCACTTCCCTCTCACTTTCTCCTTTCTTCTTTACACCATCACTCCTGTGGCTAGCTTTATGATTCTTGTTGGGTAAATACTTCAGCAAGAACCACCACATACAAGCCATAGCAAAAGCAAGCTTCATCACCACAAATTTCATGAAACGACACAGCATCACATTCACGACTCTTCTCTCCATGCTTGCCATGGTGTTTACCAACGCAGCACAAGCCAAGCCTCTTAAGGTCTTTATCCTTTGCGGCCAGTCGAACATGGAAGGGCACGCACAGACCAGTACCTTCCCCGCGATTGCTAAGGACCCTAAGACAGCAGATATGTATAAGGCTATGGTCGGTGCTGATGGCAAACCGGTAGTTTGCGATGACGTGTGGATCGCCTATTCTTACGGAAATTTCTCAGGAGACCCAGTCGGTAAGAGATCGGGGAAGCTGACGGCTGGCTTCGGTAGCCAACACCATATTGGAACCGGCAAGATCGGCCCTGAATTCACCTTCGGGATCTACATGCATAAGATTCTGGGCGAGCCAGTCCTGCTGATCAAAGACGCGTGGGGCGGCAAGAGTCTGATGGTAGACTTCCGTCCGCCGAGTGCTGGTGAGATTTCTGATGAAAAAGTGCGAGCTAAATCGAAAGACAAGGCTGGAAGGTATTACAAACTTCTCATTGAACATGTGAAAGAGGTCTTAGCAGATCCTAAGAAAGTCTACCCAGATTACAATGCCAAGGACGGCTTTGAACTGGCTGGCTTCGCCTGGTTTCAAGGCTTCAATGACATGGTGGGTCCCTACCCACGCACTAATGACGGTAAAAACAAGGACTTTTCCGAATACAGCCGCCTGCTGTCCTGCTTTATTCGTGACGTGCGCAAGGATCTGTCAGCACCAAATCTTCCCTTCGTAATAGGAGTCATGGGAGTAGATGGTGAAAAAGGCAATGAAGCTTTCCGCAAGAGCATGGCCGCACCAGCAGAGACGGATGAGTTCAAAGGTAATGTCGCCAATGTGTTCACCGCCAAATACTGGCCAAAAGAAATAGATACTCTCAATGCGAAAATCAATCCCATCAAGAAGAAATTTCATGGTAAAAAGCACGAGCTCAAAAAACAGAACTTAGAGCGCGATGATTTACGAAAGGCGGAAGCCAAGCTGAACGTAGAAATGAACGCCGAGATAGAGAAGTTCCTCAATGCAGACGACTTATTCTTAATGAAAAATGGCATTTCAAATCGAGGTTTCCATTACCATGGCTCCGCTAAGTGCTTAGGACAGATTGGCAAGGCCTTCGCCGAGACCTTGGTTAAGATGAAGAAGTAAGGTAGGAAAATTAATAAGAAACCGCACCCAGTTATTAAAGCGAGTCAATAGCCCACATAAAAGAACAATAGAAATGAAAATGAACAAACACTTACCTCTCTCCGTTGTGGCTATTGCCATGACTATGACAATCTCTGCAGTAAACGCAGCTTCTAAACCACTCAAGGTATACATCCTAGCGGGACAGTCGAACATGCAGGGAAAAGCCAAAGTCCGGACCATTGAACGCTTGAACATGACCGAGGACAGTAAGGCCTTGTACAAGGATATGGTGGCAGAGGACGGTAAGCCGGTAGCTGTGAAAGATACTTATGGAGCCTATTTTACCGCATATCGGAGTGGTCCTGTTGCCGTCAAAGGACCTCTGAACCCAACTTACGGTGCTGAATTCAATGCTGAACAAAATTTTGGACCGGAGTTCACCTTTGGTATCTACATGCAAAAGCACTTGAACGAGCCAATCCTCATCATCAAGACCGCGTGGGGTGGTAGGAATCTTCTCCAGCAGTTCCGCCCTCCATCTGGGGGAGAATATCCACTTCCTGAGAATAAAGTAATAAAGTTAAAAGCTGAGGGCAAACTGGAAGCGGGGCTCGCCGAGCATAAAAAGGCAACCGGCGAATATTACCGATTGATGCTTGAGCACGTAAGAACCGTTCTGGCCGATCCTAGCAAATACCATCCAGCCTACGATAAGGCCGCCGGCTATGAAATCGCCGGATTCGTCTGGTTCCAGGGATTCAATGATCTGGTGGGGCCCTACCCAAGGGTCGATGCTGACAAAGGGAAAAAGGGGCCGAAGGACTGGTCGGAATACAGCCGTCTGTTGGCATGTTTTATCCGTGACGTACGAGCAGAACTGAAGGTTCCGAAGATGCCCTTCGTGATCGGCGTCATTGGCGTTGGTGGAGAATTGAAGCCTGAAGACAATCAGCAATTTTTCCGCAAAGCCATGGCAGCACCAGCGGCAATGGAGGAATTCAAAGGCAACGTGTCAGCGGTACGGACAGGGCAATTCTGGGACACGAAAGCTTCAGATCTCCAAAAACGTATTGAAGATGAAACGGAAAAAGCCGTACTTGCCAAGCATCCTGAGTATAAAGGAAGAGCTGGAGCGATCCGTGAAGGGAAAAAGAAAATGAGGGCCGCAGTTACCAAGGTAGCCCTCACGGTTGAGGAACAAGCCTTTCTCAAGCTCGCCGTGTCCAACCAGGACTATCATTACAATGGCTCGGCATACACGTATGGTAAAATTGGAAAAGCATTTGCCGACTCCATGGCAAAACTGCAGGGCTTGTAAGTCAAAGATAATTAAAGAAAATTTATGACAAAAATATTCTTATTAATTCCTTTAGCAATAAGCACGCTCAATGCCCAACCTCTACATATTCATATTATTTCTGGGTCCAAGGAATACAAGGCCAATGAATCGATGGTGGAGTATACAAAAGAACTTATTAAAGTTTTTAAAGCCAAGGTCACTCATACTGCAACCAGCGACAAGTCTAAGAACTTACCCAATTTAAATGAGCTAAAAGATGCTGATTTATTAATCATTTTTTGCCGTCGACTAGACGTACAAACAAATGACCTAACAATCATCCATGACTACCTAAAAAGTAAAAAATCCGTGATCGGCATTAGATCAGCTAGCCATGCGTTTCAAACATTCTTAGGCTTAGACAAACAGTATTTTGGCGGCAGTTATTCTGGCCACGATAAAGAATTTAAAATAACCATGAAGAAAAATGAAACACAAAATGATCATGCTATTTTGAAAGGTGTTTCTTTCACCAACTGGGTACGCCTAGGAAAACCCTACTATAATTATACAAACTCGAAAGACACTGTGTTGCTTTTAAGCGGTACCGCCAATAACAAAAATCACCCAATGGCTTGGAC
>CAXMOB010000015.1:0-2197 GCA_964194815.1 Vicinamibacteria bacterium | reverse complement strand
TTGTTTGTATTTATGCAGCAAGCTAAGGAAGGGGGAAAGTATTTTTTTGTTTGGGTAGTTGGTCTTTGGGAGTTCAAAAGTGTCGGCTCCAGATTCTCTTAGAAGTTGGGCAAAGCCGCCGATCCCATCGCAATCACAGTGGGAGACGGTTATCCACTCGGGCTCCTTAGAAGTGGAGGTCTTTCTGGCGTAGCGGATGTCCAAGCACTCACCGATGAGTTCCGCCGCCTTAAACCATTGTGCTGTAGTGTTCATGATGATGCTGTGCTCCTGTAAAAAGTATTCTGTGTTCAGTTGTCCGAGGGGAGTGGTTCAGATTTCGAATCACTTATTACGTTCCACAGTAGGTTTGGTAAGCTTTGTCACTGGGGTGGGGAGCTGTTTGGAATTTTTCATTTTTTTCGTTTGAGTCGTATGGGGATTTTAAGGCAGCTAGAAGTTCATGCATCAGGCTTAAGTCTCCTGATTCAGCTTCTTCCAAGGCCTGCTCCACGATGTAGTTTCTTGGAATCACGCTTGGATTTACTGCTTGCATGCACTTGATCGAAGCCTCCATAGACTGACCATGCTCTAGACGCCTTGCTGTATAGCGGGTATGCCATCTCGTGAACTCCTCGTTGTCGTAGTGCTGTCCTGTTGGAGTGGTTGCGGCACTCAAGTCTCTGAACGTATTAGTGAAATCCGCCCCGTGTTTGTGCATCCATTCTAAGAGGTCTGAAATGAGTTTTTCGTCAGATTCCTCTTTGCTTTCTAGCTCGCCAAGTAAGCCTAGTTTTTGACGCATCATCGTGAGTCTTTCTTTTTGGTAGCTATCATCGAACTCGTTGAGCACCTCTTTTGCTAGTTCTTCTGCTTTGTCAGCATCCTCATCGATGAGCGGGAGAAGAGCCTCTGCCAGTCGAGCTAAATTCCAATGAGCAAGCTTGGGTTGGTTAGAGTAGGCGTAGCGACCGTGTTGATCAATGGAGCTGAAAACTTGATCTGGATTATAGCTATTCATAAACGCACACGGACCGTAGTCTATCGACTCTCCGGATAGGGCCATGTTGTCGGTATTCATCACGCCATGGATAAAGCCGACTCGCATCCAGTTCACCATTAAGCAGATTTGACGCTCCATCACAGAACGCAGTAGAGAAAGTGCCTTCATTTCGCTATTTTTGAGCTCAGGAAAATGACGTTTTATAGTGTATTCTAGAATCGCTGAAAGTAGCTCTGGCTTTTGAGTAGCTGCTGCGAATTCAAACGTTCCGACTCGAATATGAGAACTAGCAACGCGAGTCATAACAGCCCCAGGAAGAGGTCGTTCCCTTATGACCATTTTACCCGTAGTGACCACTGCCAAGCTTCTGGTCGTCGCAATACCCAGAGCATGCATTGCTTCAGAAATAATGTATTCTCTGAGCATTGGGCCGATCGCTGCTAAGCCGTCTCCTCTTCTGGAATAAGGAGTCGGTCCTGAACCCTTAAATTGGATGTCAAATCTCTCATCATTGGGCGTTACATGTTCACCCATCATATGAGCACGGCCATCTCCTAGCATAGTGAAATTACCGAATTGATGCCCTGCGTAGGCTTGAGAAAAGGGCTCAGATCCCTCAGGGACGAGGTTTCCACAGAAAAGTGCAGCTTGCTGGTCATCGGGTAGTGTGGAAAAATCCAGACTCATAGACTTTGCCAGCTCGTGGTTTACGATTACGAGCTGAGGGTTCGGGAACTCAGTGGGTGAGTCTAGGTGAAAAAACGCAGCCGGTAAGCTCGTGTAGGTATTCTCAAAGTTAAATCGGGTTCGCTTCATGATGGTTGGGGAAACGTAGTAGACTACATTGTGAACTTGTCAAATGAAGTCGCTTGCACTGCAGTTGAAAGTGTTCTGTTTTCAGAGCTTCGGTTGATATGGTCCTAGGCAATGCTGGTTTTACCACGAATGGGCACTAATTTGCACGAATGAGGCTAGGGATGAGGCTAGAAGGTGACGTTATCGTGTTTCTCGATACAGTCATGACAAGATGAGCCATTGGTATGGCCAGAGAGGAGCTGGCGTTTACAGTGAGAGCAGGTGATGAAGAACTTTCTTTTCCGCTGTACGGAATTCACCTTTTTGAGGAGTGTTTCGACAGGAGGGGGAGTGGGCCAACTTTTGATGGGAGTCCAGCTGGATCGAAGGGTGTGTGAAGATGACCATTCGATGGCTTCG
>CAXMOB010000014.1:0-8246 GCA_964194815.1 Vicinamibacteria bacterium | reverse complement strand
GCAAGGGAGACCGGAAAGAATCGTTATTCTCAGGATCAGGTACTAACGTTCATGAAGGATGTATTACCGTGGATGGAAAAACAGGATTGGATTGCTGGCTACGCTTGGTTTTCGTTCAGCCCTGATAAGATTCAGGGCATCAGCTCCGCACTATTTGATAAAGAAGACAAGCTGACGGCATGCGGAAAGTTCTATGCGAGTGTCACGCCAAAGAATCCAGATGGGGATCAGAGCATAAAGCCTGATGGCAAATAGCCCCCCTTTCTCCCCTCTCAAAGACGCCACCCAAAAAGTAAAATGCTAGCAATGAAACAATGATATATTTAACAGCGTAGGTTGATTTAGAAGGCTCGCCATCATCTACAAAGCAAAGGATTCTACTTATCCTTTCACTTACATCACATGAATCTCCGCAAACCATCTCTAGCCATCCTCATGGCGTTCATCGCTAGCTCGTTCACGCTTCACGCCGCCAAGCAGCCCAATATCGTCTTCATTTTTGCCGACGACCTCGGTTGGTCAGACACGACGCTCTACGGTCATACCAAGCTCTATAAAACGCCCAATATTGAAACTCTCGCAAAGCGTGGCCTCACTTTCAATCGTGCCTACACCGCCAGCCCCTTGTGTTCGCCCACCCGCTCGGCAACTCTCACTGGCCTGAGCCCCGCTCGCACAGGTCTCACTGCCCCTACTTGCCACCTACCCAAGGTCATCCTTAATGCCAGCGTACCCAAGGCAGGCAATCCTAGTTTCCCGTACTTGAAGACGGTATCCGTCACCCGGATGGACACGAAATACCCAACTCTCTCGAAGTCACTCAAGGCAGCTGGCTATACCACTGGTCACTTCGGCAAGTGGCATCTCGGCCCCGAGCCCTACTCACCACTTGAGCATGGATTTGATGTCGATATCCCACACTGGCCAGGCCCCGGACCAGCCGGCAGTTTTGTCGCACCTTGGAAATTCAAAAACTTCGATCACGACCCAGGAATGCCGAAACAGCACATCGAAGATCGCATGGCTAAAGAAGCGGTGAAGTGGATGGAGAAAAATAAAGACCGCCCGTTTTTTCTCAACTACTGGATGTTCAGCGTCCACGCTCCCTTCGACGCAAAGAAGAACCTAATCAACAAATATAGCAAGGACATCGACCCCAAAGACCCACAGCGCAGCCCGACCTACGCCGCAATGATCGAGAGCATGGATGATGCGGTCGGCACCTTGATGGCAGCGCTCGATCGCCTCGGCATCAGCGAAAATACGATCGTTATTTTCACCTCCGACAATGGTGGCAATATGTATGACGAAGTGGATAACACCACCCCGACTAGCAACGCACCCCTACGCGGCGGCAAAGCGACGATGTTCGAAGGCGGCACCCGAGTTCCCTGCGTGATCAAATGGCCGGGCATCACCAAGGCTGGTGCTCGCAGCAACGCACTGATTCAAAGCGAAGATTTCTATCCAACCTTCCTCAAGGCCCTCGACCTCAAAGCCGCACCGGGACAAATCTTTGATGGCATCGACATCACCCCCGCTCTCCATGGCAAGCCACTCACTCGCAATGCAATTTTCCAATACTTCCCTCACTCCCCTCCTATTGTGCCTGACTGGTTACCACCGTCGGTTTCAGTACATCGTGGCGACTGGAAGCTGATCCGTCTTTTCCATGCTACCAAGGAAGGCGGCCACCGCTATCTGTTGTTCAATCTAAAAAATGACCTCGGCGAAAAATCAAACCTCGCCAGCCAAAAGCCGAAGCTTGTGAAAGAACTCGACGCCTTGATCGAAAACTTCCTCAAACGAACTCATGCGGTGGTGCCCGTAGCCAACCCGAATTTCGACCCGTCCAAGTACCGTCCCGAGCTGGAGGGCGTCCCCAAAAAGAAGAAAAAGAGCAAGAAAAAGAGCAAGAAAAAGAAAATTTGATTCTGATCAGGATGTCGCAAATTCTTGGCCCTTTCTCCCCTCTCCTAGCACCTCACCCAAAAAGTAAACTCATAGCAACTCAATGAAAATTCAAATCGTCGCACTACTGACCCTCAGCATCATCCCTGCGTTTTGCCAGAAAGCGTTCCAAGCCAAGCCAATCCTGCCCGGTGGCAAAA
Source organism: Vicinamibacteria bacterium (assembly GCA_964194815.1). Lineage (GTDB taxonomy): Bacteria > Verrucomicrobiota > Verrucomicrobiia > Verrucomicrobiales > Akkermansiaceae > Rubritalea. The sequence continues at coordinate 6,135 of CAXMOB010000014.1, read as the reverse complement.
TCGTCCCGCTTTATTCGCCTGATTCACCGTTCCTCAACAAGGCCCGCATCTCCGAGCCAGAGAAATACAACACCACCTTCAAGAAAAAAAAGCCGAACCACATCGTCAACGTCCTCAACATCCACAACCCCACCATTGAGGTGCACCTCGCTCCAGATGACGCAAAAAACACCGGAGCTGCCATCATCATCGCACCTGGAGGTGGGCATAAGATCCTTTGGGTGGATCCCGAAGGGGCAAAATGGGTGCCGCATTTCGCCAAACTCGGCGTCTCCACCATCATCCTCCGCAACCGCCTTCGCGTCGATGGATATGAACCGACCACCGATGCCACCTACGATGCTCTACAGGCGATCCGCATTGTCCGCTCCAATGCAGCAAAGTGGAAAATCGATCCGAAAAAGATCGGCATCATCGGCTTCTCAGCCGGTGCTGAGCTGGTGACCTCCGCCGCACTGTTCTTCGAAGAATTTGAAAAGAAAAATAGTTCCTCCGCTGATCCTAATGCCGGGGTATCCGCCCGCCCTAATTTCATCGGTGTGATCTATCCTGGCCCGTCTCCCTTCAGCCGAAATCCCAATACCAAGATACCGGCCAACGTCCCTCCAAGTTTCACCACATGCTCTGGTGTGACCGACAAGATCCATGCAGTCTGGGCGAACGAATGGTTCACCCCAATGCTGAACGCGGGTGTCCCGAACACCGAAATGCACATCTACGCTCGCGGTGGCCACGGTGGCCCAAGACGCGGACCCAATGAAATCCCCTACGCGTCATGGCCAGATCGTTTTACAGAATGGTTAAGCGATCTCGGCATCCTCGGAAAACCAGGCATCCCGCTACGTGCTGAGAAGAAAAAAACACCATAACTTACCTTCTTCCTCTACCGTTATATTTTCAACCCCATTCAATAAACTAGTTGCTACCTCCTCAAAGGTTTGCCACTTCTGGGGATTTTCTCCTTACCTGAGTTCAGACCACTTGTCACCGTCCACTTAATACCCCGCTCTCATCGGTGCCCTCAAGGACGCGAACTATCCTAGCGAGCCATCAAAGGCACATTACTAAGTGCCCTGTGAAAATGAAATCTGGTTCTGGAATTTCTAACTATTCTGATAGAACAAAATTCACTGAACCGTAATCAGAATGACCAACATAATCGCTCATATGATCCCACGTAACATCCACCGCTCTCTAGTCTTTCTCCTGGCACTCACCAGCACTAGCCTTCTCGCCATCGAGGAAAATAACCGTGGTCGCTGGGAGACCCCCACCAAGAAGGGCCCGGACAAAGAAGTGCCCGGCTACCTCATCAACCTCGGCCCCACCGGTGCCCGGGCGACCCTAGAAAGCAAGTCATTCACTGTAAAATATCTTTTCGAGGGCAGCCCGGCAGCCGGTAAGCTCCAGCTCGATGATGTGATCACAGGTGTCAATGGCAGTCTCTTTGAAGTGGAACATCAGTTCGGCCACCATCTCACACGGATGAAAAAGTTCCCTAGTGTAGGCTATGAAGGGCCGCTCATGGATTTCGGAAACGCGATCGAAGATTCTGAGGGCAAGGACGGCAAGCTAACCCTCTCCGTCAACCGCAGTGGGAAAGAAATCGATGTCGTGATCCAACTAAAAGCTATCGGTCGTTTCTCGGACACCTATCCCTTCGATTGTAACAAGTCCGCACACCTAGCCAAGGAGGCGATGGAGTACCTCTCCAACAACAAGTTCGTCTATCGCGAACCATGCCATGCCAAGTGCATGAGCGGTCTTGCACTTCTCGCTGCTGGCAAAACCGATGAGGTCAAGAAGCTGGTTTATTCATGGAACACCATTCCAAAGTTCGGCATCTGGGTATGGCCAGCCTCATACCAGTGCATCCTTCTTTCTGAATACTACCTCGTGACCAAGGACAAGAAAGTCCTCGCCACCATCCAGGGTCTCGTTGACGTGCTAGAATTAGGACAGGTGCCCGATATGGCGGACTACAAAGACCGCACCCATGGCAAGATGGGCAAAGTCGGCCACAAATTCCGCACCGGCGGGTTCGGCCATAATACCAAGGTCGGCGGCTACGGCACCATGACGATCACCACTGCTCTCGCAGTCACCGCATTTGAACTCGCCAAAGACTGCGGTGCTGAAGTCGACCAGAAGAAAATAGACCTCGCCCTCAACTACATCAGGAAGAGCACCACCAAGGATGGTTACATCGGCTACCATACCCATAAAGGTAGTTACGCCGCGGCAGGTCGACAAGGTATCGCCATCGTCGCCCATAAGCTCGCAGGCAACACTCAGATAAACAACGACTACAGCAAGCTCGCCTCCCAAGGCCTCAGTAAATCCAAGAAATACCTCAACGACGCCCACGCCGACAGCGTGCTCTCCGTCTGCTGGGGATTACTTGGAGCGAACGTTTCCGGAGACAACAAAGCACTGCGCGACATGATGGATTACAACAAGGCTTGGCTGAATATGGCACGCTGCCATGACGGTTCATTCGTGGCCCTGCCTGGACGCGACATGTACGACAAAGGTTACTACATGTCCTCCCGCCTCCATCTCACTGGATCCATGGCACTCATTTTCTCCATGGAAACACCTAAACTGAAACTCCAAGGAAAGTAAGCGAGGCTTTACTCCGTCCACACACTTGGGAGGAATCGAATCATCGACTGTCATTCAATTTAGATATTGCTCCGCCTCATGACATGTTATACACCAGTTGTATAAGGTGCTGCACTTCCAGCTAACTGTACTTACTTATCCACAACAGCCACTTAAAAAATTATGATACGCCTGTCACCATTAATGAAACTCTCTCTTCACCGCAGCTTATTTATCCTCGCACTCACAGCGTGTTGGCTATCGCCTCTTCATTGCTCAGAGGCTGCACCCAGTAAACCACTGAAAGTATTTATTCTTGTTGGGCAGTCCAACATGCAAGGTCATGCGAAAATCACCACGATGGAACACATCGGCATGGATCCTAAAACGAAGCCTTGGCTCAATGATATGCAGAATTCCGATGGCACGCCAAAGGTTTTCAAGGATGTCCGGATCTCCTATATTACCGATAAGGGAGTCATGAAGGAGGGTGCTCTGACTGCAGGCTTTGGTGCCGATGCTACTAAAATTGGTCCTGAGTTCACTTTTGGTATGACTCTCGATAAGCATTACGATGAGCCGATTTTGATCATCAAGACCGCATGGGGTGGCAAGAGCCTCTACTCAGACTTCCGTCCACCAAGCGCAGGAGCTTATAAGGATAATGCGGAAGAGTCTGGTCATTACTACCGCCTGACCATGGCTCACGTTAAGGATGTACTAGCCAATATTTCACGAGTTCACCCTGGCTACAAAAAGGACCAAGGCTATGAGCTGTCCGGCCTAGTCTGGTTCCAAGGCTGGAATGACATGGTCAACGGTAGTGTTTACCCAAAGCGTTTTAGCCCGGGTGGTTACGACGAGTATTCCAAACTAATGGGCATGTTCATTAAAGATGTTCGCAAGGATCTGTCTGCTCCCAAGCTACCCTTCGTGATCGGAGTCATGGGAGCTGGGGGACCTGTGAAGAATTATACAGCTGGGCAGAAACGTTATGCTGGCGTCCATCAGTACTTCCGTGATGCCATGGCTGCGCCAGCGAAGCTTCCTGAGTTCAAAGGTAACGTCGCCGCGGTACTCACTGAAAATTACTGGGACATGGAGTTGTCTCAACTGAAAGCCAGAGAAGGTAAGATCAACCAAGATGTGAAAAAGATCCAGAAAGACAAAAAACTCACAGGAAAAAAAGCACAAGAACTTCGAGCGGAACTTCATAAAAAGGAGTTCACCGATTTGGAACTAGAAAAGATGAAAAAAGGAATTTCCAACGCAGCATTTCACTACCTAGGCTCCGGAAAAGTCTTGGCAGGAATTGGTATCGGCTTCGCCGAAGCCGTGCTAGACCTTCAGCCTAAAGCTAAATAAAAGCAAAATTCCTCGTAGTGGCTATTTTCGTTCATCCATAATACACACGTCATGATTCGCATACTTCTATTAACTCTTCTATGTAGCTCTCTACTCCATGCCCAGAAAAAAGAGCTCCCTAACGTCCTTCTCTTAGGAGATTCCATCTCCATCGGCTACACACCCTTCGTTCAGAAAGTGCTCAAGAACGAAGCCAAGGTTGTTCGCCCTATGCAGAAGGATGGGAAGCGCCCCGAAAACTGCGCGTACACCGCCAATGGTGTCAAAAGAATCGATGCCTGGCTTGGCGATACTAAATGGGACGTCATTCATTTTAACTTCGGTCTCCACGATTTAAAATACATAGGTCAACCCCTCCCCAACGCCAAAATCGTTCCCCAGAAAGGCGACTCTATCAAAAAGAACCCTAAGGCACATCAACTCTCAACGATCGAAGATTACCTTGCAAATCTCGAGAAGATCGTCACCCGCCTCAAGAAGACCAAAGCCACCCTTATCTTCTGCACCACCACTCCGGTCCCAAAGGGAAGCACTGGCCGCATTCCTGGTGATGAACAAAAATTCAACGCAGCCGCTATTAATCTCATGAAGAAGCTTAACGTCTCAGTAAATGACCTCCACGCTCACGCCTCTCTCAAAAAAGTCTCCTCACAACAGCGAAAAGCGGACGTCCATTATAGCAAAGAAGGCTCCCAACTCCTCGCCGAGGGTGTCGTCTTCATCCTACGCGCCAGCTTAAAAAGTAAATAACAAGTCTTCCCTTAGCTATCTAGCATGGTCGGGGAAGGTCTAGGCTAATTAAGTATTCTGATACCAAAAAGTTATTTTTTTGCTCATGTTCCTGCATCGAGTAAAGCTACATCTTTAGCTACATATACAGGTGTTGATCTTGTCTTTTTTATCTCGACATCAAGGCTGCTTGCCTCCCCGGATGAACTTCGCTTTGCATAGTTTCTGTTCTCTATCTTCTATCCCATTGCCTACATTGTTGACCCAGCTTACAGCGCGTTTTACAACGTCTAAAGGATCCCATTGAAAGTGGGAAATACTGGGTTGGCACCAATTGAAACTCGGATGGTAGTCGGTGCAAATACAATGTACTGGGCGAAATGCGGGTCCGTGCTCATGGGCGAGATAGTTTTGAAGTGCGAAAAAAAGCATCCAATCGTCAACCAATATTACCGTAGGTGGAGTCACCTGAAAGAGCTTTTCTAAGCAGGTGCGAAACCCTTCGGGTGAATTTTTCCAATTTGGAAGATTATAAGCACTTACTGGCAAATTATGTTTTTTAAGCTCCTCAAGGAACACAGACGGAATAGCGCCCAGACTCGGATTTAGTGCTTCTTCGCGCACGATCATGACTATCCTCTGTTGGTTCTGCAAACACAGATGACGAATAGTCTCTCGCAGCGCTGGAAGTTTGTCCGGACCACTTCCCGCCATTGGCAAATCAGTCATCCGCCCAAAGAGCGCGAATGTAGGTCTAGATGATTGAGATAACTTCTCCAAGATAGATCTAGCTGCGGACTGGATGATCACCGCATCAGCAGAAACACTCTCAATCATCGCCCCGACTCGATTTGCATCATGCTTCAGATCTAACAATGTTTTGGGTGCTAACGTTGTCACATGACCTGCTTTAAGGAGCTGTCGACGCAGTTCATAGATATAGTGGTTTAGCTTATCCTCGGGCTCGTATAGCACAATAAGGATACGGGGAGAAGTTGGCTTTGTTGTTGCAATGATTCTACGCTTTTTACCTACTCCTTGTGATTTTAGGATCTCCTCCTGTTCCAATTGTACCAACGCTCGCTCGATAGTGCTCCCATTCACACCCAACTCCTTTGCCAGACGATCCCGTCCAGGCATGAGTCCAGCCCAACATCCTTTCAAAATCTCATCGCGCAGATGAGAGGTCACTTGTTCGCATATGCTATAAGTTCTAAACAACAACTAAACCTGACATTAAACGTACAGGTTGTCAAAGAATAATAGACTTAATGCATTTAAACCTCTGGTATTTGATAATAGCATTTAGAGTTTCAAAAGAGACTCATGTAAAGCTATATTCTTTTAGAATCGAGGCTTGATAAAGGAGCGATGCGGGCATCGTGACTGAAGAAAAACACTGATTGTATAAGAATACAGCGAGTAAGCTTCGCCCAA
>CAXMOB010000013.1:0-4130 GCA_964194815.1 Vicinamibacteria bacterium | reverse complement strand
ATGCTTGATAATAGTAAAACTAGCTTAGTTTGCATAAGACCCACGAGCTCAATATTTATTTCAATCAATCAATAAGGCTTCATAAGTTACACCAATCTTTTGTTTCTCAGAATGGTATTATTGGCTAACCTGCTGATTTTGCCACAACTACACATAGCGTATTTTGCCGCCAACAAGAAAAACTAGCCACATCTCGATACTTGACATTCGACAGCTGCCAAACTCCCTGCTTTATCTAACCACAGATTATGGCTGACGATCCAAAACGCGAACACCCAAACGATCCATTACATGGAGTCAAACTAGAAACCATGCTCAACGAGCTGGTGGATTACTATGGCTGGGACGACCTCGCATTCCGCATTCGTATCAATTGCTTCGCCAATGACCCAAGCGTCAAATCCAGCCTAAAATTCCTTCGCAAAACGTTTTGGGCACGCGATAAAGTAGAAGCACTCTACAAGCTTTACTTGGAGACAAAACCATAAAGTTCACCAGTCACATCGCAGAACATTCATCCCAGGAGCAAAGCCCCATAAACGCTTTCTTGGGATACAACCACCAGCATCCTTGATGATGGCATTGACGATGGTGCAACAATTTCCTTTCACCACATGATCTGGAAAGGCTCCGCTAAAAGGGAGTTTTTTATGCCATATTTCTATGATCTTGTCGCCCGCTTCTATGATAGCAGCATCCCAATCGCTATCACACACACCTTCAGGTGCTAGAATTTCTATAAAGCCGCGGTGAGCCGGCTTATCAAAATCCCGCCTATAGTTTTTGATAGCACCCAGTAAACTTCCAACTTTAGAACCTGAAAACGTGGTTTTCGTTCCGTCCTCAGCATTGATCTCTAGCCATACATGTGTCCCCAACCCAAGGAAGGTCCCAATTGCTTTACTAGATTTTAACACCACCATTTCAACCACCTCATAAACGTAGGAGGCAGATCTTCAAGTCGTTATTCCGACTAATTTTACAAACTCCTTACAGACTGACCTAGTTTACCATGCTACTTTGCCAGTTATGAAGCTCATTCTATTACTCTCATCGCTCATGCTGAGCTGTACATTTGCCGACTTCAAAGTGACCCTCATGTTACCAGATGGCAAACTCGCCAAATCAACAAAGCTCTCTCTTTTATCTGAAAATACTATAGAAAATAATAAAAAAGTAGTCCCAAAACTTCTCCAACTGACCACCAGCCCTCAAGGAGTCTTCGAGATTCCTGATACATTTTTTCGTAAAGATACTGATCGGAAAAGTCGGAGCCTCATCGAAGCCTTCCTCATCGATGTCCCCGGCTACGCACTCCACTGCTATGTGTGGTGGTTACCACAAACTATCAAACTTCATAAACTAGCTCCCATCACACGCAAGATCACCGCTGCCGACGGCTCTCCCGTTGCTGGAGCATCGCTCGAAATGATCCATATTGGAATCGGTTCTTTCGCACACTTTCGCATGCAGTCTGGCTTTAATAAAACGACCTCTGACAAACAGGGAAATTACACCTTCCGCAACGTCATTCATAACGACTACGATTTCCCAATCGGTGCTCGAGTTAGAGCCTCAGTCAAACACCAAGGGGAAATGATCACGTGCGAAGGTAAACTCATTACCCACATGGTAGGAAAAACCCACAAGGACTACTCTCGGTTTCTAGAGAATGCGAACGACTATAACAAGCATTCACCCCTCATCTTCAGTCAGATCAAATCGCAATCAAATAGAAAGAGCAAATAAGTCACCTCGTTCTCACTATACAACGGTGAACAAAATGACAAACCGAGAGCCATTTTCATTTCCTAGATTGGTCACTCTAGCTCCCTATATAAATGTCTCTTTCACTACTGCTGGTGACCCCCACCCCCCGTAGGTGTGCGATACTGACTCAAAAAGTCTATTTTGAGGTTCCCACAAAGCCAAAGAATCATTATGCGTGATGGAGCAGTGCTTTGCTTGCTGCGGCGTCATCTCACTCATCTGGGTCGTCTTCGGCTATGCTGTAGCCGCTGGAGATTCACAATTGGGCGGTTTGTTTGGCTGGAAATCAGAGTTTGTGCTGTTCGACCATATTTCCCAAGAGCATGACAAAGCAAATGGATCTATCCCCGAAAGTGTTTGGGTCACCTTCCAGATGACCTTTATCATGATTGCACCTGCCTTGATCATCGGTGCCTTTGCCGAACGCATGAAATTTTCTGCCATGATGGTCTTCACCGTCATCTGGGTCATCTTCTCTTATCTCCCAATATGGCACATGGCCTGGGGTGGCGGACTTTTTCACTCAGAAGATGGTAACTGGCTCATGTCTGCAGGTCAGGGGGCCATCGACTTTGCTGGTGGTAACGTAGTGCACATCAATGCCGGTATAGCAGGCCTCATTGCTTGTATCATGGTAGGGCCTCGTAAAGGCTTCAACAAATCACCTCTGGTGCCACATAACGTCGTCTACGTCGTCATCGGTGCAGCCCTTCTCTGGGTAGGCTGGTTCGGCTTCAATGCTGGCTCTGCAGCTTCTGCAGGAGCTGGCGCAGGAATGGCCATGCTCACCACACAAATTGCCGCAGCCACTGCGGTCACGGTCTGGCTCATCATCGAACTCATTATCCACGGCGAAGAGGCTTACAACAGCGAATCTTAACCGACCATTTTTTCTCATGAGCCGTGGCACAGTGATGTCACGGCTCATTTTGTGTCATCCTCTTGCCAAGTGCTCAACTTTACGGCAGGATAAGCTCCATGAGAACACTTGCAATTGGCGATATCCATGGATGCCTAAAACCGCTGAAGGCCCTCTGGAAAACGATTGATCCTCAACCCTCTGATCGCATCATTTTCATGGGCGACTACGTCGACCGTGGTCCTGATAGCAAAGGCGTAATCGACTTTTTGATCGACCTAAAATCACAAGAATTCGACATCACCTTCCTCTTCGGCAACCATGAAGAGAAGTTCCTGCTCGCACCGATGGACCAAACTGAGCACGACCACTGGACCTCAGCCTGGGGCGGTGTAGAAACTCTCGATTCCTATGGCCCAGATGGACTAGCTGCTGTGCCTGCCTCCCACTGGGAATTCATCCGGACCACTCTGCCGTATATTGAAACAGAAAGTCATATCTTTGTGCATGCCAACCTAGAAGCTGATATTGCTGTCGACCACCAACTTCCCTTCACCTTGATTCATAAAAAGTTTGGAAACCCTAGCCCTCATATCTCAGGGAAAATCATGATAGCTGGCCACACTGCCCAAAAGAATCATATCCCTCTCAACTTAGGCCACGCAGTGTGTATCGACACCGATCCTGGCAGAGGCGGCTGGCTCACCTGCCTCCATGTGGAAACCGGCGACTACTGGCAAACAAATTTCGCTGACGAGCTGCGTAAAAACCAAATCTAGCCAGTAGGCAACCTCCGGCAACTAGCAGTGCTGTCGCAGGAAAGAAAAGCAAGTTGAGCGAGGCGATTTTTTGTTATTTCAACCGGTTCAACGCAAATACACAACAAGGAGTCGTTTACGAATCGCTACCTTCAACTGCACATTTTTGCAGCTTCCTAAAGCAAAATAGACCATCCGTAGCGCGCTCTCCATGTCTCACTCTACTAGCTTTCGCTCGACGTTCGCTAAACTGCCCAGTTTTCACCTGAATATCTTGCAACACCCGCTCCACAAACACCTCACTGCCTATCGCAAAGCCCGCAGTGAAGTAGCGAGTTTTACATCGTAGCAGTTGAGCTAAACTCAACTTCCCTCCACTTTCCAATACACGCTCAAGCTCTTGCTTGCTAAATCCTTTTTTTCGCTTTGCCATGGTTGACTTCTTTTGCCCAGGCAACGGGCCTCCTTCAGTTGATTCCTCTTGCCCCTCCTCTGCTAAAATCATGCGATACTGATGCATCGCCTCAGTAGCATTACCTGCCTCATGAGAGCCTAAGGTAGCACCAGCCTCACAGCTTGTCATCACGCTATACAAACGCTTCTTCGCCAAGCCTCCCTTGCTCACAGCTTCACCATAGCCCGACCACTTATACTCCGCTGGATCAGCCACCATCCCTGCCCGCAGTGGATTCAAATCAATATAAGCAGCCAGCACTTTTGTCGCCCAGCCTGTACCTACCATC
>CAXMOB010000012.1:0-22058 GCA_964194815.1 Vicinamibacteria bacterium | reverse complement strand
GGTCAAGATCACATGGAAACTCATTGGCGAAACCAAGCCCGAGCCACCAATGAAGTGGACATTCCTGGTCGATCGCACTGCCGAGTATCAGCCTCGCTCACTCATCAGCGATCAGCCAGACACATCAGTTGAAGGAGCAGATAAGTAAAATAAAGTATACACTATCCTCCCTCTCAAGGGGCTTACAAAAAATTGTATTGCCATTCGGGCCTTACCCTTTATTAAATAATCTACAATAAATCTTCTTTGATTAACATTTCTCCTCAACATAAACACACTCCTATGAAAAAAATATCACCCATAGTGCTTCTCTCAGCACTATTTATCACAGGTCTACAAGCCATCACCATCCCCAGTAAAGTCTTCGAATTAAATGAGATCGAAGAAGCTCACGCAGAAGCTGACAAAGAAGAGAAGGCAGTTTTCTATTTTGTATCGATGAAGAAGCTAGCCCAATCATGAGCAACTTGTTCAGGAACTGTCAGTGTGGCAGCAATGAAAGAGTTAAGAAAGTACGGGACTGTTGTTTTTATTGATTCCAGTGAGATGAAAAACCTTCCAGCGTCTATAAAGCGTGAAGTCTTCAAAGCTGCAAAATCGGGGGGGGGAGCTGTCCCTTTCGGAGTGGTAATGAATGTATCACATACCAAGACTTATGGTTCCTTTAACTACAAAGGGATGATAAACCAAAAGTGGAAAGAGGCGTTCGGTGACATTAAACAGAAAATTAGTGACGCTAAAAAGACTGGCGAACTAAAACTAGAAAAAAAGGAGGTCGCTAATGACGACAACGCTCCCGCTGACACTCAAAAAGATTCGCCGAAATCAGACTACACCGACAGAAAATTCTTAAACTGGAACAACGCTCAAGGAAAAAAAGTTGTTGCCAAATTTATCAAATTGAACGGTACAAAGGTCAGCTTTATGATAAAATCTGGCAAAATTATCGACTACCCACTCGGCCAGCTTTCTGAAGCAAGCCAAGTATTGGCTAAGTCTTTGGGAGAGCAATACGCCCAATAATTATCACAATCTTAGCGACAACCAATTAATCCATAAACTGGGCTCAACTGCCCAGCATCAGACAGCTCCATACTGTATGTGTAATTTAACTACAAAATCACACATCTTAGCGGAGCTGTTTTTAATTTATAGAGGTAGTGCTAAAGTTCACCTCCATTACTGATTCAATTGCTCGTTACCTTGAACCAGATAGCTGCGTCCAAGCCCACAATGCCCTAGTATCCTCATTGACAAATGTCTCAACCTAGAGCATATCCCCCTCTCGAACCGTAACCATTTCAGCTCATTATGTTTAACTCACTCGTCGACAGCCTTGATAAGTCATTCCGTAACCTTCGCGGAGTTGGCAAAATCTCTGAAAAGAATATCACCGATGCGCTTCGCGAAATTCGCTTGGCACTACTCGATGCCGACGTCGAGTTCAACGTCGCAAAAGCGTTCATCGCAACGATCAAAGAACGTGCAATGGGGGCTGAAGTGCTCAAGTCGGTGAAGCCTAGTGAGCAAATCGTTAAGATCTTCCACGACGAACTCACCGTTCTTCTTGGTGGTGACCACACTCCAATCAGCCTCACTGCTCCTGCACACATCATGATGGTGGGCCTCAACGGTGCTGGTAAAACAACAACTTGCGCTAAACTTGCACACAAACTCAAGAAAGACGGTCGCCGTCCACTCCTTGTTGCTTGTGACTTGTACCGTCCTGCTGCGATCGACCAATTGGCCACACTTGCCAAGCAAATCGGTGTACCATGCTACACTCCTGACCCCACTGAAAAAGATTTGGTCAAAGTGGCAAAAGACGCCATCGAGTGGGCTAAGACTCAAGACGGAACCGCAATCATTTTCGACACGGCGGGACGTCAAGAAATCGACGAAAAGCTCATCAACGAGCTCAAAGATCTCCACAAATTTGTTAATCCAGGAGAAACTCTCCTAGTGGCCGACTCCGCAACGGGTCAGCAAGCGGTAACAGTAGCCCAGTCATTCGACGAAGCTGTTGGCATCGACGGTATTGTACTCACAAAACTCGATGGTGACGCCCGCGGTGGTGCTGCACTTTCGATGCGTGCTATCACAGGCAAGCCAATCAAGTTCATCGGTGAAGGTGAGAAAATCGATAACCTCGCTGAGTTCCACCCGGAACGTATGGCCGGCCGAATCCTCGACATGGGTGACGTGGTCAGCATGGTTGAGCAAGTTTCTGAAAAGATCGACGAGAAGAAAGCACTTAGCACTGCCAAGCGCATGCAAGAAGGCAAGTTCGACTTCAATGATTTCCTTGATCAGATGAACATGATCAAAAGCATGGGGCCACTTGATGGCATCCTCGGAATGCTCCCAGGAATGCGTAACCTCAAGAAGCAAATTCCGTCAGATCTGTTCGATGACAAACGCATGCGTCGCATGGAAGCTATCGTTCTCTCGATGACTCCAACGGAACGTTCACGCCCAGTTCTCATCAAAGGCACTCGCCGTAAGCGTATCGCTCTAGGCTCCGGCAACACAGTCCTCGAAGTCAACAAGCTCCTCAAGAACTTCATCAACATGAAGAAGATGATGGGCAACAAGGGCAAGATGAAGCAAATGATGCAAGCACTTGGCGGAATGGGTGGCGAAGGCGGAATGCCAGCAATGCCAAACATGGGCGACATGGACATCGAAAAAATGATCGGCGAAATGTCAGGCGGTGCTCCTAAAAAAGGCGGTAAAGGCGGAATGCCAGCAATGCCAAAAGGCGGTCCTAGCATGGAACAACTTGCTGACATGCAAGACATGCTCCGCAAAGGTAAAAAAGGCGGCAAAGGCGGACTGCCGTTTTAATCCGTAGCGGGGGCATCTTGCCGCCAAGCTAAAAACAGATTAAGTATTAAGAATTTCAATCACCCGCCGAGCCTAGTGCTCCGTCAACACTAAGAATTAGGGTTGGTTTATTTTTATGGTTTATGGGAAGTGCCTTGCGGTTTATTGGAGAAGCTCGAACCTTTTCTCTGATAGCTACGTTGGTGGGGTGGTCAAAGAATCCCGATTCATTGATCACCTCCCGCCTCGCTCTCAAAAAAAATATTCTTCGCCAACCCTAATTTTTAGCCCTGACAAAGCACTAGCTCCGCGGGTTTTTCTTTGATCAAAAATAGAGCAACTACACCCAACAGGCCGAGCCCTAAACCGACAAAGTGCCACACGGTGATCGGGTCCTCGCCTGCACCAAAGCAACCACAATTAATCTTCAGTCCGTGATACTTAGCGTAGCCAATACCTATCAAAAACATCACGAACATACCCGCTGAAATTAGATAATTGGGTTTCACCCAAATCCCAATCACCAACAGCACACCAACGATCAACTCAAGCCACGGTAAGCCGTAGCCAACAATGACATCGCCCGGTGCCACATCCACCAATGGAAATTTGTAGTTCCTTACATCGCGGGTGAACACATCAAGGTCCATCAACTTCAGCCCAGCTGAAACAATCCACATCAGGCCTAAGCCGATGCGTAAAAAAACAATGATGAAGAGCTTCTGCATAATCTATTACTTATACGTCTAGGGGCTGAACTTTCTTAGACAAGATGAATCCAGCAAAAATCGACAACACCACGCTGACAGCAAATACATAAAGCCCCCATTCAGCATGAATCTGCGATCCACCAGGTAATCCCTTGATCGTTACAATCAAGATTGAAATCACAAACACGTCGATCATAGAGAACTTACCTAACTTCTCCACAAACTTCAGCATCCGACCAGGACAATCATCTCGCCTAAGTCGCATCGCCGCCAACCACAAAATCATCAGCTTCAAGATAGGAAATACGATCGAGAATCCAAAGATAAGCCCTGATATCCCCCTTGAGCCACTATCCCACATCAGCTGAATCCCTTCTACAATCGAATAACTCGACGCACTGAAGTCCTCAGGAAAAAGCAACTGCATCACTTCCGTGTAATCTTTCATCTTCACTAAGCTATTGAGTCCACAAGCTGCTAGCAAGTCTTATCCCATCATCAGCACACTGCTGATGATGGGTGGAGTAAGAATTGAGGAGCTAGAATCAAGGGCTAGTCCAGCATCCCAATAAATTATGTTCATTCTGCAAATTTTGTTAATTCTGTCAAAACACCAACTCTCCACCATCTAAAAAGGACTCCTCATTTCTATTCCCACTTGCGCTCCTGCCTACTGTAGAATAGACTGTGTCAGATGCCTCTTCGATTTCTATCACTCACTCTTAGCCTCTGCTTTGCCTTCTTCTCACCATGCTTGGCAAAAGAGTTCCTGCCACAATCCAAAACCTTCATCGGCAAAGAAAAGTTCGAAGCCATCGTCAAAAAGGCCGAACTAGAAAAGTGGTATGCACTCAGCATCGGTGATCGCATGGTCAACATCGCTCTCCAACTCAAAGGTGTTCCCTACAAAGGCTACACCCTAGAAATTGACGATCACATTGAATCCCCATCGGTCAACTTCCATGGACTCGATTGCTGGACTTTCTTTGAAACCGTCCTCTGCACCGCGAGAATCCTAGAAGACAGAAAATCGCCACACACCACTAGCAAGCTACTTGCTGAAATCGAAAATACCCGCTACCGCTCAGGCAAATGCAATGGCAACTATCTCGACCGGATCCACTACCTGATGGAATGGCATCTCGATAACGAAAAGCGTAAGCATGTCAAAAACATCACCAAGTCATTCCCCCACCTAGAGATGCCGAATAGATGCGAAGAGATGACCAAATTGTGGAAATACTATCGTTACCTCAAGCACAATCCTTCACTGCGCTCAGGTATGGCCAAACACGAGAAACGCCTCACCAAAATGCGCTTCTACATGGTACCAAAAGACAAGGTCGCCGCCATCGAAAAGGATCTCAAAAATGGCGACATCATCGGCATTGCCCGCAACGACAATGGTTCCTATTGCTCACACGTCGGCATCATCGTCAAAGACAAAGCTGGTAAAGCACGCTTCATGCACGCCTCCACCACCTATAAAAAGGTTGTTATCGACGACACCATATCGGCCTACCTCCAAAAGTTTAAAAAGCACGCTGGCATCGTCATCGCCAGACCTCGCTAAGTATCATCCCTAGCACTCATCGGCCTCAGCCATATGGGTTTCTCCTTCGCCGCGAGCTTCGCTAGTAGAACAAATTCTACTAAAACCTCTCAAGGAGCACACGCAATAGTGCTCCTTCTTTGTGCCCAGCCAGTCAGAATCCCCCTGCAAGGCGAAGTCTACTATTGCAACTGAACTAATTCACGCTATTTTCCTATCCTAATTCAACATTTTAGAGATGCCCACCGACACGCTCCTTACAGCAACACGTAACCACCTACACCTTGAGCCATTGCACAAGGTCTCTATCGAACCCATCAAAAAGGGGGCTTCTGGACGCACCATCGTGCGCATCAAAGCAGAAGGTCACACAACTTATATTGGGATTCACTACACCATGGAGCGTGCGGATAATGCGAACTACCTCCCCGTAGGTTCGTTCCTCAAAAAGGCCAAACTCAATGTCCCTGAAGTACTCTACGACAATATAGCACGCCGTTGTGCACTCGTCGAAGACCTTGGTGACACCGACCTCTTATCGCTCAAAGGCGAAGCCTGGGAAGTCCGTGAACCCTACTACAAATCGGTTTTCCAGCAACTTGACAAACTTTTCTACACACGTCCGCCAAAGGACATCGACTTCCAACCGCCGTTCGACGCATCCCTCTACCGCTGGGAACAAGAGTATTTTTTCGACTTCCTTGCTGAGTCTCACCTAGGCATGACTGCTGCTGAAACAGCTTCACTGCGCGAACATCCAGCACTTAAAAAAATGGCGGAACAACTTGGAACCTCTGCCAGAAACTTAGTGCACCGCGATCTGCAAAGCCAAAATATTCTCCTCCACGACTCCAAGGCATTCCTCATCGATTTCCAAGGGATGCGCTACGGTCGCCAAGAATACGATCTGGCCTCCTTAATCTTCGACCCCTACATGAACCACTCAGCTGAGGAACGCGAAAAACTCCTCGACCTATGGGAAGACATCACCGAAGAACGCCCGATCGATGATATTTTAAAGAAATGTGCCATCCAACGCCTCATGCAAGCACTCGGTGCCTTTGGGCAAATCGTCTCAAAACAACAGGACGAATGGTATGCACAACACATTCCTACCGCTGCCGCATCGCTCAAGGAACTCATCGCAGGAACTGGACTAGAATCCGCTCTGCTACCCGTGCTCGATAAAGTTTAATTTTGGCACATCCATCTTGTGAGACGTAATTTTGCCATTTACCTGACGATCCTGAGCGTTTGCCTACTCTCAGGCATTGCTATCTTATTGTTTGGTATCAAAATTCTTCCCTTTAGAGGAGTCGACAACTGGATGTTCAGCAACACGACTAAATCTATCCACCAACAAAGCTACGAACTGGCCGACTACAATGGCATGGACGATAGCCGTAGCCTCAAGGCACGCGACGAACAACATGTCGACACCTTGCCGATGAGCATTGTCGACTTCGACCTCAACAGCACAAAACTCAATACCAGCATTCCTCCAACAGCTTCAGATGTGGCTCTCATACTTGAAGAACTGCGCAATGACGGAGCACAACACATCCACTTCAGCACCCAGTTCCACCGCGAAGAATCCGAAGGTGTTCTCAATAATTTAGTAAAACAAGTTTTCTCTAGCGAAAACTCCCCGCCCTTTAAAAGCGTCCTTATCCCTCTCCAGTTCACGCGCTCAGCAATACAAGAAGAGCTTCCTGAATACCTCAAACGCAGTGGCGTGCCCATCACCGAAGTCATCGGTAACACCAATACTCTTCCAACAGTCAACAAAGTGATCCACTCTCCTGTCGATGGTGTCAACTTTTCCAATGCTCAAGACATCCCCAGCTGCGTCAAGTTTGGCTTCACAGCACTCGAGTCTGAACAAGCACCAGAAGGAAAAACATTCCTACTCGCTCGCTGGAATGATCACATCATTCTACACCAACTTATCCTCTCAACCATGGCATTGGCCGAGGTCGACATCAGTGACCTCACCATCGAGCTCGGACAGTTTATAAAACTTGGCAAAGATGGCCCCACCATCGCCATCGACAACTTTGGCTGTGCCACTATCACACTTCCTGAAATCACACCGCCTGCTAGTATCTCTGCTGATTCGATGTTCGATGATGAAGTCGAAGCTCTCGCCAATGGAGAAAATCCAGATAGTGACAAGGATGCTAACGCCCATAAACATCTCAGTCCGCATGTGTTGATCACCTCAACTGACACCGATGATATTTCCATCCAACTGGTCGATCAACCTTACGTTAAACTGCATGGTTTATTCCAAACGCCAGAATTTAACCAAGCGGTCACCTACTTCCGCCTACCCCGCTGGCTGGAGGCCTGTATCCTGGTAGAGTTCACCCTCATTTGTGCCAGTTTCTACACCCTAAGAGGTGGCAATCGCCATCTAGCCTATTCCCTCCTCCTTGTTTCTCTCTGGCCATTATCAGTCTTGCTGCTCTCCTCCGCTGGCTACTGGATGCCCATAAGCCCAGTGCTCACCATCATCATCGCAGGCTGGGCTGTCAGCACCTACCTTTCCACCAAGTGGAATCTCCGTCGTCCCACCACGACAACGGATAAAGATGAGAAAAAACGACTCACACGGTTTGACTAAATCACCAGAATCTACTACCGATCGCTCATTCCATGACATCTTCTAGAAACGACGCAACCAATAAAGCGGGAGTCCTCATAGAGGCACTCCCCTACCTGCAAGCCTTCAGGGGGCAAACCTTCCTCATCAAGATGGGTGGCTCCGCCATGGAGAGTGCTGAATTGGTAAAAAAGGTCATGCGTGACATCGTCTTCCTCGAAGTCTGTGGCATCAATCCAGTTGTGGTTCATGGTGGCGGCAAGGCCATCTCTACCGCAATGCGTGAAGCTGGCCTCAATGCCACATTTATCGGTGGCTTCCGTGTAACTTCTCCGGAAGCTATGACCATCGTGGAAAAAACGCTTTCTGACACCATTAATCCTGAGCTCGTCAACATGATCCGCGACTTCGGCGGCAAAGCTACTGGCGTCCCAGGAACCGATGTCTTCATCGGTGAACGTATCAAAGGAATCGATGAGAATGGCGACCCCCAAGACATCGGCCGTGTCGGCCGTGTTGTTAGCAGCCAACTTGAAAAAATGCACGAGGCTCTCAACGCTGAGATCGTCCCTGTCATTTCACCTGTTGCTTCAGAACTTGGCACCGGCAAGCCACTCAACGTCAATGCTGACCTTGCTGCAGCAGCTCTCGCTAAAGAACTCAGAGTGTCTAAGCTCATTTACCTATCAGATGTTCCTGGTGTACTGCTCAACAAAGATGATGCAGAAACTCTCATTCCATCTATCAACCCAACAGAAGCCAAACAACTCATCGCCAATGGCGTTATCGCTGGCGGCATGATCCCAAAAGTTTCATCCGCATTAGATGCTCTCGAATCAGGTGTAGGTAAAGTCCACTTCGTTGACGGACGCATGCCACATTCACTTCTGCTAGAGATCTTCACCAAGTCTGGGATCGGCACAGAGATCAAGAAGTAATACCTCTGTTTCCGTCCTCATTTTTTATTAATCTAACCAATATCCAATCTCATGTCAGTCGGCCACAACTCTAAAAAACTTTTCGCAAAAGCTAAAGAACTCATCCCAGGCGGCGTCAACTCACCTGTGCGTGCCTTCAAAAACGTCGATGGCGATCCATTCTTCGTCCAAAAAGCCCACGGTTGCCGCATCACTGATGTCGATGCCAAAACTTACATCGACTACATAGGAACTTGGGGACCAGCGATCTTAGGTCACGCACCAATCGTCATCACCCAAACAATCCATGAAGTTGCCAAAACCGGTGTTTCTTTCGGCACACCAAACCCATGGGAAATCAAAATGGCCCAAACGCTTGTCGACTGGGTTCCATCTCTCGAAAAAGTGCGCATGGTCAACTCTGGTACCGAAGCCACCATGTCAGCTATCCGACTCGCTCGTGGTTTCACTAAGCGTGACAAGATTCTCAAGTTCGAAGGCTGCTACCACGGCCACGTCGATCACCTTCTCGTATGTGCTGGATCAGGAGCACTAACACACGGCGAGCCAGATTCAGCCGGTGTACCAAAGGACTTTGCCAAGCACACCATAACAGTTCCGTTCAACAAACCTGAAGCAGTTCAGCAAGTATTCGATGCCTGTGGCGACGAAATCGCAGCCATTATACTCGAACCAATCCCCGCTAATGCGGGCCTTATCTTCCCGCAAGAAGGCTTTTTACAGTTCCTTCGCGACATCACAGAGAAATACGGCACCGTGCTCATCTTTGATGAAGTGATGACTGGTTTCCGCGTTGCGCGTGGTGGCGTTCAAGAACTTACCGGCGTCACTCCTGACCTCACTTGTCTAGGTAAAATCATTGGTGGCGGTCTTCCCGTTGGTGCTTTCGGCGGCAAAGCCGAAATCATGGACTACTTAGCTCCTGACGGACCCGTCTACCAGGCTGGCACACTCAGTGGCAACCCACTCGCCATGGCCGCAGGCTTAGCCCAACTAAAGGAACTAGAACACGCTAAAGGCTGGGACGTTCTAGAGGTCATCGGAGCTCGCCTCGAAGCCGGTATCAGAGACCTTCTCAAGAAATACAATCTCGACTACCAATTCAACCGCATTGGTTCTATGTTCTGCCTGTTCTTCACCAACGAAGAAATCATCAACATGGATTCAGTCAAGGGAGCTGATATGGAAACCTTCAAGAAGTTCTTCTGGAACCTCCTCGATGAAGGTGTCTACTTCGCCCCATCACCCTACGAAACTGGCTTCATTTCGATGGCTCACTCAACTGGTGACATCGACGACACACTCGACGCCATGGACAAGGCATTTGCCAAGACCTTCGCGTAATATTTCACCCAGATTTTTTGATCCTCAGAATGGTATAAACACTCAGAAGTTCCACGGAACTTTCCGCCAACTCGACCCTATGGGAACAACCCTCGCTGAGCTTTCACATCCGCCACTTCTTTAATTCCAATCGCCAGTGCTGCAATGCGGTAAGAGATTTTATTCTTGCCTGCATACCACGACACGCGATCAAATGCTTTTTTCAGCATCGTCTCCAGCTTGGTGAGAACCTCTTGCTCTGACCACTGCATGCGTTGTAAGTTTTGCACCCATTCAAAGTAAGAAACCGTCACACCGCCAGCATTGCATAACACATCAGGAATAACATAGATGTCTCCACGAGCCTCAATGATTGCATCCGCTCCAGGAGTCGTTGGACCATTCGCAGCTTCCGCCAGAATTTTACACTTCAACCCCGCCGCATTGTCCTTCGTGATAACACGCTCCATCGCTGCAGGAATGAGCACATCACACTCAAGCATCAGAAGCTCATCAGGATCAATCGCCTCAGAATTAGGAAAACCCTTCACCCCGCCAGTCGATTGCACATAGACTATCAACTTCTTAATACTCAATCCCTCAGCATTATATATCGCGCCAGTGATATCAGAAACGGCAAGCACAGTAGAACCAAAGCGCTCCATCGTTAAGGCAGCATAAGAGCCGACATTACCAAAGCCTTGAATCACCACTGAACCTTCATTTTGCCCAATTTTTTGTAAAGCTAATGTCGCACAGAATGCAACTCCATGCCCAGTCGCGGCAGTTCTGCCTTCAGACCCTTGTAAGTTCACTGGCTTACCAGTGACTACACCCGGAACCAAATGCCCATGGTGCTGAGCATAGACATCGGTGATCCATGCCATCGTCTGCTCGTTGGTGCCCATATCAGGGGCCATCACGTCAATCTCAGGCCCAATGAATGGTGTCATCTCTGCCGCAAAGCGTCGCGTCACAGCTTCTTGCTCACGCTCTGACATCTCTCTCGGATTACACGCGACTCCTCCTTTACCACCCCCAAAAGGTAAACCCATCAAAGCACACTTCCAGTTCATCCACATGGCCAAAGCAGCGACCTCGCCTATATCGACCGAAGGAGAATAACGTAAGCCGCCCTTCACTGGCCCACGTGACAGATGGTGCTGCACACGATAACCAAAGAACACCTTGGTCGATCCATCATCCAATTTAATCGGGATAGACACCGTAATCAGGCGCTTCGGCCACTTACAACGTTCTCTCACATCTTCTGTTAATTCAAGGAAGTCTGCAGTGCGATCAAACTGGTCAGCCGCCATTTTAAACACAGGGTTCTTAAGCA
The DNA here is from genome assembly GCA_964194815.1 of Vicinamibacteria bacterium. GTDB lineage: Bacteria > Verrucomicrobiota > Verrucomicrobiia > Verrucomicrobiales > Akkermansiaceae > Rubritalea. Next base: position 10,762 of record CAXMOB010000012.1, on the reverse strand, counting down.
AGAGTTCGTTCATAGTTGCCAACCTAACACAGACACCCTTAGATGCAACCTGAAAGCACACTCAGTATCTCTCAATGCGAGACCGTCAGACAACTCCACTACGAGAAGAGTGACTAATCGATACGACGAGGACGCCGCCCCATAATCAGTCTTATAACCGGCATTGGGAGGGCTTTAAAAAAGGTGGTCGATGCCTTGATCAAAAAACCCGGAAATACCGTTGCTTTCTGCATATCCATGCCGTTTAAAGCTGCACGCACACACTGCTCTTTGCTGACATAGGTCAACTCTTTCATCTCAGTTTCTTTCTCGTTGTCAGTTCTCCGTGCATTCTGGCCAAATTCAGTCTTCACCGGTCCTGGGCACAATGCCGTCACGTGAATATTTTCTTCGCGTAACTCTAAACGTAAGGCCTCTGAGAAACTACTCACGTAGGCCTTGGTCGCTGCGTAAACCGCCAAGTCTGGAATCGGCATAACCCCCGCCATCGAAGAAACATTGAGAATGTAACCACCATTCAATTCCTTCATTACAGGGATGACAGCGTGGGCGACACGCGTTAACACGATCATGTTCAACTGCATCATCGCCTCAATCTTCTGCCACTGAGATTTCTCAAAACAACCTAAGTCTCCCAAACCCGCATTGTTAACTAACACATGTGGCTGATACTTCCCCTCTTGAAACGAACGACTCAAGGACTCTAATTCAGAAGGTTCATTAAGATCCACTACCTCGACACTCACTTTCAACGAATCAAACTCAGCCAACAGCTCTTGCTGCAATGCCTCCAGACGATCTCGACGACGAGCCACTAAAACAAGGTGTTCGCTATCAGGTGCCAGTTGCCTTGCGAATTCTTCACCGAGTCCAGAAGATGCTCCAGTGATCACAACAGTTTTATATTTCATCTTAAGAAGTGCAGTTATGGATAATAAAAAAGCCCCCTCTGAGATTCAGAGAGGGCTCTACAAATTTAATATGCTTAGCCTAGGTCTGTAGGCTCGCCATTCTCGTCTAATTGAATGACGCGAAGTGGAACACGCTGCACCAACTCGTCATCGAGTGTAAGATCGATTGAGTAAACTCCATCTACCGGGAACTTCAAACCTTGTAGGTTGAGAACTAGGTTACGAGTGATGAATGGAACTGCCTCAGGAAGATCGATTGGCATGTCTGCCATGATCGGCATATTTTCATCAAGTGAGTTACCGTCAGCATCGATGATATTCACACCAAATTGGTGTTCACCAGAATCTTCAGGAGTGATGCAAAGACGCATAGCGATCGCACACTGTGGGATCACTACGGGAAGTTCAGAAGCTGCGATTGTGTCAAGAGTTCCGACGATTACCATTTCCTGGTTCGGAAACTCAGTGGCACTTTTACAAAGAGTTGCAATTTGGATATCCATAATAATTGTTTCAATTTGCCTCGTTGTTCATCAATGAGGCTGAGAAGTAATGCGCGAGGAAATGGCATTCGTCCAGTAGAGATTTTGAGAATCCTCAAAAAAATACATTGCTCATGCTTGAGTGCTTAAATGACAGCGTCAAACACACCATCAACACCGCTTATTACTCACTAAAAACCTCTAGAACGAAAGCAACTCGACATCAAATACGAGTGTCGCATTTGCTGGAATAATGGGAGGATAGCCACCAGCTCCGTAACCAAGTTCTGGTGGAATAATCAAGGTGCGCTTCTCACCTTTCTTCATGCTGACAAATGCTTCATCCCAGCCGGCAATCACTTGACCTACACCAATCGCCGTCACGAATGGCTCGTTGCGATCCACTGAGGAATCAAACTTCGATCCATCAAGTAACATTCCAGTGTAGTGAGCTGTGATAGTTGAGCCCTTTTGCGGGCTTGCATCTCCTTCACCTTCTTGTGTGACGACATACTTAAGCCCTGAGGCTGTTGTGATTGCTTCAGGCCACTTCTCGTTAATAATTGCTGTTGTATCTGACATAGTGCTATTGGTAATAATTTTCTTGGGAACACGAGCAAGGTCTTGAGTCGTTGTTCTGGTTGCTACCTCATCTGAGGAGCTATCCGTAATAGGTTTGCAAGAAAAACTAGCAAACCCTAGAAAAAGCACAAGAAGAGAAAGGGCAAGATTATTCATCTTCGTTGCCACCCTCATCAACTGCAGAGTTTGATATCTGCTCGCGTAATACCTCAGGAAGTTCTTGAGATTTCCCCTGCCCGTCAACACGCACGGTTGTCAAAATACCTTCAGCGACCATAGCACCATCACAAAAGACAGCGAATGACCAGCTCACCGAAGTACGACCACCTGAAAATGGCTCGATAGAAATATCAACCTCATCATTAAAGCGAAGTGGCCGTCTATAATCGACATCCACTTTTACAATGGGCCAGCCTTCTCGTTCGCTCACGACATCAAGCCCCAAGCTCAATAAATAAGCGTGCTCAGCTTCTTCGATATAACAAAGAATTTTGCTAAAATGCACAACTCCTGCTGCATCAGTATCCGCAAAAGTGACGCGACGGGTGTAGGCTTGTAGAGTTTCCTGCATGAGTATTCAGGCTGATTAAGAGAATTTCTTGATCAGTAATGAAGCATTGTGACCACCAAATCCAAATGAGTTACTTAAGGCCGACTCAACTTTAACTTCACGTGCTACATTAGCAGTGTAATCAAGGTCACACTCAGGGTCTTGGTCGTGAAGGTTGATCGTAGGAGCTACGATACCATCTCGCATTGACATCAAACATGCTGCCAATTCTACACCACCGGCTGCTCCGAGAAGGTGCCCAGTCATTGACTTTGTCGAACTTACAATCAAACCGTCAGTTGCGTATGCACCGAAACTACGCTTAATCGCTTTAGTCTCACACACATCACCCAACGGGGTCGATGTTCCATGAGCATTCACGTAAGTCACGTCTTCAGGGTTCATCTTCGCGTGCTTGAGTGCCATGTCCATACAACGTGCGGCACCGTGACCCTCTGGGTGTGGTGAAGTCATGTGGTAGGCATCAGAGCTCACTCCGTAACCAACTAGCTCACCATAAATGGTTGCTCCACGCTTCTTAGCGTGCTCTAACTCTTCGATAACAACAACACCAGCACCTTCACCCATCACGAAACCATCACGACCAGAGTCGAATGGACGTGACGCTGTAGTCGGGTCGTCATTACGTCTTGAGAGTGCTCTCATGTTGGCAAAGCCAGAAAGACCCATTGGAAGAATCGCTGCTTCAGCTCCACCTGCTACAAATGCATCAGCGTCACCGAACTTAATCATTCTCCACGCTTCACCAATACTATGGTTAGAAGTCGCACAAGCAGTCACGATTGCCATATTTGGTCCACCGTAACCATACTCTATAGAAATCATTCCTGAAGCGATATTTGAAATCATCATTGGAATCACAAAGGGAGAAACACGCCGAGGACCTTTTTCCATCAGCACTGTGTGTTGCCTTTCCATTATCCCAAGTCCACCGATACCACTGCTGACTATCACGCCAATACGATTCTTGTCAACGTCAGCCTGATCGATACCAGAATGCTCGATTGCCATGCGTGCACATGAAATACCGAACTGGGTATAGCGGTCTGAACGCTTAATGTCCTTAGGGTCATTGTAATATGGCGTCGGATTAAAATTTTTGACCTCGCCTCCTATCTTGCAAGGATACGGTTCAACATCAATTTGCTCAATAAGACCGATGCCGCTTTTTCCAGCTTTCATCGCGTCCCATGTGCTTGTTAAATCATTGCCTAGTGGACTAATCGTCCCGATACCTGTGATAACTACTCTACGTTCGTACATAACTGTGGTGTTCGCGGTTAGTATCCTTCATTTATCGCCGTTGTCACGTAGAAAATAGTACTCACAGTCATTTGCAGGAATCCAATAGAGCTAAGCTTAAAATATCAACCCATAATGTCACGACGACAAATCTTTCCAACACCGTTCATCTATCAGCCATAGCCCCTTCGCGTAACCCAATTCTTTGTGCTGCACATCCAGAATTTTCTTCGCCAGGCTATACTTTTTGACTTGTTGCGCTTCTGTCATATTTTGCAGCCCGTCAAGCCCATCTAGTTGCTTACTTAGCTGAGCTTGCTCAACATGTAGTTTCTTAAGCTCTCTCCAGTTTCTTAGAACACCTCGCGCACTAGAACGCACCCCCTGTTGATCTTGAACATCCTCATCTATGGTAGCCACATGCAACATCGTCAACACCTTCGACTTAACCAGGTTTGTGCCTGGGACTACAGGCCGACTAGCATCGTGCAATTTTTTTAAGCCTGTGGCTAACTTCTCCGAACGCTGAAGCACACGCCATCGTTGCCAATTTTCGAAGTGCGGATTTGAAACACTTCTGTAATACGGAAATTTCGGACCCAAACCAGAAAACTTTACATCCGCATACTCTGCATTAAAAAAGTCTCTAACTTGATCTAGCCACTTCTCTCGTGATTCCACATATGTCGCTTTATCCTTTTTTAACATCAATTTGATTTTAGCGGAGGAAGACTCATTTGAGCCCCACTGTTTTAATAAATCAGATCGCTGTTCAAGCAAAGACCCAGTGACAAATAACGACTGCAGTTTCACTTCCTCTTCCCGAATAGTATGCTCTGCCTGCGACGCGTCCTTCACATCATCATAGGCCTGCAGTTGCATTTTATGTGAGAAATCCTTCAATGACACTAAATTTTCAAAATGCTTGGGAAGCTCCTCAAAGGGAGATTTCGCCACCTTAAACAAGTCATCAGGACTTAAAATCCCTCTAGCAGTATCCCCCACTGAAGATTGCACGTGATTCATAAGATCAGCAATCAAAGGAGAGCTTGCTGCAGCCTCTTGCTTTGATTCGTAGGCCTTGGCCACAGCTAGGTTGCGGTCATACATCAACTCTCGGGCCTCATCCCAATTCAGAGTAACACATTCAAATGGCGACTGAGCTAAAATCTCATCGGCGAAGTCCTGTCCCACCCGTTGGCTATGGCGGTCGACAGTTTTAGCGACCTCATGCGTTGCACAAGACAATGTCGCAAAAACTCCTATAGCTGATAAGACAAGGCACTTCATAACAAAGTATTACGCTTTTCGATTGCCAAAACTTTCAAACCTCAGTAGTGTTTAAGTGAAGTCCCTTCGTGGGAATTCACTATGACCTTGCAAATAACCCACTATTCTAGCAAAACAAGACAACTATGAGTGGCTACCAACATTGGTATTACATCAACAAAAACTACGAAGAAGACGGCCCAGTATCCTCCGATGACCTCAATAGGATGGCAAAGGCTGGTGACATTCATCGTGGCACATACGTGTGGACTCAAGAACTTGAAGAATGGGTTCCTGCATCTAAGGTTGGTGGACTCTTTAAGGACGATAAACCAAAAAATGTCGTCAAGCAGCTTACAGAAGCAGAAGCTCCTACTTCAAAAAAGACAGGTGGCATCTTATCAAGATCTAAGCCAGCTCCTGAACCAAAACCTGCGACTCCAGTTACCGGAACCGCGATATTAAAACCACTGCATGGTTCAGCTGGAGCACCACACGCCGCTCCCACTCCTATCACCGGAGCCGCACCATTGCGTCAACCGCAACCTTCTTCACCAGCACAGCAACCAGCAGCTCAACAGCATAAGGGCCCTGTGCCAATGACAGCACCGCAAAGCATTGTTGCTAAGCCATTGACAGGTGCGCAACCCCTTCGCCCAATTCCTGGAGCAACTGCTCCTACGCCAATTACCGCACCTCAAAGTATTATCCCCAAGCCATTAACAGCGGCTAACCCGATTCCGGGGAAGATCCCAAGCTCTGCACCGACCCTAGCAAAACCACACACTGCCGCCCATAAAATACCGGCACCTCCAGCTGGAGCTAGCACAATTCCTACGCCCCAACGTCAACGTACGGCATTACCTAAAGCAATGCCGCTTTCGAAGACTGAAGCGCAAGCCACATCATCAATTCAGCAAAACTCAGCACACTTAGCTCCTGTTCGGGCAGCAGGTGGAAGTGCAGCGGGAGCAAATAGCATTCCAGCTCCAATCAATATGGCTTCTAACCCTGGGCAACCTGGGCAACCACCGATGCCAGCCCCTCCTGGAGCACCAATCCCACTTACTGGACATACAGGAGCATTGCCATCCATTCCTCCAGTTGGTCGCTCAATAGCTCCATTCAACCAAACCCCAACCTCCGCTCTACAACAAGCGGATGAAGATTCCAAGCAACGTAAGGCTCCACGCCCTATGTCACTGGATTAACACACCCTTTTCCCGTTCAACTATTGCTCTACAAAAAAGGCAATCATGTGGTGCTATAAAAATGATAAAGGCGAGGTCGTCTCAGATCTCACTCTCAGTGAGATCAAACAGTTAATTCAGCGAGATAATATTCTTCCAGAAACACAAGTCCTCCCCCCGAATAGTTCAACTTGGATTCACGCGAGAACAACGCCGTTATTTGCTCCATATCAACCCCACTCTTCCCCCTTTGCTACTGACAGCACTACGCCCGCTAAGCCTCCTCGAAAGTCACTTAAGACTATCGTATTATTCTGCACACTCTTACTTCTTTCACTGTCTGCTGCAGTCCACACCTCCACTACCATCTATCTAAAGAGAATAGAAAGAACTAACATTCTGCTAGAACTTGAGGCTCACCAAGAATTACTCAGGGTCAAAAATGGCCTATTTAACCATATTTCTAACACACAGAAAGAAATCGTTAGAATCGAAAATGCTATCATCATGACAGAATCACCTAGTGATGTAGATATTGAACAACTTTACAAATCTAACACAAATCTAACACAACTCAAACAAGATTACTCGAGTTATAATCTCATCAATGAAAGCTCCACACATTCAGCTCTCATAGACGGACTCACGGAAGATGAGCTCACCTTACTAAAAACGGCTCCATGGAGCATACTCCCCATACTCTTCCCGTTCCTATGGGCCTGCACTCACTACTTCCGCAGTGCCAAGCTCACCTACACAAACCATAGTCTACTTATTGGCACACTCCATTGCATCCCTGTTATTCACTACCTGATGTATTCCATCATTTCAGCAAAATGGAACATTGAGGGCAGCCAACGTAAGAACAACTTACTCATCACACTACCGCTATCACTCACTGCTCTTTTTTGCGTAGCTTTAGCCACCTACCATTTTAATCATCAGCCCCACAGTTCCTTCGCCCTAGTGATTATCAGCTGTGCTATTTGGGGCGGACTCCACACTCGCCAACTCCAAATGCTTGCCTACGCGGCATCACGTAAAATGTGACAAATTGAGGCTACAGCCTCGTATCAATCAAGCCCTGCTTGACCGAAACCACATCAGAAGTCCGGTCTATTTTTGCCCCACGATGCACACTGATCAGTAGACCTACAGAAGCAATCGTTATCACTAAGTTAGATCCCCCGTAGCTCACGAAAGGAAGTGGCAAACCTGTATTAGGTAGAACTGCTGTGGTCACCCCAATATTAACCATCGCCGGAATCACAATAATAGCGGTTAGTCCAATCGCCAACAAGCGGCCAAAGATATCACTTGCTCGCATTGCAATCAAAAAACCAAAGACCGTGTAAGTAACGAAACATAGAACGACAAGTAAGGTCACCCACCCCAGTTCTTCGCCAATAATTGGGAAAATAAAATCGGTGTGAGCAAACGGGAGATAGCCATGCTTTTCTGCACCATTGCCAATTCCAGCCCCTTCAAATCCACCATTACCAAAGGCAAGTAACCCACGCCATTGCTGGTAACCATAACCCATTTTGTATTTCTCAAGGTCAAGGAAAGCGACAATGCGATTCCAACGATTTTCATTACCATGAACCACCAGAAAGAATCCATACATGACAGCACCAATCGATGGAACAATATAAAACAATCTACTCCCAGCAATAAAGAGCACGCAGAGACCAGCTGCACCCAGACCAGCTGCAGTCCCCATGTCTTTCTCAAAGAATATCAATAAAGTTGGGATCCCGATCACTAACGATGGGATGAGAAAACCAGTGAATAGCTTTTTAGTTTCCGATTGGTAATGAGCAAACCAAGCAGATACTGCAATAATCGTCGTTATCTTTGCTAATTCAGACGGTTGCACGGTACCAATACCAGGTAACAAAATCCAACGCGTCTCTCCATTCACCTTATGCCCGATACCAGGAATATAAACTGCGATCAAGGCCAACACCGAAAGCCCAAATATCACGTAAATGATCCAACGTTTCTTGCGAATGATACGATAATCGATGCTAGCCAACCACCAAGCAACGACTAAGCCTACCCCCATCCACAAAGATTGTTTCTTAAGATGCGAGTATTTGGTCGCATCACTCTCAATCCACACACTGGTGCTGGTGAGCATCACAATGCCCACCCCTAACAAAATTGCCACTGCCATAATGGCAAAGATAGCATTGCGATGCACCATACCTATTTTCTATAGATAAGTTACTTCAATGAAATTTTAAACTTCTGACCAATCTTAATGGTATCAGAAGTCAAGCTGTTGAGCTTTTTGAACCCAGCAACTGTCATCTTGTGTTTATTCGCAATGCCCCAAATTGAGTCTCCCTTCTTCACCGTGTAGATAGCGAGACGTCCAGCAGGACGCACTAATACTGCAGGTCCTTCATGCACAATTGTTGCACGAGGAACAACATCCACATCAGTGAGTTCTGGTGATTGCGTGTTAGTAGCAAATGACGGAGCCACTGAATGCACTGGCTGAGTTGGAACCAGTGGTTGAGCATTCGGTCGATCACTAGGCTGCTGGCGCGGATCTTGTGCAGTAGTAGGCTGGCTGGTTTGAGGCGCAGCTAGCTTTAACGTATCTTCATCAGGAGTTACTACAGCTGGAGTATCACTGCTAAAACCATTTCCCTCCTGGCCTTCAGTCCACTTGGTGTGCATCACAACGGCACCAATCGCTACCACATGGAGCACTAAAATTACAAATAATGCTCGACCAATGCCTACGCTTGGCACATCGGCTCCAAGGTCTTCGGCAGATCCAGCCATTGCAGCACGCTGCTTTTTTTTCCCACGTGTCCGTGCGTGGAGAATACTTAGTCCTGGCTTTTTGCCAGACCCTCTCTTGGTTTGAATATCGTTGTTTTTCATTTTCTAGGTTGCTTGGGTTTTCGCATAAGGGCTAACTTATTGGGAAATTATTTTAGTTTTTTAACTGCTTGGCGGAACACATCCCCGCGATGTTCGTATCCGTTAAACATATCAAAGGACGATGTCCCTGGTGAGAACAACACTGTGTCCCCATGTGCAGCGAGCTTCTGGGAAAGCTTCACTGCATCTTCTAAAGTTTCTGCTTTTTCTATCGGCACTCCAGCTGGAAATTCACGTGTCAGTTGGTCCGCAATCTCTCCTATCACTATGGCGGCCTTTACCTTTTCTTCGATCCGCATGCTAAGGCTAGTGTAGTTCAAGCCTTTGTCTTTGCCTCCGGCGATCAATACAATCGGACGGAACTGTGAACGCACCGCACTATCGAGTGCGTGTAGGTTCGTGGCTTTCGAATCATTGATGTATTCAACACCATCTAAGGTCGCCACCAATTCACAGCGGTGCAATGGTGGAGCAAAGCCAACCAGAGCTTCAAGAATAGTTTCGTAACTCACGCCCAACTTCACTGCTGCTGCCATTGCGGCCATAACATTTTCCGCATTGTGCAAGCCACGCATTTTTGTATCACGCAGATCTAACACAGGACTTCCTTTGTAAGACACGGTCAGGTCGTCAACTGTGTAATCTGCATTATCATGTTCACTGGTAAAGCTCACCACTTCCGCATTGATCTCCCCAACGCGCTCACCTGCACGGATCACAGCAGTGTGCTCGTTCGTTTGGTTTTTGAAAATCCTCAACTTCGCCGCTTTGTAATCGTCCAATGTCTTGTAACGATCCATGTGATCTGCATCGAAGTTCAACCAGATCGAAACATCAGGACAGAAATCCTTAATCGTTTCCAACTGGAACGAACTCACTTCCAAGGCCAACACTTCTGGTTGTTCTTCACGCAGCATCACCTCCGCCACTGGAACTCCATAGTTACCACAGGCCACGCAGCTGATCCCAGCGTAGTTGAAAATCTTCTCCACCACTTCTGTCGTCGTGGTCTTGCCATTGGTTCCAGTGATCGCAACAATCTTGCCTTTGTAGAATCGACAGGCGAGTTCGACCTCACCGATCATTTCACGGGCTCCCTTAGCAAAGGCTGCCACGAAACTTCCATACGTATCGATCCCTGGTGAAATCACTAATAAATCACACTGGATATCGGCCCCCATCTCCTCAGTCGCATTCGGCACGCGAAGTATCTCATCAGGAAGATCTGTATTTTCGGCAATCGAACCCGAATCGTAAATACACACCCGAGCACCGTGAGCCAGAGCTAACTTCGCAGCAGCTCTTCCACTTCCCCCCGCACCCAAGACGGCAACATGTTTTCCTTCTAGCATATTAGATAAATAGTATTGCGATTCCCAAAACAGCACAGATGCCCGATACAATCCAGAAACGCGTGATCACCTGCGTTTCCTTCCAGCCAATAAGTTCAAAGTGGTGGTGTATTGGAGCACATTTAAAAATACGTTTTCCGCCGCGTAACTTGTAGCTACCCACCTGCAACATCACCGAGAGAGCCTCAGCAACGAACACGAATCCAATCACCACCAAAATCAATTCCTGCTTACAACAAATGGCCACCGCACCAATCGCACC
>CAXMOB010000011.1:0-1822 GCA_964194815.1 Vicinamibacteria bacterium | reverse complement strand
CTCAGAGAGACGGACGTAGGGTCTCTAATAAAAACGAGATCATTGGCACAGGATTTAATTTGTCAATGATTGATGAGGGGTTTACCAGTAGTGACTGGAGGATAATGGATTTTTTACGTCACTATCAAATGCTTAGCCGTCATGGATCCTCACCTAATCGAACTGCTGGCCCTATTGAAACCGAACTGGTTGAGTTCAGTCAAAAATTGATGGTTCCTGCCTTTTCAAATGGCCTTGGGATTATTAACTTTAAGGACAAAACTAATGCTATCCCTTGTGCTACTCTCATAGGAGCTAGTGAAGCATCAGAAGCTATAGGAATCATGGATTTCTCATTGTCTTATGGCTGCGAAGTTAGCTCGAGTAGTCTAGGTGGATTTGCAGGAGGCAGGAGAGTGGCTAGTCGTCCATTTCTTCATAGTGGACTGAGTGCAGCTCCATTCATTGACAAAGCTGATGAGACCTCTCTTTATAATTACGGTTGGGATTGGCAATTGGGGGCAATCAATAATGTTGAAGATTCCGTTGTGCAGGGAGAGCCCGGTACTGGTAGAACCTACTTCGGAGGAGGTTACACGATCGAGGCTGGAACCACACATCTGGTACAAAGAGAAATTCCTGTGCTACCACCTATTTCGATTGCTTCACTTAGTCATGCTCAACTTGGTGGATTCAGTCTGGCGCGTAATCTCCTCCTAGGCGATAATCCAGACACGGATGATTTTGTTCAGAGTGTATGGTCACGAGATTTCAACCGTATTAGTAACCCATTTGGTACAGATTATCAACAAATTACGGCTACTGGTAATGGAGGATTGGCTCCTCATGTGGTGCAGGCAATTGGTAACTCATACGCTCATCCTAACATCTCTTCAGACAGAGCATTTAGTATTCGGGAACGATATTTCGATGCCAATGAGACTCCTGTAAATCTGCCATTTGTAGATCACTCCTACTTGGCGAACAAAGCATTGTGGGATGAGTATTTCTTTTCATCGATTGCTCCGCAGCCGACATCTGTCGAGCTTTACGGTGGCACGGCACGCACTGCCCAAGAGGTGGCATCTGACTTTTTCATCAATGGTGCAGATTTACCGAATAGGCGTTTAATTCCATACAGTTCAGCTATGTCTAGTAATGTTCTAGCCAATCTATTTGTCGAATATGGCGTCTATACTAATGGGTTTGCAGATAAGATCGCCGCGCATCTGATGGTGGATGGTAGTTTTAATATCAATTCCACCTCAAAAGATGCATGGAAGGTTCTGTTTTCTAGTCTCAAGGGAAAGCCCAGCGTTTATCTTGAGAGTGGGAAGACGCCTGCTGAAACATCTCTAGAGGGAACGGTGGTGAGTTTCGGATCATTGCCTGCTGCTGAGCCTATTGTAGCGGGGAGTATCTCTAGCTCAAATACGCCGCCTGATCAATGGAAGGCTGGTCGTGAATTATCTGATGATGATATTGATAAGCTTGCCACTGCAATGGTAAAGCAAGTGAAGCTACGTGGGCCGTTTCTTTCGCTCTCAGAGTTTATCAACCGTAGACTCGATGGTTCCAACGAAGAGTTGGCACTCAAAGGTGCACTACAGGCTGCTATCGATGATCCAACTGTGCTCATCAATGCACAATTCAGGGAAGCCGATAGGATGCTGGACGGTGAGACGGCTACGATAGACTTCGTGTTTGATGCTGCTGCTGATGGGCCTATTGCCTATGGAAGTGCTGCCTACGTAGATCAGGCTGACATCTTGCGAGGCCTAGCTGGACAGCTTACCCCACGTGGTGACACATTTGTCATTCGCACCTATGGTGATTCAATTGA
>CAXMOB010000010.1:0-2657 GCA_964194815.1 Vicinamibacteria bacterium | reverse complement strand
GGCGTGGAGCGTGCTCCTCAACCGATGATTAACGCTGAATTTGGAGTAAATATGCCGAAACGTCATCTACAGCATGCGAAGCCAAATCATCTAACCTACATCAAAATAAATTTACCAGAAAGTTTTCTGAGTTGGTATAAGGTAGTTGGTGCACTAGCCTGATGCAGCCGACCACTCCGTGTCATCCGAACAACAAATCGTCATTTTTCGTCATGACCTCAGGCGTCATTCATGCTAGCGTATCATTTATACGATGAAAAAATCTACACATACTAAATCATGGATCACCCTCTCGCTTGCCTCAGGATCATTGGGTCTCGCCATCTTTGCCGTCGCGGCACCGAATGAAAAGAAGGTCGACCCACTCGCAGAAAAAATCACCGCTGCCCTTCCCGCCAAAGCTCAAGCCACTCCCAAAAAGGAACGGAAGCTCCTCGTTTTCTCGGCCACTGCCGGTTTCCGTCACAAGTCTATCCCAACAGGTAAAAAAGCTCTCACCCTACTTGGTGATAAAACTGGGGCCTACACAGCTGTCGTCAGTGACGATCTTGCCAACTTTGAAAAAGATAAGATCAGCCAGTTCGATGCCATTTGCTTTTTAAGCACCACGCAAAACGTCTTCGCTCCAAGCAAAAAGGAACTCAAAAACATGAGTGCAGAGCAAATCGCTGAAGCCAAAGTAAAAGAACTACGCCTCAAAGCAAATTTACTCGAATTCATCAGCAGCGGCAAAGGATTCGTTGGTATCCATGCAGCCAGCGACACCTTCTACGAATGGCCTGAATATGGTGAAATGCTCGGCGGTTACTTCGATGGACACCCATGGGGCTCAAGAACCGATGTCTCCATCAAGGTTGAGCCAGGTAAAGAAAAACACCCGCTCGTCGCATCATGGAACGGTGAAAACCAAAACTTTAAAGAAGAAATCTACCAACTCAAAGCTCCCTACGATTCTAGCAAATACGACATGCTCCTCCGTCTCGACCCAGAGAAGAGTAACATGAAGGTAAGGGGCATCAAACGTAAAGACAAAGACTTCGGCGTAGCCTGGATCAAATCCTACGGCAAAGGACGCGTCTTCTATTGCTCACTCGGGCACAACGATCACATCTACTTCAACCCAAAGGTGCTCGACCACTACCTCGCTGGCATCCAATACGCCTTCGGTGATCTAGAAATTAAAGCCAAGTAGCCATATGGCTCCCCAGCACACTCCTCATTTACCGTCACAGCTCTTACACTAGAGCTTGACGCCCCCCTCATATATTCTTTAGTCTAACGTATCAATAACTCAGACTATACTCACATTGACTTCTCCCTCCCAACGTCAGTGGTATAAGATAGCAAACCGTGTCCGCTCTAAGGTAAACTTAGGATGGACAATGGAAACCCTAGCTCTGCCACTAGTCATCACCTCAGTCATCCTAGCTGCAGGTGTCATCCTCCTGCGTCGTTACTGGCTAGATTTCCACCTATGGATCAGCCTCGGCACTATTGCCGCTATCCTTCTTTGCATCTTCCTCATCTCGCTTGCGATTGCAAAAAAGCGATTTGAAACAAAAAATGATGCCCTTGTGCGTTTAGACTCAGCGATGGGACTTCATTCGTCACTCTCAGCCGCTGAAGCCGGCCATAGCGGCTGGCCCATTGTGCCCAACACCATCCAGGCTGGTATCCGCTGGAATTATCGCCGACTCTTTCTCCCGATCATTGGCTCAGTCTCTCTCATCTTTGCAGCTTTCGTCGTTCACGTTGAGGCGGCCATTCCGCCAGTCGCTGCCACAGCACCACGTTCATGGGAAAACTTGGCGGCCGACCTAGAAGAGCTCAAAGCCAAAGGCATCATCAACAGTGACTATATCAAAGAGATGGAGGACAAACTGGATGAACTCAAAAACCAACCGGAAAAGGATTGGTATTCACATCCAAGTCTAGAAGCCACCGAAAATATCACTAGCATGCATGAACAAGCGATGAATAAACTCAGTCGCAACCTCGACAAGGCTGAAAAATCATTGAGCACACTCAAAAAGCACAGCGAAAACCTCAATCAGGCTCAAAAAAACAAACTTCTCAACCAGTTCAACAATGCGATGGAAGCAATCGAGAAAGGCCGAATGAAACCCAACAAAGCACTTCTCGATAAACTCAAGAATATCGATCCCAATATGCTCAACAACCTCACCCCTGAGCAGCTCGAAAAGATTCGCGAAAACATGAAGAACATGTCCGACGAACTTAAAAAACAACTACGCGACGGTATCAAACCAACACCAGGTGAAGGCGGCGAAGGTGATGACGGAGCTCGTGAACAACCATGGGATCCAAACGATCCAAATGGTGGAGAACCTGGTGATGGTGACGGCAGCGGCGGTAACCAACGCGGCCCAGGACACGTCCCCAAGGTGCTAGGAGGCGAAGCCCAAAAACTCACTCCCGGTGAAATCGAAAAGCTAAAAAGTCAAAATCTCAAGAATTCACTTCCAGGCGACTTGCTAGAAACCTCCGATGGAGGCGAACACAAAATCGACAAATCAAAATCTCAACAACAAGGCGGCGGATCCACCAACAACACTGGCGACGGTGGTGACTCGGTCTGGAAAAGCAACTACCTCCCCAAAGAAAAACGGGCACTTAAGAAATTTTTCAAATAATCA
>CAXMOB010000009.1:0-14963 GCA_964194815.1 Vicinamibacteria bacterium | reverse complement strand
CTCGCTGAAAAAACTCTCGCCGCTCGTGGCATCGAGTTCATCGGCTGGCGTGAAGTTCCTATCGCATTCGACCAACTCGGCCTACAGGCCCAGAAGTCATGCCCGAACATCAAGCACCTCATCATGACCAAGCCGGCTGATTGGGACGGGCTCAAGTTCGAACGCCAACTCTACCTCTGCCGCCGCATCATTGAACATGGCACCACTGAAATTGCTGATTTCTACATGCCGACATTCTCAAGCCGCCTCATCTCCTACAAAGGTCTCGCCATGCCTGCAACGCTCAGAGCGTTCTACCTCGACATGCAGAACCCTGACTTCGAGACTGCCATCGCGGTTTACCACCAACGCTTCTCTACCAATACATTCCCTGCCTGGCCACTCGGCCAACCGTTCCGTATGCTGGCACACAACGGTGAAATCAACACCATCCGTGGGAACCGTAACTGGATGACCTCACGTGAAGAATTCTTTGAATCAGATGTTTGGGGCGACGACATAGAGCTGGTGAAAGACCTACTCAGCGACAACGAGTCCGACTCGGCATCGCTCGACCACTGCCTCGAGCTGCTCACCCTTTCTGGCCGCGAGATCGAGCACTCTATGTGCATACTCGTACCACCTGCATACCGCCACGACGCAGAAATTTCTGAAGACCTCAAAAGCTTCTACCAGTACCACCGCTCATTCGCTGAGCCATGGGACGGTCCTGCTGGCCTCGTCTTCACCGACGGCGTCAAGATCTGTGCAGGTCTCGACCGCAACGGTCTCCGCCCATCACGCTACGCTCTCTCAGAAGATGGCATGCTCTATGTCGGTTCTGAAATCGGTTGTATCGAATGGGATGAACAAAAAATCATCAAGAAGGGCCGCCTAGGACCTGGTCAGACATTGGTTGTCAACACAGCTACTGGCGAATTCGAAACCGACCGCGCCGTTAAGGAACGCCTTGCTAAGCAAGCTCCCTATGGTCGCTGGATCGATGAAAACCAGGTCGAACTCAAGGACTACGTTTCTCACGAAGCCATCGTTCCCACAGAGGACGTCGACGCAGTCACCCTTTCGCGTCAGCAAATCGCTAACGCAGTTTCTGAAGAAGAACTCGACATGGTGTTCCCTCCTATGATCAAGGCTGCTCAGGAAGCTGTCTTCTCTATGGGTTGCGACATCCCACTCGCTGTCCTTTCTAGCTACCCACGTCTGCTTTTCACTTACTTTAAGCAACTCTTCGCTCAAGTAACCAACCCACCGATCGATCCGATCCGCGAATGGGCAGTGATGTCACTTTCTGCTGGCCTCGGTGCTGAGAAGAACTTCCTTGCCGAGACTCCTGGGCACGCTCGCGTTCTCAACCTCGAATCCGCCATCCTACTCGAACACGAGATGGATCGTATCAAGGAAATGGGCGAACACGGCTTCAACAACCGTATCATCGACACCACTTGGGCACTCACTGACGGTGCCTCTGGCCTCAAGGCTGCGGTGCAAAACGTTTGTGCTCTAGTAGAAAAAGCGGTCGACGAAGACATCGACGTTCTCATTCTTTCAGACAAGGCGGCTAGCGTAGATCGCGTGGCCATCCCATCAGTGCTCATCACAGGTGCTGTTCACCACCACCTCAACCGTGTGAAGAAGCGTATGCGTGCTTCTCTCGTGATTGAAACCGCAGAAGCGCGCGACACCCATCAGGTGGCCATGCTTTTCGGCTTCGGTGCCACTGCCGTTTGTCCATACCTCGGTTACGAGACCGTGCGCCAAGTAGTCGCTAACGACACCAAGGGTAAGCTCGACGGCATCCTTCCTGAAAAGGCGATGACCAACTACCGCAAGGCTCTTGAAAAAGGTCTTCTCAAGATCATGTCGAAGATGGGTATCTCAGTGCTCAACTCCTACCAAGGGGCTCAAATCTTTGAGGGTGTGGGCATCGGTAAAGAAGTCATGGACCTCTGCTTCACTGGCTGCCAATCTCGCATCGCGGGAATCGGCTTCGAACAAATTGCTGAAGAATCTATCATCCGTCACAGGGCAGCTTACGCTGACATCATCGAACAAGGAGTCGCTTCTGATAAGCCACTCTCACTCGGTGACCCAGGTTACAACCGCTACCGTAAATCTGGCGAGCGTCACTCTATCACCACTGAGGTGATCAAGAACTTCCACACATTCGTTAGAGATAACAAGAAGGAAGACTACGACGCCTACGTCAAAGCTTCTATCGAGACGCACCCGATCACCATTAAAGATCTGTTCGAGTTCGTCCCTACTAGCAGCGGCCCAATCCCAATCGAGGAAGTCGAGCCAATCGAAACCATCCGCAAGCGTTTCACCACGGCTGCGATGTCTATGGGCGCGCTCTCACCAGAGGCTCACGAAACTCTCGCCATCGCGATGAACCGCATCGGTGCCAAGTCTGACTCTGGCGAAGGTGGCGAAGATCCAGTGCGTTACACTCCCTATCCAAATGGCGACTTCGCTCGCTCACGCATTAAGCAGGTAGCTTCTGGTCGCTTCGGTGTATCTGCTCACTACCTCGTCAATGCTGATGAGTTAGAAATCAAGATGGCTCAGGGTGCCAAGCCTGGTGAAGGTGGTCAGCTTCCTGGTCACAAGGTCAACGGCATCATTGCACGTTTGCGAAATACCCAACCAGGCGTCCAGCTGATCTCACCTCCGCCACACCACGATATTTATTCTATTGAGGATCTCGCTCAGCTCATTCACGATCTGAAAGAAATCAACCCGCGTGCGAAAGTCACCGTGAAGCTCGTTTCTGAAGCGGGTGTCGGAACGATTGCTGCGGGTGTTGCGAAAGCATCGGCCGATACCATCCTGATATCTGGTCACGACGGCGGAACGGCGGCGTCTCCACTTTCTTCTACTAAGCACTGTGGTCTCCCATGGGAACTCGGTCTAGCAGAAACTCAGCAGACACTGCTTCTTAACAACCTTCGCTCTAAGGTCACTCTTAGAACGGACGGTGGCATGAAAAATGGTAAGGACATCGTCACAGCGGCGATCCTCGGTGCTGAAGAATTTAACTTCGGAACCATCGCGATGATCGCCATGGGTTGTGTTTACGTGCGTAAGTGCCACCTCAACAATTGCCCAGTCGGTATCGCTACCACTGATCCTAAGTTCCGTGCGAAATTCAAGGGAACTCCTGAGAACGTCATCAACTTCTTCAACGGCGTGTCCGGCGAAGCACGTGAGATCATGGCTAAGCTTGGAGTGAGAAAACTTGACGATCTCATCGGTCGCCCAGAATTCCTCAAGCAACGCGTCGTGGAAGATCACCCAAAGGCAAACTCTGTCGATCTCTCAACCGTCCTCAAGGACGTTGCTGAAGAAACGGCTAGAGCATTCAACCTCGACGTCAACGAGATCTCTCGCATCAATGTTGACGAGCGTAACGACGGCATCCACAAGCCAGCTCTCGATATCCAAATCATTGAAGACATCAAGAAGGGCCAAGACATCAGCGATCTCTCAGAGCTTGCTGACCGCGCTCCAATCACACTCGAATACAAGGTCGTCAACACTGACCGTAACCTCGGCACCCGCCTCTCAGGTCGCGTTGCAGAGAACTTCGGTAAAGAAGGTCTTCCCTGTGGATCAATCGTGCTCAACCTCACTGGCTCAGCTGGCCAATCCTGCGGAACATTCCTCAGCCACGGCATCCAGCTCAATGTCATCGGTGAAGGCAACGACTACGTCGGAAAAGGCATGTCAGGTGGACGCATCACGGTGCGGCCACACGCTTTCCACCAGTTCGAATCTGCTAAGAACTCCATCGTCGGTAACACCTGTCTCTACGGAGCCACTGGCGGACGTCTCTTCATCAATGGCAGAGGCGGAGAACGCTTCGCAGTGCGTAACTCAGGCGCCCACACGGTGGTCGAAGGAGTAGGCGATCACGGTTGCGAATACATGACCAACGGACTCGTTGTCATCCTCGGAACCACTGGTAAAAACTTCGGGGCGGGCATGTCCGGCGGATCTGCCTACGTCTACGACGAAGACGGTATCTTCCAGTCACGCATCAACCCAGAAATGGTTGTCGCCCTCCCAGTCGTGAGAGAGCAAGACAAAGCAGAAGCCAAGGCCCTCATCGAGGACCACGTCAAACTAACAGGATCAACCCGTGGCAAGAAACTGCTAGAAAACTGGAACAAGACCTGCAAGAAACTCATCCGCGTCATCCCGAAGACCAGAGCCCAGCTCGAAGAAGCAGAAGCCAAGCACGAAGCAGCATCTACGCCGAAGGCAAAGGCGTAACGTGACGGTGGCTTCCAGCTTCCAAATTCACCAATAAATTAAAACAAAGCTCGCTCAGAGAAATTCGAGTGGGCTTTTTTCGCATTAGGCTGGAACGGATTCACAGTATCTTACCAAGGTAGTGATTTATAAAAAACAATTAGCCTATCATAGAGCTTATCAAAATCAGGCAACACCTCATCAATCTCATCAGCCAAAGTTGAATATTCAGCTCCAGCCATTCGCTTCACCTCAGGGTTATCTAAGCAATTTATAGTAGGTGTTATATTTCTTGATTTAGATTTCAACTTAATGCTCTCTAGAACTTTAGATTTATCGATACCAGAAACACCCAGCAGAATGTTTATATCGTAGACATCCTGGCGACGGTTCCGATTTCTTATAACTTGTTGAATAAGGGAGCGAATTTTTTCAGCTATCAAATCGTGGACATCATAAGAGCTAAGAAAGTTTTCCTCACCAACATTGAATCTGGCTTTATTGACGATCACCTCATTAAGGCTGAAATCAATTTTAATGACTGAGGTGCTCATCTTTTGTAATAGCCTTCTATGCTTAGCTGTTCCCATTCTTGCATAACCAATCTTTATCGTATAACTAGGAAATGTAGGATTTTTGATGTTAGCGGGCTTAATTTCAATTTTGTGAAGGATGCAATCAACCTCGGAATTCAATATCACAACTGATTTTCTTAAAGCCTTCTCGAATGCTTTCTCAATACCTTCTAGTTCAATATCGCATAATTTTCTATTACTCGAAAAATCAATATCTTTAGTAAACCTTCCGCTCTCATACTCTATAGCTAGTAAAATGCCGCCCTTGATAATCATCAATTCCTTTAGCAGAGGGTCTAGTGTAATCGCTAACAGAATGATATGCACCGCTTGACTGAACTCCTTCTGCTCAGGCGGTGAATTTCTAACCCATTTTTCTATCGAGCCTTCCATATTAAAATAGGTTTAATGATATCTGCCACTTTTCAGACCATTTTGAATCATACTCAGCAGACGCGTCTAACTTCCTGGAGCCACCTCTCTGAGCAAACGCAACCCAGCTCGAAAATGTATCGTCATCTATACCGCACAACTCCTCCATTATGTAGCCAGCTCTTACCTTATCAATTTGTTGACCATGTTGATTTATCTCATCAACTATAAGAGGTAAATAGCTTTGACAATGCTCCTCAAAAACATCAACGACATGTCTCATTCCTCCACATAGGTCTGGGTTTCTTAACATATCTAAAAACGTTCGCCCGATGGACGACACCCTCATATTTTCATCTCTAACCTTAATAAAGGCACCTCTATGCGATGAATTAAAACAGGTCACCTCTCGCCTTCCCAGCTTATTAAACCTAGGCTTAATAAGCAACGGCATTTGATTTTCTTGATATTTAAAAAAATCATCTTTCCCTAACTCAAATAGCATGCTGGTATTGGCTTCCTCCTTCCAGAGAAGGTTACTCGGCGAAGAAATATAGAGCTTAACTGGGATACGGTCAGTTAAGCCGTGGTATTCCATTGCACTTAAATGAGACAAATAGGCAAAAGGATCTACAGCGCAAACTACCTCTCCTGTATTTTCAATTTTCCTACCTAAAATCATAAATGCTTTTCCCTTGAAGTTTTGGTGTTCCTTTAAAATTCCTAGGTCTTGCATCCCTTTTAAGTATCGGCGGAAATCACTTATATTCACAATATCCTTATGAATATTTAAAGACTCCCCCTCATAGCTACCGTCTTGGTAAAGTTTATATAAAACCTTACCAAATTGATAATTTGTGAGCACTGGATTTTCTAATTTCCCTACAGAAAGTGCTATTGCTTTTTCTATCTTCATTGATTAACCTTACGTCCTTAGGACGTAAGGTTAATCATCATAATACATTTTCGCGAGAAAATAATGCAATTTGTTAATAATTTTATTGATTTTTCCAAATTACCGTGTAACCTTCGTCCTAAGGACGAAGGTTACACGGTTGAACATCATTTAAGATGAAGCTTAGTAAATTGTATAATGGTGAGGGTCATGAGACTCCGAAAACGATTAATTCTATATTCTACAATGATTTCTGAATTTTTCAGATTAAACGAATAAATTTGTATACCACGCATTAAGTCATCGTCCTGGGGTGTCATGCATTCGTAGTTTATCGGTATTCTAGTTGGACTTTATAGAAGTCCACTCCTCTATGATCAATAGAACTCAACCCTATTGATCATGATGTGGAACTGGCAAAAATCTGACTGGCAAAAATTCACCTATGATAGCTCGAAACTTCAACACTTCGAGGATGATTTTCTACACCATTGTGGCGAAGTCGTTGGAGTATTGAAACACTTGGATGCAGAAGAGCAAAATGACCTCGGAGTCACCTTACTCAGGGATGAAGCCATGCAAACCTCCAAAATCAAAGGTTAATTCCTCGACCGCGACAGTATTCAATCATCTATTCGACGTCACTCGGTCTTCAGGAATCCAACGGTAACAAGACTCTTAAAGGAGGACTCCGTGCAAAAAACTACATGATTAGCACCCAGATTTCCCAACTTACCACAACTCGTGACCTCCGTGCTTAGTTAAAAAAATGCTTGATGGGTAGATGACAGAGGTTAATTTTGTATTTCTACTGCGGCCTCTTTTATGGGCTAAGGGACAGTAATAGAGGTAGTAAGGGTTGATTTCCTGTTGACTGAACTTCGCAGATCGTCTAGTAATCCGCAGAACGAGCTGATTCGAGCCTGTCGACCAGGCGGTTCTTTCAATTTTTAACTACAAATCTAAACACTATTATGTCCAAAACAACATTACAACGTAACCCAAGCAAAAGTCGTCCAACAAAATCAGCTGGTGCTAAAGCTCAGCGTGTAAAAGTGCAACGCCGCCGCCTTGTCGCTTTAGGCATGGACGAAGCTACTGTTGACGCAATGAACTCAACAGCAGTTCGCACAATGCTTAAGCACCCAAAAAAGGTGACTGCAGCTCTAAAAGGATAATTTTTCTTCCAACGCTGCCTAGTCTTACTGATTAGGCTGATATATCCCCATGCTTCTCTGATTTTTTCAGCAGCGTGGGGATTTTTTTTGCTGTTGCTGAAGTTGCATGCCAGCCATTTAGAGGTTTTACTTCAACAACAACGGCATCTGGATGACATGGTGGGCGCCCGTTCCCCCAGGTTCTTGTCCTACCAATAGGTTGTTCTTCTTATCCCACGTATAGGTAATCTCCCCGATGAGCAGTTGAGTAGGATTGAGAATTTTCCATTCTTCCTTACCTCCAGGGGTTTTATAGACAGCGCGAACCAGTTGAAGTTTCTTGTCCGTTTTATTCTTCTTCACCCAGTCCTTCTGAAACTTTATATGGCTATAGCTTTCAGCCTTCTCTCTTGCAGCACCACTATACGATTGGACAAAGAAGTGTTGAGTAGTGAGCACTGCCTCATTCAGTTCACCATAATAAGGCACTGGCACTAGATCACGTAAACGATTCACGTATGGCTCAAAAAAACGATGCTTGGAGATCCCTTTGAGACCTCCATGTTTCAGTTTATCCACCAGCTTCTGCTCATGGTTTGGGCGGAGGATGTCTGATCTGCCTACGATCACTCTCACAAACTTATCAGGCTTAGGAATGATTTTGATAGGAAGCACTTTATTCAATTCAGCTTGAGGAACCACCCAAAAAACGCGGAGGCCATCGTGCTCAAAGTAACTCTTCCACCAAGTCTTCACCATTGCATCACTTTCAGCAAGCGTCAGGCCTTGGCTAACCAAGCCGTCGCGAATTTGCCTAAAAATAGTAGTCCTCCAAGTCTTCGGATCACATACTTTCCAGTCTGACGTGCTCACCTTGGTTGTAGAAGCTGCCACGATGCCATTTCCAAATGTTTTGTAGCGAATTAAATTTTGAGTTTTCTTCCGTTTTTCGACTGGAACAGCCGCCATCAAAAGCTTTGCAATAGGATGCTGTGGGTGAAGATTCGGTTCAACCTCCGTTGCAATATTTTCAAAGGCGAAAGCAAAAGTAATAGGCTCTTTGGATTTGTTTTCGATGTGCAGAGTATCAGATGCATCGACGGAGAATTTTACAGGTTGCTCGAAATTGCCAATCCCTCGATAAAATAAGTAATTTTCATATTCTTCGCCCACCTTGAGCATATTCGCATCGGTAACTCTTGGATATTCCCAGGTAAGCGATTGATCAAACTTAAATGTTAGAGCCTGGTCAGCTTGGTTGCGAGGAATAGTCTCTACATTCCACTCGATGTGACCGTTATAAGGCTTGGCGAAATCGACAGTCGTGAATTCTTGGGTAACTTTATCTAAGACGAGTTTGGGAAAGACATCACCAGACTTGCGTTGAGGATACCATTGGCTGATGGAGCCGCCTTTAAACTTCACCTTAACATTGTATTTTTCACGCTCGTTGCCATAGAAATACAGAACAGGGGTCTCCATCTTCACCGTGACGTTCTCTAGGTTGTAGTTATAAGACATCCCCTTGCCAGCACCAAATTTGAAGCCAAAAACTGTCGAGTAAGCTGAATGGGCATAGTTCACACCACCATGAGAGTGCACGAAAGAAGGTAACTGTTCTTCCTCCCAGTGCAGCCCACTGAGCACCTTCCCGTCGGAGCCTGAAACAGTCGTGAACGTTCCCCACTCATGGACCTCTCCCGCGGAAAGGAGAGATGGGAGCGTGAGTAAGCTCAATCCAATAAGCTTATTTCTCAAGGAAAAGTGGCATGAGATCATTTTCCCATCCTAAAGAAATGTAGGCTTACTCGTCAAGTCTCCGTTCGGGGGATACCTCCCTTCTAAGCAGTGAAAGTGTCTACCTAGTGCGAGATGGTCAGTCATTTTCACATTTTGCTTCGAGTGCTGGCTAGGGAGAAGTTTATGGGTATGTTTCAGCAACAGCAGAATGAGTATTCTCACATAAAATGATGCACCCTTCTTCTCTTTCGGGTGAAATCAGGTGGATTTACAGGTATTCTATTGACCTTGGAGCTATTTACAGGTGAAACCGATCTTGAGCAAGCTAGTGAAGGAAGGCTTTATCCTTAGAGAAGGTTCAGGTAGAGCCACTAGATATAGGTTGAGCAAATAATACTGCTAAGCAACAGCAATCTGAGTTTCAAAACCAGATTCCACGACTCTACCTCAGCCTCATCATCTAGAGAGTCCTTGATTTTTTGAATCGCTCGAAAACTAAGGGTGCAGTTCATTGGACCTGCTTATTGCACAATGACACAAGGGAGCAATGGCAATGCTATTGTCTTTAATAGAAAAGGATCTGATAGTTTCTGAGCCTCACCTCCCTTACCCTTCCCAAAGCTTAAACCCACCAACGAAGGCCGCTGAGTTATCCACCTCACGCGCTCCTTCAGGGAATGGATCTAGATTTTCTGCATTACCACCACCGATGACCAGATCTGTCGGGTTAAAGGCGTGACGGAGGGCTGCGATGATACGAAACGAATGCTTTAGCCACTTCTCATCCCCCATCGCTTTGCGACCTGCTTTACCCACATAGTCCTCGAGGCTTCTCTTGGTCTTCTCATAAGGCAAATGAGCACCCTCGAATGGAATGATGGTGCCGTCCACCACAAGTGCGGTGCCTAGCCCGGTGCCAAATCCAAGGAACAGCATCGAACCTCCTTGATAAGATCCATAGGCTTGCATCGCAGCGTCATTGATCACCTTGACTGGACATCCAAAGGCTTTCGTGAAGTCGAACCCAACCCAGCCAGCACCAAGGTTCGCTGGCTCTCTCTGCACCCGCTCATCACGCACCACACAGGGAACTCCGAGCGAGATCACATCATACTCCCAACCGGCCTCTCGGGTGGCAGCCATCACCTCGTCCACCATATCCTGAGCACTCATGTCCTTGCCGGAAGGAATCCTAATGCGTGATTCTACTCCAGTCGCAAGTAGTTTGATGCTGGAGCCACCTACATCGATAACGAGAACTTTCATATCTGTCTTTTTTGAAGGCATGAAGGTAAGAGTATCGTGATCCCCCTATAGAGGACAATATCTTTATTTAGAAAACACGCATTATACCACTGGCTCATGCACACTTTGACTTTTTGGGATCATCGAAAACAGTCAGACAAGTGAAATTTAGCAGGATCCTTGGCTATTAGAGACTCCCTAAAAATCGCCTACTGCATTAACTTTTTAATGGTAGGCTCCATTGCTTCAGCCCAGGCTTTATAGCCATTTGCATTTGGGTGAAGGTAATCGTGCAATAAATCTTTGTTAACGCTGCCGTCGTCTTTTAAGAACACTTTTCCTACATCAAGAAAACTAACAAATGGATAGAGCTGATCGTAGTTACTTATAACCTTATTCACTTTTTCATTTTGTAACCTTCCCTTGTCATTGACCAATTTCCCACGTGGGAATATGGCAAGTAGTAACACTTTGGTTTTCGGACATTTTTCATGTAGGCATTCAATAATCGCCCTAATACCCTCTGCGGTCTGAAGCGGCGTTTCCTTATGGCTTATATTATTGGTTCCAATCAAGACAACCGCTAGTTTTGGCTGAATGCCTTTTAAATTTCCGTTTTTCAAACGCCACAAGACGTGCTGCGTTTTATCAGCCATGATACCTGTGTTGACCGCGTTTCGTTTCGCATAGTAATCACGCCATACATTCATGCCACAGGTCTTTTCATTGTGCCATTCCATCTTTCTAAACCAGTGGGTGATAGAATCTCCAACAAAGAGCAGGTCCACTTTGTTAGTGGCAACATCCTCGTTGATGCGCTTTTGTGTTTTCTGCCACCATTCCGCATTGAGAGGAGATGCGATAGTAGACTGATGCTGAGGCACCTCCCATGGGGTAGAAATGCAAGCCTGGCTAGACAAACAAAAAGTACAAAAGAAAATAAGGCTGAGTAAATTTTTCAGAAACATGTGACAACAGAACAAAAAATCCGCTAAACAGTCAAGGTGCTGTATCAAATTAAATGACTTCACATGGATCTCGCTACAAGAATAAAAGCCATCGTGCACCATTCGTGAAAATACCGCAAATTCGTGATCAGCCGCCGCAGGCATCAACCGGAGCTTGCCTTTAGTTATTTTCATTACATTCCCAATACAAACATTCTCTTGTCAGTGGACTCAACTTTCGTGAAGATAGACTCATCACTATGAATCTATCCTCAGCCATTACAGCCGCTACAGCTTCTCTCGCCTGCACTCTTTTCATTTTGCCAGTCTCTGCTGAAGATCTGCCCTGGCTGCCTGATTCTCAGCGGCAGCAAGGTGTGCCCAAGGGCAACGTAACGCGCCATGAGATACGTAGTGATGTCTTTGCAGGAACTCTGAGGCAATACTATATCTACGTGCCAGCTCAGTATGACCCTAAGAAACCTGCCGCAGTGATGGTTTTCCAAGATGGTCATGCCTATGTGAGCGAGAAAAAAGATTTTCGCACTCCAATCGTATTTGATAATTTAATCCATAAGAAGCAGATGCCAGTCACCATTGGGATCTTTGTGAACCCCGGTTTGAAGGTGGATAAAATCGAAGGAATTCAAGGCTGGGGTACACAAAAGAAAATGAGCAACCGAGCCGTAGAATATGATTCTCTCAATAACAAGTATGCGGAGTTTCTAGAAAAAGAACTGCTTCCTGCTGTCGCGAAAAACTATAATCTCACAAAAGACCCAGAGCAACGCGCTATCTGCGGATTGAGCTCTGGAGGCATCTGCGCTTTCACGGTTGGCTGGCAGCGACCCGATCTCTTTCGAAAAGTCATCAGTCATATCGGGTCCTTCACTAACATCCGAGGAGGTCATGTCTACCCCGCATTGATTAGAAAAAAAGAAGTCCGACCACTCCGTATCTATCTGCAAGACGGCAAGGACGATCTCAATAACGCACACGGCAACTGGTGGCTTTCAAATCTACAGATGCAGAGCGCTCTCGCATTTAGCAAATACGACCACTACTGGGCCCCCACTGACGGCGGCCACAGCGGAAAACAGGGTGGCAGATTATTCCCTAAGGCCCTAAAATGGATTTGGCGTAAGGATGAATGATCATGATGGGTAGGTGGTTGAATCCGGCTCACAAAATAACAAAGAGCAATCTCGGCGTCACCAATCCGATGCATAGTCGTCAGCAATATCTAATAACCCGCCCTACCCTACTCACTGCTCACCTACTTTTCAACATTTCCCCTTGCTAGTCCGACAAGCACGCGTCACTGTTCGCTGATTCTACGCCCTCCGCAGCCACCATCCAAAAAAACCTAGCAGATAGTTTGAGTCAGCGGTGCATGCTACGACCGAATCCATTGCAATGATCATTTACCTACTCGTTTTTCTCTCAGGGTTTTGCGCCTTGATCTATCAGGTGCTGTGGATGAAACAGTTGGGCTTGTTGTTTGGCAATACATCGCATGCTGCTGGGGCAACCTTGGCTGCCTTCTTTACGGGTTTGGCTGTCGGTAGTTGGTTCTGGGGAAAGCGAGCGGGCAAACACCGAAATCAACTGCGCATCTATGCTGGTCTCGAAGTAGGCGTCGCCATCACGGCGCTTCTCTACTTTGTGGTGATCAAGAGCTACCACGTCATTTATCCTGCACTGTTTCAAAGTGTGCACTCAGACGCATGGCTTTTATTGATTAAATTTCTGCTGGCACTGGTACTGATTTTTCCACCGGCATTTTGCATGGGCGGAACCATCCCAGTGATCGGCCAACATGCCATCCGTAACCCATCCCAATTCGGGTCGACCTCAGCATTGCTCTATGGAATCAATACACTGGGAGCCACTCTTGGCGCATTGCTAGCCGGGTTTTTCATGCCACTGTGGTTCGGGTTCCAAGCGACTTGTTTCATCGCCATCGGGATCACCATAATCGTCGCGGCTCTCGCCTTTGTGGTCTCTCGATCCGCTTCGGCATCGCACCCGCTTGAAACTAGCGACGATAAAAATGAAGCGACGGTCAAGGAGAAAGACATCCCAAACAACAGCAAGTGCGACAGAAACCGGATCTCTCTAACGGCGATTTGCTTCATGTCAGGGTTTGGGGTGCTAGCCCTTGAGGTGCTATGGACGCGAATGTTTGCGTTAGTATTGGAGAATTCTGTTTACACCTTCGCGGCGATTTTGGTGGTGGTGCTATCCTGCCTTGCTGGCGGGGCATTGATCAGTTCCTTTCTAGCCCGCAGGAAGTGGTCGCCAAATCTCGTCCTCGCGGTCTTGCTAGGTCTCAGCGGGATTTCGATCGCCCTGACTCCTACCGTTTTTATGACGCTCACCGACTCATTCCAGTTCCAAGCCTTCAAGGCGACGTGGGTGGAATTTGTGTTATTCATTTTCAAGAAATGCGCGCTTACCATTGGTCCGCCAGCCTTGCTACTAGGCACTATTTTCCCCTACCTATTAAAAACCGAAGAGCGATACACCATCTCACCTGGCAAGAGCTTAGGCCGCCTCGCGACTATCAACACCATTGGAGCGGTTCTCGGTTCACTTGCCTGTGGGTTTTTGTTTCTCGAGCTATTCGGGATGTGGCGCACCATGCAGATCATCGGTGCCATTTACTTTCTGATGGCGGTAGCAATGCCGTCAGTTCGCGGTCGTGCGGGCATGATGGTCAAGGGTGTTAGCCTTGCCGGAATCATTCTGCTATTCACTCTACTCAATCCTTCTAAACTGCCGGTGACTGGAGTGCTTGCAGGAAATCATGATGAAGAGCTTCTGAAAGTATGGGAAGGGAGCGACTGCACGGTTTCGGTAGTCCGCGGCAACGAAGGACTATCGATTAAAATCAACTCCGACTACGGCTTGGGTTCCACCAATGGGCGCACCAGGCAAGCCTGTCAGGCAGAAATTGCACTGATGCTCAAGCCCGATGCGAAGTCGGTCTTCTTCCTAGGAATGGGAACGGGAATCAGTGCTGGTGCTGCTCTGTCTGATAAGTTTCCTCAAGTAGAGCGGGTGGTCACCTGCGAGCTCTCGCCCCACGTCATCACTGCCTCCAAAGAATACATGACTGATGTTGACGGGGTCGACCTCACCAACGGACTTTTTACAGATCCACGCTCCACGGTTCTGGTAGAAGATGGGCGTCACTACCTGATGGCCACCAAGGAGAAGTTTGATGTGATCGACGCAGATCTATTCGTCCCCTACCGTTCAGGTGCTGGTAGCCTTTATACCAAGGAGCATTTTGAAAGTGTGAAACAACGTCTCAAGAAAGACGGGATTTTTGTTCAATGGTTACCTACCTATCAGGTGACGGATTTCGAATTCCATGTGATTGGTCGCACCATGCTGGAGGTGTTCGATCAGGTGTCGCTTTGGCGCTGCGACTTTGCGCCATTCAATGAGGTGGTTGCCTATGTAGGGCACAATGGAGGCACTCCGCTAGCAGCCTGTGACATCGACGATTCAGAGGTGAAGATGCGTTTTCTCAAAAGCAATGGCCAAGACGACATTTACACCACCCTCAACCCACAATCAGCTCTGTTGTATTATGGAGGAAATATCACCGCCTCGAAGGAGATTTTCGCGAAGTATCCGATCAACACCGATGACAAGCCGGTGATCGAATACATGGCTCCAAGGCATTACCGGGATAAGGGCGAGGATAAGACTCCATGGTTTGTGGGACCCTATATTCTCAAATTCATCAAAGATCTGCAGCAAACGT
>CAXMOB010000008.1:0-3134 GCA_964194815.1 Vicinamibacteria bacterium | reverse complement strand
GCTGACGGCACCAAGGTCATTCTCAATGCAGAAAACAAGCCAAACGATCCGATCATCTCTGGTCCTAACGGCAACATCTTCCGCGGATTCAAATCTGACGTCAAAGATCTCGACAAGAAGCTCAAGGAACTTTCTGGACCTCCACCAATGATCACAGACTTCCACCAATCAGTTCGTGAACGTAAACCATTTGCACTCAATGAACAAAATGGCTTCCGCTCATGCACTATGATCAATATTGCTAAAATTGCACTTCGTGAAGGTCGACCATTGCACTTTGACTCTGACAAACTACAGTTCGTTAACGACGCTGCTGCCAATGCCTACATTAACCAACAGGCACGTGCTCCTTGGGCCGTTTAATTTCACAACTCACTTCAACACAATTAACTAACATTATGGCTATCCGTATCTTATGCGTTGGTGCTGGGCACATGGGACGTTCCCACGCTCTTGCATACCACAATATCCCTGAATTTGAAATCGTCGGCATCTGCACTCGCTCTGCTGGTTCTCGCGAAAAACTCAACGACGAACTTGGCGGCGACTACGCTCTCTTCGATGACTACTACAAGGCTCTCGAAGAACTCAAGCCTGACGCTGTTTCGATTTCGACCTACCCTGACACCCATGCTCCTTATGCAAAAGCTGCATTCGAAGCCGGTGCCGATGTCTTTATCGAAAAGCCTCTCGCAGACACAGTTGCGGAAGCGGAAGAAATCGTTGCTTCAGCAACGAGGAATAATCGCAAACTGGTGATTGGTTATATTCTTCGCCACCATCCAAGCTGGCAGAAATTTATCGAAATGTCACACGACCTCGGAAAACCACTGGTCATGCGCATGAACCTCAATCAACAGTCATCGGGCGATAACTGGAACACGCACAAGAACCTCATGTCATCAATCTCACCGATCGTAGACTGTGGCGTGCATTATGTTGATGTCATGTGTCAGATGACGCGCTCCAAGCCGATCCGCGTATCAGGACTCGGTGCACGCCTCTCAAACGAACTGCCTGAAGGAAAGGTCAACTATGGTCACCTTCAAGTCACTTTCGAAGATGGCTCAGTCGGTTGGTATGAAGCTGGCTGGGGACCTATGATGTCAGAAACTGCCTTCTTCGTTAAAGATGTGGTCGGCCCTAACGGTTGTGTCACTATCGAAGCCAAAGAAGCAGCCGGTGAAGGTGCCTCATCAGACGTCGACGCGCACACCAAGACAAACACCTTACGTCGTCACTTCAGCGAACTCGACGAGAACAACCAGTTTGTCAAAAAGGACTCTTGGACCGAAACTGGAGATGAGCCAGATCACGATGAACTTTGCCGTCGCGAACAAGTTTACTTCCTCGATGCTATCCAAAACGATGTTGATCTCACCGACCACATGGGTGACGCAATCAGCTCCATGAAGATCGTTGCCGCAGCTGACGAATCATTCCGCACAGGTCAGACCATCAACCTCTAAGGTCATCACGCTTATGCAAAAAACTATTTCACTGCTCGCACTATTAGCGGGTTCTGCATTTGCAGCTCCAACACCGATCTTTAATGGCAAGGACCTCAAGGGCTGGGTGGGTAATGGCTATCTCGTCGAAGACGGTGCGATTACCTGTTCACCTAAAGGATCACATCTGCACACAAGCAAAGAATACACCAACTACGTTCTCGAGTTTGAATTCAAACTTCCTCCAGCAGGAAATAACGGCATCGCTATTCACTACCCAGGCAAAGGAAATCCTGCCTACGTAGGTATGGAAGTTCAGATCTTAGACAACTCTGCAAAGAAATATGAAAAGCTCAAGGAATACCAATTCCACGGCTCACTTTACACATTACAAGCTGCTAAAAAAGGGTTCCTCAAGCCCGTCGGCGAGTGGAACAAGCAAAAGATCACCGTCAATGGTGACGAACTCATTGTCGAACTTAATGGTGTGATTATCAACAAGGCCAACCTTGCCGAGCTTTCCAAGAAAAATCCTAAACACCTTGGCGTAAAACGTCGCTCTGGTTACATCGGTTTCTGTGGCCACGGCGATAAAGTCCAATACAAAAATATCTCAATCGATGAGCTGAAGGCTGATACTGAAAAAGTTGAAACACCGCCACCACCAGCAGACCTAAAAGGATTTAAGGCTGTCTACAACGAGAAGGATCTGCAGGGATTCATCTACTCCACTGGTGATATAGGACACTGGCTACCAAAAGGCCGCGTTCTCCATTACGATGGCAAGTCGGTGGCAAAAGACAAAAACCTCTGGACTGAAAAAGAGTTCGCAGATTTTGAACTCTTCTGTGATTGGCGTTGGGCTGGCCCTGCACACGGTAAGAAAGACCGCCCTGTGCTGCTAGCTTCAGGCGACACCAAAAAAGACGCAAATGGCAAGCCTGTAACGGTTCGTATCGATGAGTTCGACAGCGGCATCTACCTTCGTGGAAGCTCTAAGTCTCAGGTGAACATCTGGAACTGGCCTTGTGGATCAGGTGAAGTCTACGGCTACCGCACCGACCGTGGCCAACCAGCTGCTGTGCGTGCTGGAGTCACTCCTTCCGCAAAAGCAGATAAGCCAATCGGCGAATGGAATCGCTTCCACATTACCCTCAAAGGAGATCGCCTCACAGTGGTTCTCAACGACCAAGAAGTGATCAGCAAAGCTCAACTTCCAGGGATGAAAAAATCTGGCCGACTCGCTTTCCAGCATCATGGTTCACCAGTTGAATTTGCCAATATCTATATCAAAGAATTGAAGTAAGGTAACCTCCGGCAACTAGCGGTGCTGACGCAGGAAAGAAAAGCAAGTTGAGCGAGGCGACTTTTTGGAGTGGGTATTACCCAATCCAAAAAGTGAACGAAGCTATACGCAGTTTTAATTTTCTGCACGCAGGGTAAGTTTAAAGCAAATTAGGTGTAACCTACAAAAATCATGAATTAATACTCAGTACGGCAGCGTTGGGAGTTGCCAGAGGTTGCCGTAATTCAATAAATCTATGAGACATCAACTACTCACGCTCGCTGTTGCAGCCTTCGTGCTGTTACCAACGGCAACTTCTGCGAAAGAACAGAAACCCAACGTCCTCTTCATTTCTGTCGATGACCTCAATGACTGGATCGGTTGCTTAGGCGGTCATCCGC
>CAXMOB010000007.1:0-5232 GCA_964194815.1 Vicinamibacteria bacterium | reverse complement strand
ATCTATCATAGCGTGGGACAATACCTCTCGCAGCACGGGATCACCACACCTGATGATGTCTCACTCATATGCAGCCATGCGATCGGGGGGTTGCTTTGTGTCGCCCCAGCGTTGCTCATAACACATGGGATCCGCAGAAACTACACAGCGCTACTATCAACTGGGTCAATAAAGTAGCACGGGGCACCAATGATAATACCAACTCAGAAAACTTTCTGGTAAATTTATTTTGATGTAGGTTAGATGATTTGGCTTCGCATGCTGTAGATGACGTTTCGGCATATTTACTCCAAATTCAGTGTTAATCATCGGTTGAGGAGCACGCTCCACGCCCTCTTCACGCCTCGAAGTTGAATTAAATCTACTCGAAAATTCTACCAGATACTTTTCCTCATTGGTATAAGCGTAAAATTGAGATTCAGGCAAAATTCGTGGAGGGTGGGACAGTCGGACCCGCTCCCACCCAAATGCCATCAGGATTAAATATGAAGGGAAGTAAACCCGAGTAACAGTTAATCTAACTGTGTGATGCAACCAGTCATTGGGCAGCTATGAGTAGGCGGCTAAGTTAAGTACATTGACGGAGTACTAGGGTAGTATTATAGGATACTGTAACTGCTTGAAGTTACTCGGAGGCTTTTGGTCTCCTACTGAAGAGATCTGCAACGGGAGTCGTGCGTATTTTGTCGCCGTCATCGGAGAAAATAATAATCGTGCGGCGCTCGGATCTTACAGGGATATAGCTTGAGTAGAATATTCTGTCCTTGTCTCTGATATTTGCTTTGCCGAGTATGGCAGCACCTTTATCTTCGTCAACTTTGATTGTGTAAGACTTAGCTTGTTTGCTATTGACTTTTATGGGTTTCGATTCACGCCCGACAATGAAATCAATACTTTTACTGGAAAGATTAATGAGGAACCAGTCACTGTATTTTGCTGACAGGAAGTTGTCACCAAGGGCGAGAAGGTTTATTTTGTCTTTGTGCTTCCAACCGAATAGTAAAATTTCTTTAGCGCCTTGTGGTATTTTTACTTGATGAGCGACTACTGGAATGTTTTTCCCCTCTTCATCTACTTCTAGGCGGAACAGGGGGAGGGTGCTATCATAAATTGCTACTACCGCCTTTGATGGTTGTCTTTTAGACCAGTGGACAGGGATCATTGTCTCTTTACCCATTGTCATGAAATAGAGCTCTGGCATTTTGACGGAGCCTAAAACCATGGTGCGTACGGAGATCTTTTTAGCATCAGGGCTAGGCCTTAGAGGCTCGGCGTTAAGCGTTAGGCAGCACGTGAAGTGGATGAGAGCAGCGAGAATAATTTGGTGAATAGACATATGGTATATTTAGAATTTTAAGTGGTTAGGGGATTAGATTTCGGTTGGATTCAGCCAGCGGAATGAGGTGATTCGAAATGCACGCCCGAAGGTGCTGGTGGGATTAGCAAGTTCAGCGAGAGCATCTCCGCCTCCCGAGCTTGGGACTGGATCTGGATAGCGCTGGACAATGGCTTCACACCATGCCCTAGCAAGCACGGTCTTACCATCCCGTGAGAGTGTCTCGCCATAAGCTCGGATGGTGAATGTATCGGAGCGAACCGTCATGAAAGGTGAGAGGGCTTGGAGGACATCTCCCTGTAAAAGATGCCCAGGGAAACCAGATCCTTGTTTACTGTTTACCGGAATACCGGCGACGTTGGTATCATCAGAGAAATTGCTATCAATATCTTTGTTGACGGTATTGTCTAGCGCTGCTTGCAGTGCACCACGCTGACCTAGTTCGCCAGTTTCAAGCTTACGGTTAACGAACTCACCCATGGTAAGAAATGGGCCACGCTTCTTGATCTCGGCGACGATTTCTGTGGCAAGTTCGCGAACTTCATTGGGGATTGGATTACCCGCACCGTCCGTTCCACCGTTCTTTAAACTGCGGAAGCCGGCCCAGTAATTTTCATCAAGGGCATCCTTATCCATTGGGCCACCTATGGTTGCCTTCAGTCTAGGAAAGCGGACACCATCGACATCTTTTCCGAAGCCAGTGACGGATCCATTACCATCTTGTTTTAGATAAGGTAAGCCTTTAGTGCCACAGAGAAATGCTTCCCAAGCATCGATGGAGGTTGAGTTGACGTTGAAGGCACCGTCCACCATGACGTATCCGGCATTGTGGTGATAGGCATTCGGGTCTGTCTGAAGGTTGGCGAGGTTGAATAGAGAACCACTGGGTGTGTATGGGAGGAAGCGTGGGTTAGCGAGTAAGGTGTCACCATTAAGCAGTGATCTGTAGTCTGCCTCAGTGGCTTTGCTTTCAGTGACCGTGCCAGTATTATCATTTACCTGCGGGATGGTGGTGAAAATGGAGCTGTCCCATAGCACCTCATTGACCAGGTAGGAGGCGTCATAGAGGCTGAATGTGCCTGCAATAGGTTTATTATTCAGTGTGATGGCGTTGTCGGTACCATCACTGAAGGTATCAGTGACCTGGTTGTCTTTCCATTGGTCTTGAGGGATCCGCAGGTTGGTATAGGAGTTTCCAACAATATAGGTGGGCTCGTAGCTAAAGCGGCCAACGTTGGCATGCTGCAGTTGTCCCAGTGAAATTAAATCTTCCCTAGGAATGTCGAAGAGGACGACTCGATCGTACCCATCCACTGGATCTCTCCCAGCTCCCCAGTAGGCATAGCCCTTAGGGTCCTCAATCTTCATCTGCATGATCTGTGCATCCACCTCGCCTCCACTTGCCATGGAGTAGGCCGCGGCCACTGGAAGCCCTAGCGGGGAGTCCCAGCGAGGATTGTTGAGCATCGCGCGTATGTTGGAATCTACCAGCGGACGGATTGCTGGGCTACTGGCGGTGGCTGGCTCTGTGGAAGTGCGCAGATGGAAGCTGAAAGAAGCCATGAGATTCTCATTAAAATCATCAAGGCCAACGTTATCTTCTTTGAACTTCCAAGATGCATAACTGCCGTAAGAGTAAGGAGCCCAAAAAACTTGTGCGGCACCATAGTTCATAGTGCCCCATTTGGAGCCACCGCCGGTAGAGGCACCATGGGTTAAAAGCCCACCCCCACGAATTCCAGGCCCTTGCCCAACTATAACCTCAAGCGGGCCAGGAGTGGCTGAAATGAGTCGATAATCTCGATGGACACTCTGGGTAACCACATTCTTCACCTTGTCGTTAAATAGAGATGTGTATTCCCCATGATTATCAAGTGGTAGAAGATCCTTTTCGAAAGCGAACACATGAGATCGGCCCGGTGCGAGTTTGATGTCTGGTCCCACCCGGAGCCAGTCATTCAAAAGTCCATCGCGATTGAGAGTGCCCTGCGATAGTTTAGGCGTGCCATCAAGATTTAGTCTAACATTGCCTGCTCCATCTCTCTGTACATACTCTACCTGCATGCCACTATGGGCGATCCTCATCTTTGGAAATGAACCCATCATAGGCCCGTCAGCTGAAGCTCCACTCCTTACGCGCACTCTTACATTGTACGGGTTATACTGAGTAAAGAACATTTGACAGTTGGTTTCTATGTATGTCACGAGGTCTGGCTCGGGTGTAAATTCATCGTCTTTCTCAATGGTCTCAAGCCAACCATTGAGCTGCATCCTCATCAAAACCGGTGTGATAGGGCTGTGCTTATAGTGTTGGCGTGGATCAAGTTTTTGGTTTTCATTAGCATTATTTGCGTCAGCGATTGTTAAGTGGTCGCCGTAGGGAAACTTCCTCCAGTAAGGGTGGGTCTTCAGGTTGTTGCCGATAGCGTGAGGACCAAGAACACCGTGCAGACTAGGGTACTGTGTATTATCATTTGGACCTTCTGCGAAATGCTTATATTTCGTGGCCCCCAAGGAAACGGCACCCTCAAGGGTCAGAGTGGGATAAATGAATTCCATACCAGCAGAGTCTGTTTGAATGTATTTTTTGGTGTTGTAGTAGTCCTTGAACATCTCCCAGTGGATGTAGCCATTTGCCACAAGATCGCTGGATTGGCCGAACTTCTCAGGATCCATGACAATGTAATTTGGATCGAATTCTTCACTGACGTCATCATAGCGCGAGCCCCAAATCGAATCGAAGGCATCTTCGTTTTCAAAAGCCACCGTGAGATCTTTTTTAAGCCCGCCGTCTTTCACGTTGGCAAGGACTCCGCGGGATCTAGTGGTGTAACTCATCCGCTTCTTGGGTACTATTTGCAGATTCTTTGCTAGAAAAGGTAAGTCATTGACCGAAATTAGCCGATGAAATTCATCTGGTGTGCTGCCAGCAACCTCACCCATGCCATCCAATATTGACAGATCATATGTGCCCGGGGTGACACCTCCACCATAAGGATCATCTCGGTCATTTTTCACTTCTGGATTGAATGCGGCTAATTGGGCTTTCATCCCATTATCATCGATAAACCAAGCGAATTTACCGAGCATATCACCTGTGGGGTTAGAAACGCTGACCTTGCCAGCCATGATTTCCTTGCCACCGGTAAGTCCTGCGGTATCGATGGTCTTGTGGCCATACATAGCAATCGGATCTGAGAATGTAGTAGATAGCTGATCGGATGGTGTGCTACTAGAATCGAGACCAGAAATTAGCCAAACAACTTTCTTGTTAGGGTCAGAAATATCAACCCCCTGAGTGGGATCGCTGGAAGCAGCACCTACCCACCATGCTTGGGGTGTATTTGGTAAGATCGTTGTGTTATTTACTCGTGGATCTTTGGCAAGAAGCTCAGCACGGGCACTGATACGTGTGTCTGGTCCCATGGCTATCTGAAGTTTTCCAATAGCGATCACCAGAGCCATGCGGGCGTTTGCTTGGGCCTCCTCCATCGCTCGTCCGTGCTGGCTAGTCCGCACCACGCTTGTGCTAAGACCCACCATGGCCATGGCAATCATGATGACTAGAGACATCACGGAGATGGTGGCGATCAATGCGAAGCCGCTAGCCTGGCTTTTTAGAAATTTTTTCAGAATGTTGTTGTTCATAGCTTGGTTTTTGTGGAGTTGGGACTAGAAATAGATGGCTGATAATAGTGAATGATGACTTGCTGCTATATTGGGAGGAAGTCTTGTGGGGTACAATGTCATTACAATATGAATGGTATATGAGTATGTGAAAGCTTTTATATATCTGTGTCTATAGTTGATAAGTGGTAGATCTATAATTTAAGAACGCTTTTCGATGGGTTAAAGGTGAGCGCCGCTATATGTAATAATAGAAATTGAATACCTTT
>CAXMOB010000006.1:0-5458 GCA_964194815.1 Vicinamibacteria bacterium | reverse complement strand
TTTGGAGGGAATGTTTGGAGCTTTTGGCTTGAAGAAATTTGGTGAGGGTGGAGAGTGGTGACTTATGAAAAAGGTTCTTTCTCTGTTCTTTGGTTTAACATTATCGGTATTTGGTCAAGAGCTTGCTCAGCCAGCAAAGGCTGAGTTGAAGGTTGATTTGGCGAATGTGAAGCATGCGTTGAAGCCGATGCTGTGGAAGGTAGAGAAAAAGGGCGTGACTGGAAATTGTTGGTTATTTGGTACCGTGCACGTGGCGGACCCTCGTATTACGACTCTACATCCAGCTGTGGCGAAGGCCTTTGATAAGGCTGACCGAGTTTACACTGAGGTCGATATGTCTATGGTCGCACAGTTAAAGGCGGCACAAGTGATGATGCGTAAAGATGGCAAGACGATGGAGGAGAGTCTTGGTGCGGATCTAGTGAAGAAAGTGAATGCTGAATTAGCATCGATCAGCCCTATGTTTAGCGTGAAGGTATTCAACCCGATGAAGACTTGGATGTTAGTGGTTATTTTACCTCAGTTAAAGGAGCAGTTGGGTGGTAAGGAACCTTTAGATATACAGCTCTGGAAGAAGGCTGGTGCAGCCGGGAAGGTAAGAGTAGCATTGGAGACTGCTCAAGAGCAGATGGGAGGGCTGGATACACTCACTGAAAAAGAACAAGTGAAGATGGTGCAACTGACCTTAGACGCACTTGCTGAAGCGCGTAAGCAAAATGTAGATCCATTGAAAGTCATTTTGGACCTCTACTTGGTTGGTGATACAAAAAAGATGGCGGATTTTTTCGAAAAAGAATTTAATAACGAGAAGGTTCCGAAAGTGATCGCTGCGAAATTTCTCAAAGGCTTATTACACGACCGAAATGAGAGAATCGCTAATAACATTGATAAGCAAATTAGCACACACCCAGCGGAATCACATTTCTTTGCTGTAGGAACTGCCCATTATCTCAATGATAAGAATATCAGAGAGCTCCTTGTCAAGAAGGGTTATAGAGTGGTACGTGTGGTCAAGCTGGCAGTGCCTGAACTCTAACTTAATCAATAGACGAGGTCTAAAAGCTGTCTGGGTCTTCGAGTAGGCCGAAGGGATTATCAAGGGCTTGCATGTAGATATTAAGGATCTCTACGGCTGCTGCTTGGTCAATGATGTCCTTGTGTTGCTTGGTTTTCTTGCCAGCCTGCTGTAGCTTTTCAGTGGCAGCAATGGTGGTCATGCGTTCGTCGACAAACTCGATATCGATTTGGCGAGCCATTGACTTTCTCAGTTTATTGGCGAAGTGGCGAATCTTGAGGGTGGCTTTGCCTTCGGATCCATCCATACGCAGGGGGAGTCCTAGCACAATCCCTTGAACTCGATGTTGTGCGATAAGTTCGTTGATCCGATTGAAGGTCTGTTCGTCATTGCTGACGGTCTCAAGTGGTGACGC
The DNA here is from genome assembly GCA_964194815.1 of Vicinamibacteria bacterium. Lineage (GTDB taxonomy): Bacteria > Verrucomicrobiota > Verrucomicrobiia > Verrucomicrobiales > Akkermansiaceae > Rubritalea. Next base: position 4,028 of record CAXMOB010000006.1, on the reverse strand, counting down.
AAGAATGCCAATAGGGTCGGTGATGGCGAGCCCAATGCGGGCAGCACCATGATCGATCGCTAGGATGGGGTGACTGAGAGGCATCGAGGTGTTAGCTACTGAGTTCTTCCTCTAGCCTTTCAATTTCTGCACTGAGTTCTTCCCACTTGGATAAATACTGTTGCACTTGCTTGCTAGCTTTGGCGAAGGACTCGGAGGCTGCTGACATCTTAGCTCCGTCAGACGCGACGTCTGGTTGAGCCATGTGCGCTGTGAGAGTCGTTTGGCGAGCTTCTGCATCAGCAATCTTAACTTCTACTGTAGCTAGTTCATCTTGCAATGGCTTGACTACTTTGGCACGCTTTTGGCGAATTTCGGCCGCACGTTTCCGTTGATCTTTACGGCTCATTTTTGGTTTCGTTGCACCACCAGTTCCTTTTGCAGGAGCTTGCTTGCTTGACTTACCATTCTTAGCGATGTCACGTTCTTCGGCTTTTTTGTCGAGGTAGTAAGTGACGTTACCGTGGTAGAGTTGTGGATCTTCGTCAGGTCGAAATTCCAAGGTCTTAGTAACGATGGAGTCGAGAAAGGCACGGTTGTGAGAAACGATGAGGTAAGAGCCTGGGTATTCGCTCAGTGCTCTTTTCAAGACCTCCTGTGACTGCACGTCTAGGTGGTTTGTAGGCTCATCAAGAATCAAGAAGTTGGCTGGCTGCACCAACATACTGACGAGTGCTACACGGGAGCGTTCACCACCGGAGAGAACTCCTACTTTTTTGAAGACATCATCGCCACGGAACAGAAAGCAACCAAGGATGTTTCTGACCATGTGTGCATTTTCACGAGAAGATGACTCAGTGACTGTTTCGAGGACCGAGCGCTCAGGGTCGAGTTCGTCCGCGTGGTTCTGTGAGAAGAACGAAACTGCTGCATTGTGACCGAGCGAGAAGGTGCCATCAGTTGGTTCTTCTTGGCCAGTGATGAGTCGACAGAAAGTAGATTTACCTGCACCGTTGGGTCCAACGATAGCGATACGTTCACCTTTAGTGATTTCGATGTCGAGGTCCTTAAAGATGGTTTTGTCGCCGTAGATTTTTGAGGCACCTTCGAGTTTTGCTACACTATGGCCACTGCTCGGTGGCTCCGGGAACTTGAAGTTCATCACTGCATCATCTTCATCGATTTCGATAATTTCGATTTTCTCCAATGCTTTGAGGCGTGATTGGGCTTGGGTGGCTTTTGATGCCTTAGCACGGAATCGATCGATGAATTGCTTCGCCTTTTCGATTTCTTTTACCTGAGTCTTCTTAGCTTTCAGAAGGATCTCACGACGAGCCGCGGATTCACGAATGAAGTAAGAATAGTTCCCCGCATACTCTTCTGCTTTGCCGTGGGCGAAGGCAATCGTGCGCGTGGTTAGCATGTCGAGTAATGAAAGGTCGTGGGAAATGAGAAGGATGGCACCTGAGTAGTTCTTGAGGTACGACTCAACGAATGCTTGAGAATCGATGTCGAGGTGGTTTGTCGGCTCATCGAGTAGCAATACTTCTGGTTCTGAGAGGAAGAGCTTCGCCATGGCGATACGCATTTGCCAACCACCAGAGAACTCAGAACAGTCGCGGGTGAAATCGTCGCGCTTGAAACCAAGGCCGATGAGGATAGACTCGATGCGTGGCTTGATACGTGACGGGTCAAAGTGTTCGAGCTTTAGCTCAAGGTCACCGATGGTTTCGAGAAGTTGCATGTATTCTGGCAACTTGCTGTCGGTCGTGATGAGGCGATCCGAAAGTCGGTCGATGTCTTCTTGTAATTTTTTTGCTTCAGCAAAGGCAGTTTCTGTTTCATCCCATAGTGTGACTCCTTGGATGTGGATACCTTCTTGAGGAAGGTAACCGATATTACAGTACTTTGGTTTGGTGATTTCACCGCCTGAGGGTTCGATGATGCCAGCAATACACTTCATCAAGGTTGATTTCCCGGCACCATTGTGCCCAGCGAAGGAAATTCGCTCTTTTGGCATGATGGAGAAGGTGAGGTCTTCGAATAGGACCCTTGCTCCATATTCGACTTTGATGTTTTTGATCGCTAGCACGGAGGGGGTTGTGACTGAAAATGGGGAGGGGGGGAAGTTTTAAGTTGTTCGAAATCAGTGAATTTCAGCCTTTGCTGTGCGATCTAAGACTTTGAAATAGCCAGCGGGCTTACCTTTTGGTGCTTGGACCACCCAGATAGATCCAGATTCGGCCTTTTGAATGTGTTTTTGCCCGGCCTTGATAGTGGCTCTATACTTGAGGCTGCCATCTTTTTCGAGGGAATGGATTTGCTTCAGTTGTTTAGACTTATTCATGAAGATGATGTTATAGAATGGGCCATCGAAGCTTGGTTTTGGAAGTTTGTCAGTCAATGGTACCCATTTTAATGCCACTAATGCTTCATGACTTGGAGCTACATATTTGGCCAATTTTGTAGGGATAGTGGCTGCGAGGCGCTTGATATGGTGGGCGTGCTCCGCTTTTGAAGCCAAATTATTCCATTCATATGGGTCGGTGGGAATATGGTAGAGTTCGTGGTCGCCATTGGTGTAGCGAATGTAGCGCCATTCTGAGCCACTTACCGCCACTGATCCACGTCGGTCGAGGAAGGTTAGTGCGGTAGGGAATTGCATTTTTTCTGATTTAAGGGTCGGTAGTAAACTGACACTGTCTTTGCCATGAGATGGCAGCCCACACAGTTCATTGAGTGTGTTGTAGAGTGATAGCAGCGAAACTGGGTGTTTGTAGTTGATGCCCGCAGTGGTGCCCTTGGGCAATGCCGCTGAACATCCTTTAGGCACACGAATCATCAGCGGCACACGGGTAGACGCTCTCCAGCCAGTGAATTTTTGCCAATGTTGTTTTTCTCCGAGATGCCATCCGTGGTCGGACCATAGCACAACGATGGTGTTGTCCTTGTTCGGTCCAGCCTCTAGAGCGTCAAGCACGCGGCCTAGCATGGCATCGGCAAAATTGATGGAAGCGAGATAGCCTTGGATTCCTTGCTTCCATTGCTTTTGCGAGCGAATGTGTGCAAAGTAGCGGTTTTTACCCATCTTTACGCCAGATGGAGGCAGGTCATCGAGGTCGTCCTCTTTGTATCCAGGTGGCAGCTGAATTGAATCTAGTGGGAACTTATCAAAATACTTTTGTGGTACAAACCACGGCTCGTGTGGTCGGTAGATTCCACAGGCGAGGAAGAATGGTTTTTCGTGTTCTCTCTTAAGGTGATTGCCGATCCAGCCGGAAACGAGGAAATCGCCACCGAATTCTTTATCGGTAGCATCGAGTCCGCCCCAGTCAGTTTCGTCGTATTGCCATGCTCCACCACGTGGTAGTGAGAGCGGACGTTTTTCTGGGTAGAGGGTGCGTGGAAATGGATCTTCCGATTCCTTTTTTGGAAAGTAAGTGTCCCACGATTTGGCATCGATGAAGTAATGGAGGAGCTTACCAGAGCCAGCAGACCAATAGCCATTATTGGAAAAGTGCTTTGGCATGAGTGTGGCTTCAGGCAGCACTTCACGCATTTTTTGACCGTTAGAGTAGATGCCTGAGGTGTGAGGTGAGACACCTAACATGATGGAGCTGCGTGATGGATTGCACGATGCTGCTGCACAGTGTGCATTACTGTAGAGCTGGCCTGACTTTGCAAGTCTATCAAAATTCGGTGTGATAGTTTGCGGATGACCGCCTAAGCAACCGATCCAGTCATTGAGGTCATCGACAGAAATGAAGAGGACGTTGGGTTTCTGTTCTTTCGCAGAAGTTGCCGTTGGTAACAGCACGAAGGCTGCAACAGCGAGCGTGAGTAGTTGATGTTTCATAGATTTATTGAATTACGGCAACCTCTGGCAACTCCCAACGCTGCCGTACTGAGTATTAATTCATGATTTTTGTAGGTTACACCTAATTTGCTTTAAACTTACCCTGCGGGCAGAAAATTAAAACTGCGTATAGCTTCGTTCACTTTTTGGATTGGGTAATACCCACTCCAAAAAGTCGCCTCGCTCAACTTGC
>CAXMOB010000005.1:0-9337 GCA_964194815.1 Vicinamibacteria bacterium | reverse complement strand
TTCCATGACCTTCACTGGATGCTAAATCAAGGATACCTTGTGTTACTTGAAAATGGCTCAGTCCATTTGTCCTCTGATTCAAAACTTAAGCCGTCCGCTCCTAAAGGACGTCAAGGGCAAGCTAAAGCTAAAGGAAAAAAGAAGCCTGCACCTTCAGATTTAGAAAAGGGCCTCGATGCTGTGAAAACTACTGATGTTGTGAAAACTACTGATGCTGTGAAAACTACTGATGCTGATGAGGCGTCTCAGCCTAGCGGTGAAGAGAAGGTAGAATCTACATAAGTTGTCGAAACTTCCGTCGCAAAAGAGGATGCTCCAAAGTCCACAACGACCGATGAACCTGCTGCCGACGAAAAACCGGAAGCTCCAGAAGCATAAATAATTATTTAGCCTTAATGAATGTATTAAAATTGACAGCTGACACGACGTTCACGTTAGCGCAGGCTCCAGAAAATCTCCATTTTTTCCACAGCTGGGTAAATGGCAAACTTTGGGAGACTTTAGAACCCGAGGCCTACCAAGTTTTATTAACAGATTTCGCGATCTTTTTTGTGGTCGCTATCGTTGCGGCTATTGCCTATTTTGTCGCAAAGACGTTTGTCGTCAGCCTCGTCAAGCGCATTGTTGTGCGTTCGAAGAATAGCTGGGATGACGAGATACTCAATTCACGGTTATTAACGTTTGTTTCACTTATTGTTCCTACCATTATTATCTGGAAGGTAGGGGCTAAAGCATTCACATCTGCAGAGCACGCTAGTGTTATCGACGCAGGAGGCAATGTGGTGATGATTTTGCTAGCATTTTTATCGATTAATTCAGCTCTCAATGTCTGCGAGCGTATCTACCGACGCTACGAAATATCGAAGAAGTTTCCAGTTAAAGGATTTATTCAGGTGGTAAAGATAGTGATGGCGATCTGCGGAACGGTTTTCATTATTTCTTCAATTATTGACAAATCGCCACTAGCTTTATTTACCGGTCTCGGTGCCATGTCAGCAGTGTTGATGTTCATCTTTAAGGACTCAATTCTTGGTTTGGTTGCTGGTGTGCAATTATCAGCGAATCGGATGGTGGCTCGTGGTGACTGGATCGAAGTTCCTAAATTTGGAGCCGATGGTGAGGTGCTAGAAGTAGCATTAACCACGGTCAAAGTGAGAAATTGGGATAAAACGATCACCACTTTACCAACTTACGCGTTGATTTCGGATAGCTTCAAAAATTGGCGTGGCATGTCAGCAAGTGGGGTGCGACGCATCATGAGGTCTATCACGCTAGACATGCAGACTATTAAGTTCGTGGATGCAGCGATGATGGGTCGCTTAAAAAGCATTAAGCTTCTCGATGAATACCTTGAAGGTAAGGAGCAAGAACTAAACAGTTGGAATGACGAACAGGAGGTTGACCCGCAAGATCTCACTAACGCTCGTGTATTGACGAATGTGGGAACATTTCGTGCGTATATTGCTGCTTATCTAAAAAATCACCCGAAAATTTCGCAAACAGAGACACTGCTAGTGCGACAGTTACAGCCAAGTCAATATGGACTTCCTATTCAAATCTATGTGTTCTCCAATGACAATCGTTGGATCGAATTTGAGGGGGTTCAAAGCGACATATTTGATCACTTGCTTTCAGTCATGGCTGAGTTTGACCTCAGTGTCTATCAAAGACCAACTGGACGTGATTTTTCTGGCAACGAGTAGAATGTCGACTTGACCATCGTAGGGGGAGGATTTAAACCCATTGCCATGGAACCACTCTACGAAGGGAAGGCAAAGCGCCTTTATACTACAGATGACCCAAACGTGCTCCGCATGGAGTATAAGGATGAAGCTACGGCATTTAATGCAGAGAAAAAAGCTGAGTTCGAAAACAAGGGTAAGCTCAACAAAGCGATCACGCTTGCTATCTACAAAATGCTCGAAGCCAAGGGTGTTGAAACACACTTAGTAGCAGATGTTGATGATATTAATATTGATGTGAAAGCTGTAGATATCTTACTCGTTGAAGTGATCGTCCGTAACGTAGCAGCAGGTTCATTCTGTAAGCGTGTAGCTGTAGAAGAAGGAACTCCCTTCAAGATTCCTATCGTTGAATTTTCATACAAGAGTGATGAGTTGGGTGACCCACTGATCAATGTGGATTATGCAAGGGAAATGGGCTTAGCTACTGAAGCTGAGTCTGCTGAACTTAAGGAAAAAGCACTTATCGTTAACGAAGTGTTGATTGGCTTTTTCAAAGAATGTGGCATGAAACTCGTTGACTTCAAAATCGAATTTGGGCGCACCAAAGATGGTTCTGATAAGATTGTTCTGGCTGATGAAGTAAGCCCAGACACTTGCAGACTTTGGGATTTAGAAACTGGTGAAAAGATGGATAAGGATCGTTTCCGTCAAGATCTTGGAGACGTGATGGAAAACTACGCTGAAGTGCTCAAGCGCATTGAGCAAAACTTAGCGTAATAATACCACATAGAGAAACAAAAGAGACTCATGATTTTTTTTGTAAGGGTTGAAGACTAGGCTAAGCATTGGGTGAAGCTTACTCGCTGTATTCTTATACAATCAGCGTTTTTCTTCAGTCACGATGCCCGCATCGCTCCTTTATCAAGCCTCGATTCTAAAAGAATCTAGCTTCGCATGGGTCTCTTTTGAAACTCTAAATGGTATAACTACCAGATCACTCTGCGGATCGGTAAGATCCTAAGGTTAAAAAAGCTCAGTCCACATTAGGACTGAGCTTTTTACTTAAGTAAAATCGCCTTGAGAAAGGGTTCAGCTATGACTTATTTTTCGCGTTGTAGACCTTAAGTTTCGCATCATACCATCGCTTGAAGTAGTTTTCATTAGCGGCGATTTTAAGATCATCGTTGGATCGCATTCTATTACCTCCCATTTGAACGATTCTATTGGCAGGTAAGCGCATCACTTGACGGCCGTTCAATGCCTGTAGCAGAGCTTGATCTGCTTGCAGTTTCCGTGCTTGCAGTTTCCGCGCTTGGTTAAGCTCATTGAGTAGCTCTCGCGGTGCGATTTGTCTGGCGACACCATCCTTCTTTTGCTTAGGGACAGTTGCTTTATCAGCCTTCTCTTTAGCTTTTGGCTCTTCTTTAGCTTCTTCTTTAGCTTTTGGTTGTAGAGGAGCGACTTGTAATCCCTCTACTTTTAACTTAAGCTCCATTCGGAAATCTTTCATCTTTTCGCGTAGCTGTTTTTCTAATTCCAACTGGAAACCCTTAGGTATAGCTTGTCCTGGCTGCCCTGGAAATACTTTCAGCTTAAGGTTACCGCCTTGCAATTGACCCTTTGGGAGTAAATTCTGAAATTGCTGTAGGGGCATACCCTGCTGTAGCAATAATTGTTGCTGTGGGCGAACTTGGTTTTGGTGCATTGCTGTTGCTTTAACATAATCAGCAAGTGTGACAGTCTTTTGAAGTAATTCACCATTGCGGTCAATATGAACAAGCATTTTCTCACCAGGCACCTTTGCCTTTACGTGGTCCGAAAGCTGCTCGGTTCCAAGTTTAGCACTTGTAGAGAACATATGATCATCAAGGCCATATATATGGTCATCAGCTTTGAGCCCACCTTTTTGAGCTGGCGTGCCAGGATAGACGTATGTGATCTTCGCTGCTGTTGTCACTTTGCCTCCGATGTTTCGCTCGGCAGCCAATGTCATGACACCTAGATAGCCATATCCAAGGCTAGCTTTACGATCTAGCACGATTTTCTCCATGAGCTTGAGGCAGCGAATACGCACTTCAGGCTCCGCACTTTCTAAGTGGTTGGCGAATAGGTTATCGAGCAGGGGATCGACAGTCTTTATGTTTTTTGCAGCCCATTCCTTGATGCCCTCCTGAGCGGCTTGACGCTCAGGAAACGATGGGGATGCCATGGATTTGGCCCATGCTGAAAATTGTGCATCTTGATCCTTATCTGCCCAAGCAGTAGAAGTGACTAATAGAGAAGTGGCTATGAAAATAATGGGCCTCATATAAATATATAACGAAACCCCACGTCGAGCATGTCTTAAATATTTCAGCTATTTTAAGTTTTTTGTCCTAATTCTATAGTTAAATCAAGCAATGGCCACTATCGCTGAGTTGGAATAGTTGTCTCTAATAGGCGTGTGTCTCCAATTGCTTTCATCTCATTGGCAAATGCAGGGAGGATGAAAAAATCACCAGCCTTATATCGTTTACCCGTAGTGTCTTCTAAAGCTCCATGAACAATTGAGATGATGGCGAAACGCTCAACGATGGTGAGTGAAACACTCTGAGCATCAGAGAAATCAAGCTGGTCGACTAAAAAGTGTTCGCAACTAGCCAGTGTTTGGCATTCTAGTTGATCCACCGATGGCTCAAAGTCTTCAAAGTCTATACACCGCATAGACTCATCGACATGCAATTCTCTCGGATGACCATCCAATCCCACGCGATTCCAGTCAAACACTCGGTAGGTCGTGTCTGAATTTTGCTGAATTTCATAGATTAAGAAACCAGCTCCAATGGCATGCAGTCGACCGGATTCGATAAAAATTGACTCACCTGCACTAGGGGTGATGGCATGAACGACATCTTCAACAGTACCAGACTGAACAGCTTGTTCGAAATCATCTTTGGTGGTGCCATTTTTTAAGCCCACATACAATTTAGCACCAGGGTCGACAGCGGCGATATACCACATTTCAGCCTTCGCATCTCCTCCAAGTTCCTCTGCAACGCTCTCAGTTGGGTGCACTTGGATAGAAAGGTCACTACGTGCATCTAAGATTTTTATGAGCAAAGGAAAACGATCACAGACAGGCATATCCATGCCAAAGACTTCATCGCGATGGCGATTCCACAATTCGTTAAGCGTGATACCGCCATATATTCCTGAGACCACCATCGATTGTTCTAGCTCACGGTCACTAATTTCCCATGACTCGCCGTAAGGTGCTTCCGATGGTAGATCACGATTGTAAACGTGCTCTAGTTGACGTCCGCCCCAGACGCGTTGCTGGTAGATGGGTTGAAAAGTGATGGGTAACATGGCTTAGATAATGATTGAAACTTGGAGTGAATGTAAATATTTTAGTTATTGTCTTCTTAAAGCCCAATTCAAGCAGGATGGTTACAGCTTACTCACACGCCATTTACAGTAACGGATGCCTTCTTTAGTCTCCTCATTCTCACCCCAAATCCCAACGATGGCATTCCAGTGACTTAGTGCTGTCGTAAAATGCTTCTTGGCCGTGTCTTTTTTGCCCTTCTCGGCATTGAGGTGCCCGAGATCGCCTTCGACCATCGCCGCAAATTGACGGATGGCACGTTCTTGTAGGCGATCTGCAGTTTTCGAGGCTTTGTTGAGTGCTTTGGAGGAGAGATTGAGCTGAAGATAAGTGACGTCAGCACTTTGTGTGAGCTGAGCCTGAAGCCAATGGAGGATACCCAATCGAAAATGAGCTAGGCTGTGGTCTTGTACCTTATCACATACAGCTTTCAATTTATCAATTGCGGCAGTGATCAGATTCCTTCCATTGGTAATCTCACCGCGTTCATAGAACACTGCAGCTTTATGGCCATCTGCTGCAGCTAAATAGATCACAGAGTGAATGGAATCAGCTTGCTTGGCGTAAGTTTGCAACAAGCTCACATTTTTGAGAATGATCGAGCTCTCACCATCTATAAATAACGCGTCGAGCTCACGAAGTTTAACCGCGGCTTTCGCTTGGCTGATCTGTGGGTGATCCTTTTTGAGCTTTGCGACGAGCTCTGCAGCCACATCAATTTGTTTCTTATAGAGCGTGGCATCCTCATCTCGGTTCAGTGATCGGCTGAGTCCATAGGCCATTGTGGCAGTCTCTAAGAAATGTAACCTTTGGCTTAATGGGCTAGTTGCTTTTTGAGCAGCTGTTTGTTGGCTCACCATCAGGCTATGTAATGCCACAAGAGCTTCTTTAGGCGGTGCATTTAGTGCAGATACAGTTTCCAGTTTGAGCAGCTTTGAGCGTAATTGCTCAGCGAGTTCTTTCTTTGTCGGGTCTTTTGAGAGTTCGTCAACCAATGCATACGCATGCTTGAGAGCTGTTGCGATTTGGTCGGCAGGAAGTCGATTTTGAATGGACTTTTCTACAATTGTGATAGCCGTACTCAGGCTTAGTGAGTCATTTATACGCTTTTCTTGTTCTGGGTTAAAATGGTTGGAGAGGGTTAAGTGCTCTCTGGTTTTTTCAATAAGACTCAGTGTGAAGTATTGTTCCGCAAGGTAGCTGTGAAACTCTTCATTAAATGGAGCGTCCGAGACAGGAGCTTTTTTAATGACTGAAGCCCAGTAATTAAGTATGGCTTCGTTGTTGCCTTGAGTTTTAGGCGATTGCTGGATCTGGCCAAATAGGGCCACGCGCTTGAGGCGCTCTGACTCAAGTCGCTTGATGGCATCGGATTTTTCAATAGCCAGCGCCATTTTTACATCGGAAAGTTGGCTATCTAAATCGATGATTGAGGAATTCCTCTTTGAGAGCTCGATGTCTTTAGATTTAAGAATACTGTCTTTATCACTAATCGTTTGGTCACGGCGGGTGACAACCTCGTCCTTTTTATGCATTTCTACATGATGGGATTCGATCGATTTGGCGTGACGTTTTGAAGACGATGTCCAAAGAGCTGCAGTAAGGATGAAGGCGGTCCATCCCAATGCGGCTTTAAAAAGCACCAATTGTGTGGTCCTTTGCTCTATTGCAGGTCTTTTTTTTGGTGTCTCTTCCATTGCTGTGCCTAGTTACGATGGCACAAAATGATGCAGCGAACCAATCAAGATTGCAACTAAATGCGAATTTGTGCATCAAGATACCTATGAATAATGCTGAACAAAGTACTTGTGGTGGCAATCTTCTGGCAAGTGGTATTGGTAGAAGGGGGTTTTTGAATGTTGGTCTGCTCGCTGGTTTAGGATATTTTCTGGGCGATCCTAAACTCCAAAGAGTTTGTCTTCACACATTGACCAATGCAAAAAATTGCTGATCACCTTGATGGGTGATCAGCAATAGAATTTATAGAGTTATACCACTCTTTTGTTTCTCAGAATGGTATTACTTCTTCGCGAACCCTTTTTTCATCTCTCGCTTCTTCGCAAGCTTGCTAATGGAAGTGGTCACGAGATAATCCTTTTTAGTGATGACAAATCCACCGCCTTGTTCGGTGATCCAATCATAGCTAAAACTACCTGGTGACCGCGTTAACTCTACGAAGAGAACTTCCTCTTTGCCATTCACTCCTGGTTTGAGTCGGCCAGAGAATCGCTGACCCCATGTGTCAAAGGTGATAACATCATCTTTAAAGCTAATGAGTGAAACGAAATGGCTCTCGTCTTGCTTACCATTTTTCAAAATCTGCAAACTCAAAACAGCTAGTTGGTCACCTTTAGTCGCCTCCTTAATGGAGTCTAGAGTTGCATCCTTGTGCTCGACCTTAATGTCATACCATTCATGAAGCTCACGCTTTTTAAAATAGTGCTTGAGACCAGCAACGAAGTCTACTTTTTTTGTGTTAGTTGAGCACCGCATCGATGCCTCAAGTTCACGCTGAAGCCTATTCGTTAAATCTTCTGTATCCTTGTCTTTGTAAGGGAGTGGCAACACGCCGTGACGATCCCACCATAACATGAAGTTTGCCACAGCATCTGGACCACAATTTTCATCAGTGGTTCCAAAAGGTGTCTCGGTAATGGAAGGGACGAGGAGTCGATCGGATTGCTTTAATTCAGGATGCTTGAATTTAATCCGATTATCGCGTGTGGTAGAACGTAGGTAAGCCTTATCGGCGTCAGACAAACTCTTAATGGCAAAACTTTGGCGGTCTCCTTGGACGGATTTGAGCGTCACTTTCCCGTTCGAGTATGACTCAAATTTTGCCGTGACTGATTTCCCTGTGCTATCAACCCATTGACGATAGTGTTGTTTCTCGGTGGCGTTGACCATACCAGTCAACAAAGCGAATGTAGATATTAATACTATTTTCATAGTTTAACTTAAGCGAGTTATAACTCCATAGTCAAGACAGGAGGTCAAACGACACAAAGTTTAATTACCAACCAAGCATTGCGGTGACTATTGAAGTGGACGCGATCTGGTTACATGCACTTAATATCAAGCTGTCCGTTATTTTGGTGATGTGACATACATATTGCGGCATGGCAAGCGATGCTCTCACCACGAAAATTATATCCGAAAGGTATTGGCTTGTCGGATATGCTTTTGCTTATAAGTTGCACCTATGCACCTCACAAAACAAAAGTATGCCCGTCTCCTACTTGAAGTGGGAGTGAATTTACAACATGGCCAAAGTGTTCTCATTTCTGCTGAACCTTACCATTGGGATTTCTTAATACTACTTACCGAGGAGGCATACAAGATGGGTGCTAGGCAAGTCGTGACTGAGGTCAATGATGCTCGTATGCTGAAAGCTAAAGTGGATAACATTGAGGAAGAATTTTTAGAGACGAGTACAAGTTGGATCGATCAAAAATACCATGCGATGGTTGATGAGAACTGGGCTAAGATTAATCTTTTTGGGCCACGTCACCCGCAGTTAGCCAGTAATCTAGATAAGGCAAAGCTATCAAAAATCCAGCGTGCTGGGCAGATTGCCGCCAAACCACTCAGTGAAGGGTGTGGCAAAGGCCTGGTTTCTTGGTGTGGTGCTGCTTTACCGACACCAGAATGGGCTGCTCAAGTATTTGAACAACCTGCATCTGAGGCACTTTGTGAAAAACTCTGGCATGCGATGGTACCAATACTACGCTTAGACGAAGAAAATCCATCTGCATTCTGGCAAAAACACGGAAATGCAATTAAACAACGTGGCGAGCGACTGGAGGCATTAAACCTGTCTTCTCTCCACTTTGTTGGTGCAGGGACCGACCTCACCGTTAAATGCATCCCAAATGCTAAATGGATTGGCGGCGGCGTCTTCATCGACGGTCGCCCAGATTTCATTCCTAATTTACCGACAGAGGAATCGTTCACCACTCCAGACTTCAGAGGCACTGAGGGAACTGCCAAGGTGGTGCGTCCGGTTAGTGTGCTTGGTCGACCAGTCGAAGGGGCTTGGTTTAAATTCAAACAAGGAGAGGTGGTTGACTATGGAGCTGATGAAAACAAGGATGCCCTCGACGACTATTTTAACATTTGTCCTCAGGCTCGTTATTTAGGCGAAGTTGCCCTAGTGGATGCAAAGTCACCCATTTTTAAAAGCGGCCTTGTTTTCCATTGTATTCTTTATGATGAAAACGCGAGCAGCCACATTGCTTTAGGTTCAGGCTATCCAATGGGGGTTCCTGGTGGACTCACCATGAAC
>CAXMOB010000004.1:0-3821 GCA_964194815.1 Vicinamibacteria bacterium | reverse complement strand
CATGACTGCCACTTGAGTCAGCTTTTCACGAACCAAAGCCGCTTGCTGCTCATCAGCATCTGGAATCTGCACCTCAACACGATTGTGCTCAGGTTGAAGAATAATCACTGGTTCACCATAGCCCAATGTTATGAGACGCTTTTCTAAAACATTCTTAACTTGGTTGAGAGCTGTAGCAGAAACATTATCTTGTCCCTCAGCAGGCTGAACTTCCAATACGAAAGAAACACCACCCGCGATATCGATACCGCGTTTGAGGTTGTGCACCTCGCTGAATTTCTTCTTACCCGAAATAGCATCCATCCATCCACTGATGGGGGCTATTGCAAGAATCGAGAAGATAACGGTCGCGATCATGACCACTAGCCCGATGTTTCTTCTCACCTTATCTCGGTCACTGGCGAAATACCAGAATACGAGGATGAGCAGGACAAGGCCGCCAAATAAGGTCAAGGTAGGATCACCTGCAGCCTGCGTGACGACTTTTTGTGTTTCTCCAGTAGCTTCAGCTGATGCGAGGAATGATGGTATCATTGTTTGTAATTTCTAATTTAGAATTTGTCATGCGGGCACGCATAACGAACTCACTACTTAAAGCGAGGCGAGTTTTGTGAACCCTAAATAGCCAATCGTCAATATATACTTCGTGCATCTAAACAAAATTCACCATTTTCTTGCAGATCAGCCGCTCTGATGAAGCGGCACTGTACAATTTCCTTACATCACAGCCTATTTTATCATTGACGAAAAATTGGCATAAAAAATGCTAGCGCACACGCCTTTTTAGACTAAATTAGCACCAATTCATCCTTATGGGACTCGACCTCAACCAACAGCTAAGCCAACAGCAAATCCTTTCTCCACAGATGAGACAGGGATTAGAACTGTTACAGTCCTCGTCGCTAGAGCTCTCCCAGTTGATTCAGCAGGCCATTCTCACCAACCCCGTCTTGGATGCGGTCGATACCGACAGCCCACTAGAACTGGAGAAAATTGAAGCTGCCGAAAAAGATAGTGAAACCCTATCGGAACTTGCCGACGACTTCCGTGAGGAACAAATCTACAATTCTCGTTCCAACTCTGGAGCCGATCAAGACACGCTCGATTTCTTCTATAATTCCATCGTCGCTCCGCAGACGCTACAACAGCATTTGCTAAACCAACTCAACCTTGCAGCCAAGCCCGCAGACGTCCACCTCGCCGCCGAGGTCATCATCGGCAGCCTCGACGACCGGGGTTTCCTCTCCGAATCTCTCGAAACGATGGCAGCACGCGAACGCATCGTCCCTGAACTTCTACAAAATGCTTGTTCAGTGATCCAATCCTTCACGCCTGCTGGTGTCGGTGTCTCTGACATCACAGAATCTCTGCTCGTTCAACTTCACCACAAAGGCATGCACCGTGGACTGGAACAAAAAATCATTGAGTCGTACCTTAAGGACCTTGCCCTCAAACGTCTCCCCGACATCGCCAAGGCACTTGGCTCTTCTTTACAAGGTGTCATCGCCGCAGCTGAGGTCATTGGAACCCTCACCCCAAACCCTGGCGCGGAGTTCGACCCAACCCACAACCCACAGATCCAACCAGACATTATCATCAGTGTGGATCGCGACAACGCTCTTCAAGCTCACTTGACTGATGCCTACCTGCCCCACCTCGCCATCAATAACGACTATAAGGACCTACTAGCCTCTACTCCAGATAGCGATGTGCGTAAATACCTCAAAGACAATATCCGCGAAGGCAGGTCCTTAATGCGTTCACTCGGTCAACGCCAAGAAACCTTACTCAAAATTGCCGAGGTTCTGATGGACAAACAGTCCGAATTCTTCCGCCGAGGTCCAAAAGCTCTAAAGCCCCTCACGATGAATGAAGTCGCTAAACTTATTGAGGTTCACCCCACCACTATCTCGCGTGCCGCCACTTCAAAATATATTCTCACCCCACAAGGTATCTTTGAACTTCGTTACTTTTTCACCACAGGAATCGAAAACAAGGATGGCCAATCCCATTCAAATACTTCTATCCGTGATGTAATTAAAGAAATTATTGGTAGCGAAAACCCGAAAAAACCCTATTCTGACTCCGCGTTAGAGAAACTACTCAAACAACGCGACATCAAAGTAGCGCGTCGCACCATCGCAAAATACCGCGAACAACTCGGTATACTTTCTTCAAACTTACGTAAGCAATTCTCATGACTCCCGACTCGATCGAACAACTGATGAAGAAGGTGCAAATGCTCGAAATGAAGGCACGCAAGCTCTCTCGTGAAAGCTTTGCGGGCGAATACCACGCGTCTTTCAAAGGCCAAGGACTCGACTTCGAGGACTTCCGTGAATACATTCACGGTGACGAAACTCGATTTATCGACTGGAATGTAACTGCTCGCATGAATACCCCATTCATCCGTACCTTCAGAGAAGAACGCGAACTCAGTATCATCCTCGCGATCGACATTTCTGGTTCCTCTATCTACGGTAGCCACCACCTTTCAAAGCGTGAACTCGCCGCCGAAATTGCCGCTGTGTTAGCCTTCACCGCACGTATCAATGGCGACAAAGTCGGCCTCCTGTTATTCGCTGGTCAAAAAGAACTCTACCTACCACCTCTCAAAGGATCAAAGCACATACTCCGCATGGTGCGGGAGATCCTCGCTACACAACCAGAGAACCCACAGACTGACATCGCCGCAGCCTGTCGTTTTCTCACCAAGACGGTGCGACGAAAATCACTGGTCTTCATGCTTTCCGACTTCATGGCATACGACTTCGAAAAGCCACTTGGTGGCCTTTCGAAACAACACGACCTCATCGCGGTTCGTATTTATGACCCGTCAGAATTACACCTTCCAGATGTCGGTAAGGTCACCCTAACAGATCCAGAAACAGGCTTCCAAAGCGAAGTCAATACCAGTAACGCCAATGTCAGAATGGGCTACGAAAAACTCTATGCTCGCCACTTCGAGGCGGTGAAGAAAATTTTCAACCAATACTCGATCGACTACTGTGAAGCTGCCACCGATGGCGACTACTTACCCGCCCTCCACAAACTCTTTAAGCTACGCTCTAGCCGCCATGCATAAATTCCTTGCTGAAATTATCATCCACGACAACGTCCCAACCGACGAGGTCATCCCCTACCCAGGACTCATGTGGTGGCAATGGGGATTCATCATCGTCGGCAGCATCTTTCTCATTTCCATCGCTCTACTCATTCTAAAAACAAAAAAGCAAGGCCCGCCACGTATCCCCTGTCCGCTCGACCACTTCAATGCCACTATTCGTGACCTGTCACAAAAGAAACTCGGCCCAACTGAATTCGGCGTTGAATCTTCACTAACACTACGCACTTATCTACAGCAAAAAAGTGCGTCACCTGCCCTCTACCAAACCAACGAAGAAATCAATGCCGATTCCTTGCAACAACTCAACATCCCCAGCGAACTTCGACTCGACCTCATCGACTTCATCAATTCTCTAGAAACCCTCAAATACAACTCCCCAACAGCCAGTAAAGACTTCGCTCCTGAGATCATCCTCAAACACATGGTCGAACTCGTTTACCGCATCCACTCAGTTCCACCACGGACAGAAGAAGACATAGCTGCACCTCCCGCTCTCCCGTCATCCGAGCCAGCTCAGTAGCGTAAGCCAAACAGCCTGGTGCTCGACTCTAGCCATCCCTGACTTCACAAGCCTCACTTCCCTACTATCGCTTACTCCAACTACCCAGTCTCAACGAGGCGACTTTTCATAGCCTACGGGCATCGCCCTAGGTTCCCAATACCCTATAGCCCCAAAGCCCTGTATGGGCGACCT
>CAXMOB010000003.1:0-5062 GCA_964194815.1 Vicinamibacteria bacterium | reverse complement strand
AAGTTGACCCATGAAGATTATTTAGTAATTACTCCGATGATTGATTCAGCACTAGAGGGAGTGAAGGAAGCTAAAATAAAGGCCTTATTTGATGCTACTGAATTAGATGGCTGGGAATTACGAGCAGCCTGGGATGATTTTAAGATAGGGTTAAAGCATGGTGGTGAGTTCGACAAAGTAGCCATGTATGGGAGTAAAAATTGGTTAGAAATTGCGGCAAAGATTGGATCATGGTTTATTTCTGGAGAAGTGAAGTGCTTTGAAGATTATGATGCTGCTTTAGCGTGGCTCAAAAAATGATAATGTTGGCTAAAAAATGGTCTGATGAAATGAAGGCTTACCCAAAGAAGTCATAGGAAACCGTAGGAATCCTTATACTTTGTCTGCTGTGCAGGACAGTGTTTGGCCTGCTGTTTCATTTCTTCAAAAATATCGCTTCTCATACTGCAAAATAAGGGTACCTTATCGGCATTATGAAAACTGTTACAACCATTGCCTTAACGGGGCTTTTGGCATCACTTCCCTTATCCGCTCAGCTTAAGCTAGCGGATGAGCCAGTGGCTCAGCCAGCTAAGCAGGCGAGTATTTATGATTCTATCGTCCGTATAGAGGTGTCGACACAAGTTGCCAACTACAAGGCACCATGGCGTGCAGGTGGCTTCAGTGGTGGCTCTGGCACAGGTTTTTTGATCGGTGATAACTTATTCATGACCAATGCGCATGTGGTTTCGAACCAACGTCGTGTGTTGATCACCAAGCATGGCTCTGCGAAGAAGTATAAGGCGAAGGTCTTGCATGTTGCTCACGACTGCGACCTTGCACTTTTAGAGTTAGAGGACGGCAGTGATTTTAAAAACCTTCAGAAATTAAAGTTTGACGGAGTTCCTGCATTAGAAAGTGCTGTGCGCGTGATTGGTTACCCAGTCGGTGGGGATCGTATTTCGGTGACTCGCGGGGTGGTGTCGCGGATTGATTTCCGTCCTTATGCTCACAGCCGTGTGGATTCGCATTTAATTGTGCAGATTGATGCAGCGATCAACCCAGGAAACTCAGGTGGACCAGTACTACAGAATGGAAAAGTGGTGGGTGTGGCCTTTCAGGGGCTGACAAAAGCCGATAACACCGGGTACATGATTCCCACTCCAGTAGTGAAGCGCTTCCTCAAGGATATCAAAGATGGCCAGTATGACGAATATGTCGACCTTGGGGCAAACACATTCCCATTGTTCAATCCAGCGATGCGACAGGCACTGGGAATGAAGCCAGGTCAGCCAGGGATTTATGTGACTGAAGTGACCACTGATAGCTCAGCTTTTGGCGTATTGAAGAAGGGTGATATTCTTAATTCGGTGGAAGGTTATATAGTGGATCCTTCAGGTAGTATTGAGATTCACGGTGAACGTGTAGACATGAATGAAATCGTCGAGCGTAAGTTCGTAGGCGATACGGTGAAAGTCTCGGTCATCCGTGATGGCAAGAAACTTGATTTGGTGGTGACGCTCAAGAAGTTTGATTTCGCACGGATCTATGCACAGAAGTATGGTGAGCGTCCACGTTACACCATCAAAGGTGGCTTGGTGTTCCAGCCGCTCGATCGTAACCTCTATGGTGCTTACGGGCTGACCAGTCCACGCGTGCGTAAGTTATTTACCAACTACCTTAGCGATGAGGTGTTTAAGGAGCGCAAAGACATTGTGGTGCTCACGCAGGTGTTGAAGGACCCCGTGAATAGTAGTGTGAGTAATTTTGCGGGTAATGCTGTGAGTAAAATCAATGGGGTGAAAGTGAAGAGCTTAGACCACGCCCATGAGATGCTCAACCCAGCAGAGCTTCCAGACTATTTTGTGATAGAGTGTGATGGAGTTCCTCGCCCACTCATTCTGCCGGGTAAGCTTTCTAAAGAAGCTGATGCTAATATTCAGCAACGTTACGGTATTCAGTCACTCTCAAATCTCAAATCTAAGTAATTTATTATGTTCTCTTTTATTAAAGCTACAGTAGTAGCAACTGTGCTGTTTCCATTGAGCTTAGCGGCACAGGAAAAGTCAGTGATCCGTCTTAACTCAACGATCCAAGGCTATAGCCAAGGTCAGCCATGGGATAAGGTAGATCCACGTAATCGTCGTGGATTGGTCACTTACATCGAAGGTGGTCATGTATTAACGACTGCTGAAATGGTGGCTGACGCAGCCTACTTAGAATTTGAAACTGTCGAAGGCAATACACGTATTCCAGCGAAGGTGAAGGTGATCGATTACGAAGCGAACTTGGCACTTCTCACCGGAGCAACTGAGGCAGACTCAAAAAGGCTCGCCTCCTTACTAACGCCCGTTAAGGTGGCAGCTCAGAGCATGATTGGCAACAAGGTGAACGTGTTACAAGTCGAAGCTAGCGGGGTGGCTCTGAAAACTGAAGGCGTGATCCGTGGCGTGGAAGCAGTCTCAAGCTTTATCCCCGGTAACTACTTTCTCACCTACGAAATCAAAGCGTCGATGCAGAGTGCCCCAGGTTCTTACACCATTCCAGTTTTTGAAAAAGATAAATTGTTAGGTGTGCTTACTAGCTACAACGCAAGTGACCAACTCGTTGAGGTGGTGGCACCTGAGATCATCCAAGCATTCTTAAAGGATGCCGCGGATGGTGACTACAAAGGATTTCCCAAACTTGGTGTCGGGACAGTGATCCTCACAGACCCTCACTTCAGAAATTGGCTTAAGTTAGAGGACACAATGGGTGGTCTCTACATCACAACTGTGCTGCGGAAGAGCCCTGCTGCACGTGCTAAAATCCAGAAGGGCGATGTGTTGCTTAAGATTGATGGGCGCGATATTGATCGCCAAGGATATTTTAAGTCACAGTATGGTAAGCTTCATTGGAGTCATTTGATTCGAGCATCTCACACGATGGGTGAGACGACTGAGTTAACGCTTCTTCGTGCAGGCAAGACCATGACCCAAAAGGTCAAGTTAGATGGTGTTCCTGAGGGGATTATTCCTTCGCATATGTATGATCGTGCTCCGAATTACTTGGTCAAAGGGGGTCTTATTTTCCAAGAGTTAAATGGCAGCTATATGCGTGTCTTTGGCAAAGACTGGAAGACCCGCGCACCCTTAAGCTTACTTGATGTGTATAACCATCCAGAGGATTATGAAAAAGGACGCAAGCGCGTGGTTTTCTTATCAGCTGTGATTCCTTCGCCTGCAACATTGGGATACGAGCGACTTCGTTCGATTGTGATCACCAAGGTAAACGATAAGGCTGTGGCAGACGTGGCGAGTTTGATCGAAGCTTTCAAGCATCCAAAGGACGGTATTCACAAGATTGAATTAGACGAAGCACCGAAGACGATTTATTTGTCTGATAAAGACGCAAAGGAAGTTGATGCGAAGTTACTTCAGCGCGGATTACCTTCGTTGAGTCGTCCGTAATTTAACAAAACCCGATGGATTCAATCACTCAAGCTGCACTAGGTGCATTATGTGGCGAAGTTCTTTTATCCCGCAAACTGGGATGGAAGGGGGCTGCTTGGGGTCTATTGTTTGGCTCGATGCCAGACTTGGATATCATTGGTTATGCTTGGCTCGATGCTGCGGATCAGCTGAGATGGCACCGAGGCGTGTCGCACTCGTTATGTATTCTGCCATTTGCCTCCTTGTTGTTTGGATGGATCTTGTGGTTGATCCATAAAGAAAAGAAATTATCATTCAAGCGAGCAGCTTGGTTTGTGTTCGCTGTGTGGTCGACTCATATTTTGATCGATTGCTTTAATACTTATGGAACGCAGATTTTTGAGCCGTTCAATGATTTCCGTTTTGTGCTAAACTTAACGTTCATTATCGATCCGTTCTTTACCGTGCCTATGGTGTTGGCATTAATCATTTGTGTGTTCTACGGTAAAAAGCGTCAGCGTTTACGGAAGGTAGTGCATTGGGCAGCAGTCGCTTGGTTATGTACTTATGTGATGGCCAGTGTGTCCATCAAGTTGATGGCAGAACGCCACTTTGCCCATCAATTCAATGCTTGGGGAGTGACACCGCAATCGGTGATGTCTTCGCCGACGCCATTTAATATTTTTTGCTGGCGTGGAGTGGCTCGTGATGATGAGAAATATTATATCACGTATTGGTCGATCTTTGATGCTGACGACCGGCAATACAAAGTATTGGAGTTCGAGCACGGACACGAGTTGGAAAAGGATTTTAAGGACGCGAAGGAATATCAGACTGTGGCATGGTTCACCAAAGGGTGGAGAAAGACATACACTGACAAGAATGAGCCCAATTCTATTTATATGGCACCACTGATGATGGGTGAGTCGAAGTCCGAAGTTAATGGTGAGTTGGTGCGACGTCCATCCTTCTTGTGGAAGGTGACCAAGTTAGAAGATGGCAGTTATAGCTTTGAGAGGCCATATAAGATGAGTAAAGATATTTGGGGTAGACTTTCTGAAGTGGGGGATGCCTCTAAATCACTTTATCGACGTGTTAAAGGTGGCGAAGAAAACTACACTGAAGGAAAATGGATATGGGACACTCACGAACAATAAAAAGAGGCATCACACTCACAATGATTTTAGCAATCGCTATTCCTATGATAAGCTGTGTGAATAGAAATTCAGCAAGGCAAGGTGAAGTAAAGGAAGTCCCCCGATATGTCGACACGGTGATTGGCAAAGTCAGTTCAATCGAGTCAGTATCTGGTATCGTGATGATCCGCACCTTCGGTAAAGTTAAGTCACAAGACTCTGATGTGATCTTTACCAAAGGAGCTGATGGTATAACGGGGACTGTGAAGCTCAGTGGTCAATCGAATAAGTTTTTTGTTGCCGCTGAATATGTCAGTGGAAATGTGGTAGCTGGTGATGCAGTCTATCGTCGTCGTCTTACCAGGCCTGATAAATTTAAAAACGCACCTACTGGGAGTGATAATATAGGCCCGCAGGATAATGTACTTCCTGCAAATAAGCACCCTGGTTTGATACAAGAGAGTCCGTTCAAGCCGATATTACCTTAGCCACCGACGTGAGTCAGTGAGTATCTAGGGTGAGTCATATTAGTTTTTC
>CAXMOB010000002.1:0-24672 GCA_964194815.1 Vicinamibacteria bacterium | reverse complement strand
AACGCATGTTGCGTTCAGTATTATGAAAATTGATCAGGTAGCAAAGGTGTTGAGTGAGTCTCTCGAAGATTATGTCATGTCGCGTGCAGAACGGCGTGACTTCAAGGCATTGATGGAGGAGGTGAGAGGGGACACGAAGGCCATTTCTACGGTGCGTTCTTTGGCATTTCGTATGGCACGTGATCAAATGGAGGAAAGTCATCAGGTGATGGAGTGGCTAGAGGTTGTCATCAAAACACTCTATGCGAAGGAAAGTAAAAGTTCGAATCGCGCGTATTTTAGCCCTGGCACTGATTGCTTGAATGAAATTCGTAGCTTTATTTCAGGAGCTAGCGAGTCCTTGGATATCTGTGTTTTTACCATCACGGATGATCGCATTGTGGAACGTATTCTGCATGCCTTTGAGCGTGGGGTGAAGATCAGGTTGATTACAGATGATGACAAATCCGAGGACTTAGGTGCAGATGTTTTACGTTTACAAAAGGCAGGAGTCGACACCGTGTTCGATGTGACGGATGCTCACATGCATCACAAGTTTGCCATTGCGGATGGTAAACGCTTGTTGTCGGGTAGCTACAATTGGACGCGTTCTGCGGCGACTCAGAATGATGAAAATATTGTGGTGAGTAATGATGGACGATTAGTGCAGGATTTCTGCGAAACATTTGATACAATGTGGTATAGGCTAGAACAGCAGCAATAAATGAACTTTACCGAACAGCAATGGCAAAAACAATGGGAGATCGTCGACCTTGCGTTAGCGAATGATGGCGGTGCTCCACTGAGTAAAGCGGTTCATTTTTTTTCTGAGTTCGTTCATGAGGTGAGAGAGCCTGGTGATGCTGATACAAAAGCTGTAGAGCTAGGCTACCATTCGTTTGACCACCTTGAGCACCAGTTGTTCAATCTGTTGTTTGATTTTTTTCATCGCTGCAAACAAGATGGAATCGTAGCAGAGCTTATCCATTTGATTGTGCATCTAGACCGTTTCAGCGTTTCGTTAAAGGACTACTTTGGTAGATGTCTTAAGGTGAGCGATGATGAAGTGCCGGAAACTGTGAAGCTGGTGATTTCTAAAATTTTGAATGAGTTTTATGAGGGTTCTGTCGGGATGTATGTGACAGAGTATGATATTGCCTATGCGGGCACTGATCATCCACGTCAGGCGTTGGATGTGCATCGGCCGAGCTCAGAAGCCGAAAAGAAGAAGCTTCCTGCAATTCTTTACTTCCATGGTGGTGCTTGGGCCTATGGCGATAGGCAGTCGGCTATCAAGCGGTTTCGGCATTATAACGAAGCTGGGGTGGTGCTTATCTCGGCTAGTTACCGTTTGATTCCTGATGCTATATGGCCTGATCCTATGGACGATTGTGTGGTAGCCCTCGATTATGTTATCGAGCACGCCGATGCATTAGGCATCGATGCATCAAAAATTGCGGTGTGGGGGTCTTCTGCAGGAGCACACTTAGCAGGACTTTTAGCGGGTGGTGAAAGAGGTGCTCAGGCCGATAAGATACGTGGTTATATTGATTTTTGTGCACCAGTTGCACTAGATGAATATGTATCGGTATTGACTGGAGCTATGCGTGAAGTGTCTCCCGTGATGCAGCTACTTGGAGGCGATCATGATCAACTTAAAAAGTGGGCTCACGATGCAAGTATTAATCATACGATTGATGCAACATTTCCACCGACCCTGATTGTTCATGGCACCGCTGATGATACTGTGCCATTTGCCGAATCAGAGATGCTTCAGGCGAAGATACGAGCTGCTGGCGGGAAGGCGACTCTGGTGACTCAGCTAGATGGCTTGCATCGAGTTGACGATACTGAGGTGGCGGATCAGGTGGTGTCGTTCATTCGAGACATCATGGCATAAAAAAGGTGGCCATCGAAATGGACACCTTTTTGAGAATTTACTTACTGTACTATCTAGTCGCCAGAACCGAGTGAAAGGAGGATGTTAATGACATACCAAAGAAGGAGAGCAATACTTGCAAATAGGCCTAGTGAGGCAGCAACATACTGATCCGTGCGGTAGTGGTGAATCATGTTACTGGTGTTGTAGAGGATAGAGACTCCAGCAAAAATCACCATGATTGAAGAGAATAAGATTCCTAAATCAAATCCTGCAAAAATGGATACAGCAATAAATCCTAGAGCTACAAGTCCTCCAATTTTTAGGATGCCTCCAAGGAATGAGAAATCCTTTTTAGTAGTGAGGGCAATTAATGATAAACCTGCAAACAATGAGATTGTGATGAGTCCAGCTTTTCCAAGTAGTGCGACAGATGATTCAACTCCTAAATAGTAGAAAACAACGAGGATAAGTGGAGTGAAGATGAGGGCTTCACCTACAGTGTAGAGAGCTAAGCCTGCATATTGCATAGCCTTAGAAGTGCTACTCCTTGCCCATTTATCTGCGATCCAAGAAATTGCCATGAATGACCCTAGGACTACAAACCAGCCGTAACCAGAGGTGTAAGATAATACTTTTTCTGTATTCCCTGAATTAATTACAGCGCTGCAGAAAACGTATAGAAGTGCACAGAAGACTCCCAATGCACCAGCAAGGTGAAGGTAAGTCTTTCTAATGAAGGTGGCACGTGTGGCAACTGGTTGTGCAGCAACGACGTCTGGGGAAGCGTATATGTTTTGGGATTGGTTCATACTGTTGTTGTTTGAGTTAACGTAGCCAATGTAGTGCATCTTTTGTAAAAATCAACCTAGTTCTTTTTTACATTTGCGTTGACAAATTTTGATCTTTGAAGTGTATTTGGCTCGCACTTCGCAAAAGCCGGCGTGGCGGAATTGGTAGACGCGCTCGACTCAAAATCGAGTTCCTTGTGAGTATGGGTTCGAGTCCCATCGCCGGTATTTTTCTTTTTCAAAGCCCCTTCCATGTTGAAGGGGTGCTTTAGCCTCTAAAAGCCACATTATTTGTTGGCGATGGCAGTCCAGATAGAGGTTCAAATATGCTGGGGTATGATGGCTCCGCAATGACTCGTTTAGCAACATCAACAGCCGACTCTTCACCTGCGAACAGTAGAGGTGATGATATAATCAGATAGATAGTAAATAGTTTTTTCATGTTTTTAGCAGAACGTAAAGCTCACCCATCCATGAGTGAGGGGAAGCTTTATTTTGTGTTTAATGGTTTTAGCCAACTAAAAACTTGGCTGCGCAGCTACTCATGGATTGGGTGCAGCGACTTGTTCTGCCGCTCTATCCACGACATATCTTGCCTGCGGGAGGTGTAAGCCCAAGTGAAAAGAGAACATGCAATTCCATTTATGAGCATCGAATCTTCCAAAGATCGGATGCTGGGTGGTCTCTGTTCCTCGTAGATTTTTCAAGTCTTTGACCGCTTCAATGTGTTTAACGATAGAGTCTGCAAAATATTCTAATTGCGATTCGTCTGCTGAGGATGACGGCATGACGTCCTTTTTAGGATCAATCCTCTCCGTCCCACTCAATCTCTCACCTTTTGCCAGTCGCACTACAGTCGCCGTGATCCTCCTGTTTACGATTGTATTGTGTTCCATGATCATAAAGAACGACCACTTTCGCATATCCTCATCGACCCCCCGCATGGGTGGGACGTGCACGCACAAACGTCCAGCCTCGATGGATAGCCCCCTAGCGAGTTCGTTGTATCGATCCAGGAGGGTTTCACTTTTTTGCAACGCCTTATGAGAACTTGTGAAGGTGAATAGCGTTCGAATCGCTTGTTTGATAAGTAGATTGCTCATCCTTTTATGCAGAACAGCATTAATCACCTACAGTGATTTGATATTAAGAAGGGCTAGTTTTGTAACAATGTGGGGCGGTTGTATGGATTTCATATATAAGCAATAAAGGATAAATCGCAGGGGTGTCGATCTATTTATCGTTAAAATATCATTCCGATTTACTCACCATTTGCATATCTGAATCATTGGTTATCAAGCTTCAGATATGCAAATGGCGAACGAATCCGTAATTTTTATGGGAGGGTTTTTTACTTTTGACAAGCCGTGGCAAGTATCATGCCAGCTATCGAATGCACAATCCAGCACGGGACTCTTGGGGACATTGATTGTCCTGTAGATGAGCCAAATATCCTCGTCAATTCTTTGACCATCACGCCAGCTCGTGAGAAAAAAGCTTATTGGAGTTAGCTCACCTCAGGATGGCGAGGCTCACCTTGTCGATGGACCTCACTTATGCTGTCGATGACTTTGATGAAAAGACCGCCAGTGGCTGGCAACGTAAGGTTGCTGCAGTATTGAATGATCGGGCAACTCTATTGCCAGCCCTAGCTCAGGCGATGTGCGACTATGACACTCAATGGAAGTTTCGCGATATGAAACCCTTCTCCGGGGGGAGTGAAGTGAGTGGCGATCGCGGGAGAGGTCTAGGGGATAAGTGGGCGGTTTGGTTGATGCGGTAACCTATATTTCAACCGCACCTCAGTAAACTACACAAACCGGAAACAGAACTTATCCCGAAAGGCTTAGCGGAGTCTGACGTGGGTGAAGCGTCGGATGCAGCGACTTGTTGTTCAACAACCGATAGCCCTGAGGTAAGCTCAAAAGCTATCTTTGGGGTTAGCCCCATTTTGTTCCAGCTACGGCGGCTTCCCTCGTCGGAACATACCGAGATACAGCTGTGCCGCCCCAACCGAATTCAACAATACGGGTGCCATCCAGAATGAAGTAATTGTCTGGCTCACCATTCACCACCACTTGAATCTTCTCTCCAACACAGACGAAATTTGCTTCACCAGCAATCTCGCCAGATCCCTCGTTAATGACCGAAATACCGCTATCAGGCAGACTGGCTAAGAATAGCATCAATGCCGAAGAAGGCACAGCTTCACTCTCTGACGGCAGATCAATATATTCGCCGCAGCCTGATTTATACGCGTGAACAGTAGTACCCCGATGCTTAACCCAAAAGGGGGATTCGTGATGTTCACCGTTAATACTCATACAGGCTTTCTGGTAAAGAATACCGTCTTTATCCTCATACTCAAAGTAGCCAACTTTCGATCCATCGATCTCAAATGTGTAATAGTTCATTTCGGGGGTGTTATTATTGCCCAACGTCATAGGGCAGGCACGCCGCAAGGCGTTGCTCTGCTCCGTCTTGTTAGGCCTTATTTCTTCCGCGTTTGAGTGCCGCCATTGTCAATCATGAGCTTGCCGGTCGCGTCGTGTATGGTCAACGTCCATTCCAATTTATCTTTGTTGCGAAGCAGCCAAGTCATCTCTCCACGATAACCATTTCCGAAATCTATTTTCCAGTCCATTCGTTCTGTTTTCGCGTTCCAGCGACCCACCGCGTCTCCGCGCGGGAACTGAAGCTCATTGCCAAAGAACCAGTTGCGATAGACCTTGGCTTGCTCATCGTAGTTCATAAGCCAATGCCCTTTCTTCGCACCGTCTTGGGAGATTAAATCGCCCTGAATAAACTTCTTATCCAAAACCCATTTGATGGTCTCCTTGCCCGTGGAGGTTTGCGCTTTCGGCGTCCACTCGGCCTTGTTTTCGTAAATCTTGTTGATCCACGTGCCAACGCGGCGATTCATGGGCTCCAACGGATTATCATCCGCCACACGCCTAGTTTGCTTCCAAGTCCTTTCCATCACGATTTCCCCAGCTGGGTTCCTCGTTGCACTCTTAGACTCAGCATGATTCTCGTCTTTGAACTTGTGGGAACCGGTGAACTTGGCTCCATCGGGAAATGGTGCGGTCCAGCTCATGGTCGTAGTAGCGGTGTCCCAAGTGCCTGTGATTAGCGTTCGGAATGTTCCTGCAATGATAACGCCAGGATAGTTCTTGGCTGCCGCATCGTAGGTCAGGAGCATATGGAACTCCTCTTTGTCTGGGTTTTCGAAGTGCACAAATTTTCCGCCACGTGACCACTTTCGTGTTTCTGTAACTTTCTCGGTGGCGATTTCTTTGCCTGGGATCTTGATAGTCAATTCAAGATCCCAAGTGCCGACAAAACGATCGAGAACTTGTAATTCCGAAGAACGCTTTTCGGCGTCCTTCGCGTTCGCAGTAGCTGCGAAAACAATTGCTGCCAAGACAGCGGGCACAAATGTATTCAGTTGCATAGTTTTTGGTCTCCTTTTTTTTGGTGAGTTTGTCTGCCTAACGTAAAGCGCACCAATCGCTGATCCCTAGTGCACTTCAAGTTTTGGGTTATGTTGTAAATTGTCATAAAATTAGGACTCTCGCAGCTGATCAGCGATTGGGTGACGCGTCTTGTTAGGCGAGTCGATTTCTTAGATTAGAGTGCGTCCCTGATAGGTAACTGTGAAGTCTTTAAGTTTATCTAGCTTAGGAATATATAGAATCTTAGTAAATATCCTTACAACCTCAGAATCAGTGAAGTCAGAGTGATAACGAATCTCGATAGTGCCTGGCTTTATGATGCAGGCCAATGCGTTACCTTTGTAACCATCTTCGTAAGATAGGCCACCCACCTTCATATCTCGGTGTTGTATGGACCCCGAGAAGAACGCCACAGCATGATCATTAGCAATAGCCTTGAAGAAATAGCCCGTATTCGACAACTCAATGTCTATGGTTTCAGTGTTGTGACAGAGCATATTTTTTTAGCGGAACGTCTGGATCAGGTATCTGGTCATCCCGATCAATCTCCGATACTAATCAATAGATCACCCATCAGTCAATTCCCAATAAACCTCACACAGCGGCGGATGTCAGATTACTCTGCATCCACTTGTTATCTTCATACTGAATGGACTGAAAAACTTTAATTATTGTTAATTATCTTAATAATACCAACAGATCCTGAATTATATTTCCCTAAGAGAAAAACCTCACCACTTATTGAAGATGCATACACTAGCACCATGTAACTCTTAGAACTATTCTTAAGAATGTGTAATTCAGAACGAGAAATCATAGGAACCACTATGTTAAAATTCCCAACAAGTTTAATAGGCTTATCGAATTTGATCTTGAGTGCTTTGTGTGCAATTTGAGGAACCGACTCAACTTTAGTAGCAACTGTGCATAGATTCATAAAATTCTCGACCTCTTTCGCTATCATCGCATCTTCGACCTGAGACTTCTTGCTGATAAAAGTCAGTTCCTGACTAAGAGCTGTCATTGAGAAAATTAGAAATATGGATATCTTAATTAGTTTCATAACTATTTTATAGCGCAACAGATTACCAATTTGTGTAAAGACTACGTAAATTCAAGATAACAGTATTAATCACCTACAGTGATTTGATATTAAGAAGGGTTAGTTTTGTAACATTGTGGGGAGCTTGTTTCGGTTTCATATATAAGAAATAAAGGATAAATAGCACGGGTGTCGATCTATTTATCGTGATAATATCATTCCACTTTACTGATGTTTTACACATCCTCTCCATTTGATATCAAGCTTCAGATATCAAATGGCGAAGGAATCCGTAATGTTAAGACCACTGTTAAGCCAACTACCTCTTATGATTCGCACCTTGAGACAGCAAGGCGTAATGCTCGTAAAGGCTTAACAGAAGTACTGGGAAATAGAGAAGATCACATGGGAAACCAAGATAAGCAAGTGAGGGAGAACTCTCCTGCTCATTAAGACTACTGGACCATCTCTGAATCCGAAACGTTGCACCCGACTTCTAGTAGCTACGTGGCAAGTTTTTGCTACGGTTTGACGCATTAACCGTTATGTTACCCATACTGAATCCCTTACTTATCTTTGTTTTTGAGGGGAACTCCGTACACCTCGATTTCATGAAGCTTGATCCAGTGAAATTGCGACTTTGCAATAATTTTGATTTCATCTGCTTCGATAGATTTTGGTAGTGAAATGTGAGTGATGTAGCACCCGGTGTAGTAATCTGTCGAAGGTCGTTGGATAAGCTTTACTGTGTCGTCAATTTCTTGAAATGGAGCTTTTTTTGATGCATGAAATATTTGCCATTTGTTATTTCCTACGCGATACAGCAAGCTATACTCACTGACATAGCTTTGTGGTATTTTCTTATCTTTCAAGTAGTGTCCTCCATAGACCCCCCAATTTATTATAATATCATGTAACTTGTGCTTATGATCGAGTACTTTTCCTTTTCTACGGTTGAGATGGACGGTGTAGGAAAAGGAAGAGCTTCGAGGATTTGCGTAACTCTGCCAATCTCCATCATTGATTTTAATTGCTTCGCCACTTCCTGTAGTGTCTTTGCCAAATGAGATATTTGATAGGCCTTTGAGCTTTCTATTTGTCGGCAAACCATACTTTTTAATCAAAATTTGTTCAAACTGCTTAGCTCGGACGACGATTTCTGGGTGGTTTGATGTTTCTGCTGATTGAATTATCTGAGCAAGTTCAGCATGGTCTAATTTCTCAATTTGAGTCATTGACCTCTTTCGCACCGAAAATTTAGGATCGTTTAATGCTTTTAGCATTAAATCTACCACTTCTTTATTAGCTTTTCGCTGAGGTGACTTATCCAATGTGAATAATCCTGTGTCCTCTGGGCTGATAGTATTGGCTGCAAATGTAGAGCTAATATTGACTAGTAATAAAAAAAGGAGCGTGCTGATTTGTCGTAAAACATACCTAGTAGACGTGTTATGCTGCATCGCTTTTAATTTCATGGGTTGTTCGTTTAGAGTTTTAGATAAAATGTGAAATGTATTTCCCTGAGTGCTATTGAGTGCTATTGAGAGTTGTTGCACTAATCGTGACAACTAATGACAAATAGATTAACAAAGGATGGGGAGTGTTGTGTAAAAGGCTTGTAAAAAAGAGGTGGCGAATTTGAAGCTCTAAATGGTATGAGATCCGCTTTGACGGAGAAGATTTTCTAATTTGCGTTCAAAACTTGTCGATAATTAGGCCCTTTGGTTATAATACCACATAGAGAAACAAAAGAGACTCATGATTTTTTTTGTAAGGGTTGAAGAGACTAGGCTACGCATTTGGCGCAGGTTACTCGCTGTATTCTTATACAATCAGTGTTTTTCTTCAGTCACGATGCCCGCATCGCTCCTTTATCAAGCCTCGATTTTAAAAGAATCTAGCTTCGCATGTGTCTCTTTTGAAACTCTAAATGGTATAATAAATGTTCGATGTGAGCACGGTGTCGAGCTAGTTGGCAGATCTTTGGGTCCATCCGATTTTTCCTTCATTTTGTAATGGCAGAGATGGCGATAAGGGCTTAGCTTTGGAAAACCCAATACAACAACTATGACATCTTTACTTACATCAGCAATTTTATCGAACCTAGGTCCCGGAATGATCGCATTAATTATTGTGGGAGCACTTCTCGCGGTGATCGTGATCATCGGCCTTTGGGTGATGGGGATCTACAACAAGCTTGTAAAATCACGAAACCGCTACAAAAAGGCCTTTGCCGACATTGATGTGCAGTTGAAGCGTCGTCACGACTTGATTCCTAACCTTGTGGAGACAGCCAAGGCATATATGTCTCATGAAAAGGAAACGCTCGAGGCTGTGATCTCAGCACGTAATGTGGCGACATCAGCACGTAAGGGAGCTAACATGAATGATTCATCTAGTATGACGAATTTAGCTGCTGCAGAATCAGGACTTGGTGGAGCATTGAGCCGCTTGATGATGGTGAGTGAGGCTTATCCAGATCTTAAAGCTGATCGTCAAATGAGCGAATTGAGCGAAGAGCTAAAGCACACAGAAAATAAGGTGAGTTTCTCACGTCAGGCGTATAACCACGCCGTGACTGACTACAATGATTTCCGAGAGACATTCCCGTCGAATATCTTTGCAAATATGTTTAACTTTGGTGAGGCGATCTTATTTGAAGTCTCTGATGAGTCTGAGCGTGATGCGGTTGAGGTAAAATTTTAATCCTGTATTATTTTGCTGCTGCTCTTAACAGAGCGGTGGCGAGGGTGCACTATGAATTTCTACAAGTCACAGGACGAGGCACGCAAGAAGACAAAGCTTCTTGTGTTTTATTACATCCTAGCGATCGTTGCTACGGTCTTGTTCATGTATGCTTTGCTGAGCTTGGTGTATGTGCACGTGGTTGGTGGCGAGGGGGCTCAGTTTGATGTGAATGGTCAGCCCTTAGATTTTTGGCAGAAGTATTTTGATTTCTATCGTTTCATGGTGGTGAGTGGGGTGACGATTGCCGTCATTTTGATGGGGTCGGCCTACAAGAGTATGCAGGTTTCTGCAGGCGGAGGTGTGGTTGCGAGTTCGCTCGGTGGTCGCTTAGTTGATCCCAGTACCAATGACGCTGAAGAGCGGCAGTTACTTAATATTGTAGAAGAAATGGCGATCGCTTCCGGCGTGCCAGTTCCGCAGGTATGGGTGATAGATGCGGATCGTGGTATCAATGCGTTTGCTGCAGGCACAGAGCCAGGAAATGCCGTGATTGGGGTTACTCGTGGCACGATTCAGCGATTGAATAGAGCGGAGCTGCAAGGAGTGGTGGCGCATGAGTTTTCGCACATCTTGAATGGCGATATGAAAATGAACATCCGCCTGATGTGCATGCTTCACGGCTTGTTATTACTTTCTATCATTGGTTATTCCTTGATGCGTATTAGTTTCTTTACTGGTAGTTCAAGAAATCGAAGCAAGGAAGGTGCAGGTATTGGAGTTGCATTGGTGGTTTCGGGTATTTGTATCATTGTGGTGGGCACGGTTGGTGCATTTTTTGCATCTTTGATTCAGGCCGCGATCTCTCGTCAGCGTGAGTATTTGGCTGATGCGTCAGCAGTGGAGTTCACGATGGACCCGAATGGCATTGCAGGGGCTTTGAAGAAAATTGGTGGTTGTGCTTATCGAGGGAATGTTTCAGCTCCCGCTGCATCCGAGCTTGAGCATATGTTTTTTGCACCATCTGGGATGTTTAACTACGGTATGGCATCGCACCCACCATTAGAGGAACGTATTGGATTGATCGAGCCTGATTGGGATGGTGGATTTGAAGAGTCTGCGATTCGTGATGTTGAGTCGAGTGTGAAGCTGCAGAAGGCCCAGCAACGTCCATCGAACCCATTAGATAACTTTGGAATGGGAGCTGTGGTTGCCGGCGCTATGCTCGATGGCCTGGGCGAGAGTTCACAAACGAATATTGGGCGTGGCCAAAAAGTTTTGAACGGGCTTGATGCATCATGGATTCACGCGTGTCACGATAAGTATCAGGCTCAGTTATTGATCTATGGATTGTTATTAGCAGAAGACGGTAAGCTGAAGGAAAGTGAGGTGAGTCATTTGAAAAATGCGATTGGCCAGCAAATGACAGATTTGGCCTTGGGCTGGCAATCGGCTTTAATGGAGATCCATTCATCTAAAAAAATTGCGTTGATTGACATTGCGATTCCGACGCTACGACAGCTTTCTTCGCTAGAATATGATCGCTTTATTGAGTTAACTCAATGGTTGATCCGTAGTGATAGTAATGTCGATTTGTTTGAGTTTATGTTGCAGAAGATGTTACAACGCCACTTGGATGCCCATTTCAAAGGTCAGAGACGTATCACGATGAAGCATCGTTCACTTGGTACGCTCAACCATCCAACTAATATAGTACTCTCGACTTTGGCGGGAGTCGGAGCAAAAAGTGAGCAAGCATTACATGAAGCCTATGCTGCTGCAACTGAGCTATTACAAGAATATGGCTGTCCGAAATCTCACATATTACCACCAGATCAATGTGGTATAGGCAGGATCGATGAAGCCCTGGCAGAGATCGAATGTGCAACTCCAATGGTAAAAAAGCAATTTTTGCTGGTTTGCGGTAAAGTCGTCATGCTCGATGGCGAGGTGACCAGTAGAGAAGCTGAGCTACTTAGAGCAACTGCCGATGCGATTGGCTGTCCGATCCCTCCGTTTGTAAACATGGTGTAAGGGCTGTGGTATCACAATGACAGGAATTCCGTTGATTTCGGCATATAGCATTTATAGGAATTGACAAAATTGAGTTCTCAATTACGTCACATTGATGCACGAGCAAAAGGTTAGTGATAAGTTTTTGAGTGTGTTAGAAGATGTTTTTGAAAGAAATGTGACATTAAACAGTTCTGAATTCAGTCAGAACTTGTTATGGGTTGTTGAACAAGGTATAAAGATGAATGTAATAATATCTCATATTGCAGATTCTGGCGAAATTGCCACATCTTGATGAAGGATAAACTATAGATAACTTATGAAACCAATTGAAACTATTTTAGTCTGTGTAGACTATTCGGAGCCAAGTAAGGCAGCTCTATGCGAGGCAGCTCGTTTGGCCAATGCTAGGTCAGCTCGTCTTGTATGCTTACATGTAATAGATCGCGAAGTGATCAAGATTTTTGAAAATTCTCCAGATTTCGATAGGCAGAATATGATGGACATGACCTACCAGGGGCTCACTGGATTTATTCGTGAAGTCATTGGTGATGCTCATGATTTACATGCAGAGGTGTGCGTTGGAAATCCTTATCAAGAAGTGATTCGCGTGGTTCACTCGGAAAATCCTTCATTACTAGTCTTAGGTGAGAATGGTTATACCAGTGGGCGGGCAAACCGTGTAGGTGTGTTAGCCACTAAATGTGTGAGACGTGCCCCGGTAGAGGTGATGTTGGTGAAGCGTGGCCAGCAGTTACCATTTAAGAGTATTGTTGCCTGTGTTGATTTTTCCGAAAACTCAGTGCGTGCTGCTCATGAAGCGTGTAAAATTGCCAAAATGGACGGAGCCCATGTCCACTTGGTACATGTGTATCGTTCTAACCTCTTCGGTGTCGGGCAGTTTGGTAGTTTCCAACTACCAGAATTTCCAGAGCAAGAGATTATCAGTCAACATCAGATGAAGTTGACTGAATTGACTGTTTCATTGGCGAAGGTTTTCCCTGAAGTGGAAATATCATCCATATTGCATTCCTACATGAGTGTGTCTCATGGAATTAAGGAAGAGCTTGAAAAGATGAATGCTGATTTGGCTGTTTTGGGCACCAATGGAGCAAGTGGTATCACAGGAATGCTACTTGGAACAACCGCGGAACGTTTGTTGCACGATTCACCTTGTTCTGTTCTTACTGTGAAACCTGAAGGATTTAAGGAAAAGCTTTAGGTCACCATAGGTGACTTATGGGTCGTGGAGGTAAGAATCGCTGACGGGACAGCGGTGCAATTTATTACGCGATCAGCAGAAGGACATAGTTTTTATCGCTTGATCGTCACCGTTAAATGATAATTTCACGAAGAAATCACAGGGGATATATTTGGTTGATGAGAAAAAAGCATGGAGCTTGCTAGGAGCTTTAGATGATTATCTACTGTGAAAACTAGTTCTTTTAGCTGCAATTGTTACTAGTTGTGCTGGTTAATAGAGAGTAGTCATGATGTGGGATACTAGTGCGGAGAAACTGTCGCGAAAAGTAAGATACTATTGCGAAGGTATTTGATTTTTTTGGGTGGTCAAGACTGTCGACTTGATTTATGAAGTCACGCATCCAATTGACATTATGAGCAAGAGAGTTCTACTAACAACCACAAGTTTTCAAGACACGCCGGGCAGCCATCAAAATCTGCTCAATTCTCAAGACTGGGATCTAGTGCGTGAGCGCGGACCATTGAGTGAGGAACGCATGCTCGAACTAGAGGGCGAGTTCGACGCCTTTTTATGTGGCGACGATGCACTCACTCCAGCGGTGATTGATAAGTTCCTGCCACGACTGCAGTGTATATCTAAGTATGGCATTGGTCTCGATAAGATTGATGTTGCTTATGCGGCTGAGAAGAAGATTCCAGTTTTATTCACTCCAGGTGTGAATCACACCACAGTGGCTGAGCACGCAATCGGGTTTATGCTTTCACTTTCTAAGAAAATCCAATCCAACGCATGTGACGTGCGTGATGGTAAGTGGACAGCAGGCTGGAAAAAGCCGGTGGGTAACGAGATTATGGGGAAAACGCTTGGTATCATCGGGATGGGACGGATCGGTAAAGAAGTTGCTATCCGTGCGAAGGCATTTGGTATGGATGTTATTGCTTTCAACCGCACCTTCGATACAGAATTCGCCGCTGAGCATGGCATCCGCCAGGGAGCTTCTGCTCAAGAGGTGATCGAAGCTGCTGATATTATTTCTCTTCACTGTGCACTTACTCCTGATACTAAATTTTTGATTAATGCCGAACAAATCGAGCGGCTGAAAGATGGTGTGACTATTATTAACTGCGCTCGTGGCGAGGTGGTTGATTCTGCAGATGTTGCTTCTGCATTGGCAACTGGTAAGATTGCTGGATTTGCAGCTGATGTTTTGGATGCTGAGCCACCTGCTGCTGACCATCCGCTTTTGACCGCTCCTAACTCGATTATCACTGCGCACATTGCGTCGCGGACCCACGAGTCAGTGCAACGCCAAGCAAACCGATCGCTGAATAACCTCATCAACTTTTTCGAGGGTGGCGACGACATCCTCTGTGCTAATGGAGTCATCTAAACACTCTCCGAACCACCTTATATTTAAACTAACTTAATAAATAATAATATGCTTAACATCAAATCAGCAGAATCCTGCCAATACGACATCATCTCAATGGGTGAAGTCATGCTTCGCCTCGATCCAGGTGACGGCCGCGTCCGCACCACTCGCCAATTCCAAGCTTTCGAAGGTGGTGGCGAATACAATGTTGCACGTGGCATGCGCCGCTGCTTCGGTAAGCGTGCTGCTGTGCTCACTGCATTTGTAGACAACGAAGTGGGTCGCCTGCTTGAAGACCTCGTGCTTCAAGGTGGAGTTGACACCCAATTCATCAAGTGGGCCGATTTTGA
The DNA here is from genome assembly GCA_964194815.1 of Vicinamibacteria bacterium. GTDB lineage: Bacteria > Verrucomicrobiota > Verrucomicrobiia > Verrucomicrobiales > Akkermansiaceae > Rubritalea. The sequence goes on along the minus strand of CAXMOB010000002.1, from coordinate 9,902 downwards.
TGGCCTTGGAATTGCGGCTCGTAACGGCTTGAACTTCACCGAGCGTGGCTTTGGCTTGCGTGCTGCTAAGGGAACATCTGACCGTGGCCACACAGCCGCTTCTCAGCTCACCGTCGATGACTTCGACTTCGATCACATCTTCGGCACCCTAGGTGTGCGTTGGTTCCACACTGGTGGAATTTTTGCAGGTCTTTCAGAAGGTAATGCACAGCTCACCATCGAAGCCTGCAAGATTGCTAAGAAGTATGGCACGATGGTTTCTTATGACCTGAACTACCGACCATCACTCTGGAAGTCGATCGGCGGGCAAGCGAAAGCACAGGAAGTAAACCGCGAAATAGCCAAGTATGTTGACGTGATGATTGGTAACGAAGAAGACTTCACAGCTTGCCTCGGTTTTGAGGTCGATGGTGTTGATGAAGATAATATCACCGGTCTTCAGCTTGATTCATTTAAGAAGATGATCGAGAAGGCAGTCGAAGAATTTCCTAACTTCAAAGTAACTGGTACAACACTTCGTGAAGTACATACAGCATCAGATAACGACTGGGCCGCATTGTGCTGGCACGATGGTGAGTTCTACCCGTCAGTGAACCGTGAGCATTGTGAGATTTTCGACCGCGTCGGTGGTGGTGACTCATTTGCTTCAGGCCTGATCTATGGCTTCATGGAATTCAACGACCCAGCAATTGCTGTTGAGTATGGTGCTGCTCACGGAGCACTTGCTATGACTACTCCTGGCGACACAACTATGGTCAGCAAAGAAGAAGTAGCAAAGCTCGTTGGTGGTGGCTCTGCCCGAGTCGACCGTTAAGCTGCTAATACCACTTAGAGAAACAAAAGAGACTAATGAATTTTTTTTGAAAGGATGAAGAGACAAGGCTACGCATCGGGTGAAGGTTACTCGCTGTATTCTTATACAATCAGTGTTTTTCTTCAGTCACGATGCCCGCATCGCTCCTTTATCATGCCTCGATTCTAAAAGAATATAGCTTCGCATGAGTCTCTTTTGAAACTCTAAATGGTATAATTATTTCATCTGCCAGTTCAGGGAAACCTTGAGCTGGCATTTTTTGTGCCCAGCGGGCACGGTTAGCGGTGATCAGTGGCGGGATGATGAAAGCTAAGTTTGATACAGCTTTGAGCTGAGTTAGGCATTGATATCTAAAATGAAGAAGTGAGCAGCTTGGTTGTTTACAATGGCATGTTGGACAAGATGTGCACCTGCATGTCCGGCACCTACTACCAGTGCTTTTTTCATAATAGACTAAGGTTCAATGATTAGTAAATTGACATCAAGTTGAATCGTTGGGTGTGCACATATTGTCACGCTGATGACAATATGTGAGGAGCTATTTTGGGTTGTTTTTGTAGGTTTTAGCCGTCAACGAAAACCATCATGCCAGTCCTTTACCTCACTATATTCATCACACTCCTGTTCGCGGGGGTGTTTCTTGTGTGTTTTGTGATGGAAGCGTGGCGTGGGAAAAATAAGGGAGTAGAGCAAGCATCTTTGCTTCCTTTGGCCGACGACGACAATCATTTCGAAACAAAAAAGAAGTAACTACTATGGAACAAACGACGATTACGTATAACGACAAATGCGTGAGATGGTTCACCTGGGCATCAATATTCTGGGGGATTATTGGAATGGCAGCAGGGCTTATCGTGGCCTTGCAGATGAACATATCGGCAGAATTTATTCGAGGAGTCCCATGGCTTAGATCGACTGTGGAGTTCCTTTCTGGAGGAACGCTGGAAACAGATGGCCTTCCCTATATCACTTTTGGACGTCTTCGCCCGCTGCATACAAATGCTGCTATTTTTGCGTTTGTAGGTAATATGGTATTCGCTGGTGTGTATTACTCTACGCAGCGACTCTGTAAGTGTCGTGTTGCCTCGGATGGGCTTACACGTGCCCACTTCTGGACCTGGCAGCTTTGTATTGTCGCCGCTGCAGTGACGCTTCCATTGGGATTCACTCAAGGAAAAGAATACGCTGAACTTATTTGGCCAATTGATATTCTTGTCGTGATCAGCTGGGGTATCTTCGGCGTCAATTTCTTCTGGACTTTGATCAAGCGAAATGAGCAGCACTTGTATGTATCAATCTGGTTCTATATCGCGACAATCATCACGGTGACCATGCTTTATGTGGTCAATAACTTACAAATTCCAACTTCTTTAACGCACTCTTACCCAATCTTTGGTGGTGTGCAGGATGCCTTGGTGCAATGGTGGTATGGTCACAATGCTGTGGCATTCTTCCTGACGACACCGATTCTGGGAATCATGTATTACTTCCTGCCAAAGGCAGCGAACCGGCCTGTTTATTCCTACCGTTTGTCCATCATTCACTTCTGGGCATTGGTGTTCATTTACATTTGGGCTGGTCCTCACCACTTGCTCAACACAGCACTTCCTGAGTGGCTGCAGACATTGGGCATGCTCTTTTCTGTGGTGCTTTGGGCTCCGTCATGGGGTGGTATGTTGAACGGTCTCCTCACACTTCGCGGTGCATGGGGAACACTACAAAAAGATCCAGTGATCAAGTTCTTCGCAGCAGCTGTAACCTTCTACGGTATGGCAACATTCGAAGGGCCGCTTCTCGCGATCAAGTCCGTGAACGCACTGTCTCACTACACGGATTGGACAATTGGTCACGTACACTCTGGCACGCTTGGTTGGAACGGTTTCATGGCTGCTGGTGTATTCTACTGGCTCGTTCCAAGGTTGTGGAAAACTGAACTGTACTCAAAGTCGCTCGCTAACTTCCACTTCTGGATTGGATTCATTGGTGTTCTCCTCTACGTAGGCTCTCTCTGGGTTGCTGGTATTTCTCAAGCTCTCATGCTTGGATCAAGCGTTGACGGAAGTGCGGTGCATACCTTCATTTACACATTGAATAAGATTCAGTTGCCATTGATGGTGCGCTCGGTTGGTGGAGCTCTCTATCTACTTGGGTTTGCAATTCTCGTTTACAACCTCTTCATGACTTGTCGTAAAGGTAAGCCTGTAGATGTTAGCGTCGATGTGGTTTTACGTAAGCGTGATAATCCTGATAAGGTGACATTGGGTCAAATTATTAAGCAGGATCCGTTCGCTGCGGTGTTTGGTGGTATCATCTGTTTAGTGCACTGGGTGACACACCCTGAGAACTTGTTCTCATTGGCATTCTTGATCTTATTCACTGCTCTCTCATTCTACCGCTTTAAGCAATTTAGCAAGCGTTGGGTTGATTGGCATGAGGCGATCACTAAGAACTACTTACCATTCACTATCTTGACGTTCTTCGCGGCAGCGATTGGTGGAGCAGTTCAGATCATACCAAACGCATTAACTACCAAAGAAGAGGTTTTGGGTGAGCGTATTCAGGCACTTTACACACCTCTGGAACTAGCTGGACGTGATGTTTACATTGCAGAAGGTTGTTACAACTGTCACTCGCAGATGATTCGTATGCTTGATTCTGATGTGATTCGTTACGGGGATTACTCACGTTTAGGTGAGAGTAGCAAAGACTATCCACACCAATGGGGATCGAAGAGAACTGGCCCAGATCTTGCACGTGAAGGAGGGGATATTGATAAACCCGAGAAAAATACTTATATGCGCTTAGGTAGACAAACTAATGTGTGGCACTATAACCACCTGATGAATCCACGTGATCTTGAGGTTTCTTCTAACATGCCTTCCTACTCAACACTGGTGAATCGTGAGACTGATATTAAGTCATTACCGAAGAAGATTCGTGTGCAAGCGCTACTTGGGGTAAAATGGCCCATTATGGATCAGCACGAGATCAGACAAATGGCTATCGATCATAGTATGGAAGTCGCCACCAGCCTAGTCGATGGTGGAGTGAACATCCCGTGGGTAACCAAGGGGATGAGTCGTGAGGAAATGATAGCGAAACTATCAGAAACCGAGATGGTGGCACTGATTGCTTATCTTCAGAAGATTGGTACCTACGAAATACGTGATGCCAAAGATAAGAAGGAAGCACTTATCAAGACGCCTGATATGATACGTGAGGAGAAAGATAAAAATAAAGAAATCGAAAACGGAACGACTAGAAAGGAACCAGATCATGAATAAAATAGTTAAAGAGTTCGCCCTAGAACATGAAGACGGCCTCAAGGCGATGTTGTTCTTCTTTATCACTTTTGCACTCTTCCTCGTTGCTGCTGTGCATGCGATTTACATCAAACGTAGCAATGCCGATGAAATGGCAAACTTAGCACTCGAATCAGATACCGAAGAAGACCATGAGTAATTCAGAAGAAAAGACGACCTTGGACGTCGATAAGAACGCTAAGAAGGGAAATTTTGCGACCAAAAAAGGTGAGGTCGTTCTTCGCGAGCATGCGTTTGATGGTATCCAAGAATACGATCAACGCCTGCCAAATTGGTGGCTTGTGGTCCTTTGGTTATCGATCGGCTTCTTTGTCGTCTATTATTTAGTCTACTATTCATTCGCGCTATTGCCGACTTCAACAGCAATGATGGATGAACGTGAAAAGGCGATCTATGCAGAGCAGAAGGCGGCAATCAAGAAGACTTTAGACAGCTTGAGTGACGACATTCTTGTCAATAAGTGGGCTTCGGATCCAAAGATCGTTGCATCCGGTAAGGCTGTCTATCAAGCCAACTGCGTGGCTTGTCACGGTGCCGACTATCTATCTAATGGTGGTGCGACAGCTCGTCCATTGATTGATGGCATTTGGGAACATGGCGATAAGCCAATGGATGTCTTCAACATGGTTCTTAATGGAACACCTGCTGGCAAGGAAGGCTACCGTGGTATGACAATGCTACCAAAAGGTGGAAGCACTATCGGGCCTCAGAAAATTGCGGAAGTGACAGCATTTCTTATTAGTTTGAACCCAAAAGACTTCGAGATGTTTAAGAAGTAATTCAACATGAGTCAGCACCAACGCCAGCCTAACTTAGACACTGTCACCACCATCAATGAGGATGGTTCACGTTATGTGATCCATCCCTCAGATGTCAAAGGCAAGTTTACGATTATGAGGCGTCTCACGGCGTGGGTGTTGGTGGCTGTTTATATTATTACCCCCTGGATTAAGATTGGTGATCATCCGATTGTCTTTTTTGATGTCCAAAAGCTTCAGTTCCACCTCTTTGGCTTAACTCTATTTGCCGGTGACATGTGGATGATGATGTTCTTGATCATCGGAGGAGCGTTCACACTTTTTGTGCTGAGTGCCGTAGTCGGTCGTGTTTGGTGTGGTTGGTATTGCCCCTACACTGTTTTTCTAGAGCATGTGTATCGTCGAGTTGAACGCTGGATTGATGGCGACAGCGTGAAGCGACGTAAGCTTGATAAAGCCCCTTGGAAGGGAGCCAAAATTATGAAGCGTGTGCTCAAGTGGGGCTTCTATCTGATCATCTCGCTGATTCTTGCCAATGTTTTCTTATCCTACTTCATTTCGATTCCTGAGTTGTGGTCACACATGAAGTCGGGGCCACTAGATCACATCAAAGAGTTTATTTTTATCGTGGCCTTCACGGCAGTGTTCACCTTCATGTTTGGTTGGTTTCGTGAGCAATTTTGCATTATCCTTTGTCCCTACGGCAGATTTCAATCAGCATTGACTGACGATGATACCATCACGGTAACCTACGATTACAAGCGAGGTGAACCACGTGGTAAAAAGACGAAAAAACAACTGGTCGACAAAATGGTAGGTGACTGTATTGACTGTCGCAGATGTGTCAGTGTTTGTCCTACCGGTATCGATATTCGCAATGGTATTCAGCTTGAATGTGTTGCGTGTTCTTCCTGTATTGATGCCTGTAATAACATCATGACGAAGATCGGAAAGCCGAAGGGATTGATTCGTTATGACTCTAATAATGGGATTGAAACAGGCAAGAAAAAGGTATTGCGTCCGCGACTGTATCTGTACGCCTTCTTTATTGTTCTTGGAGCTAGTGTGCTGACTCTGTCAGTATTTAATAAGTTTCGTCCGTTCCAGGTGGATGTCGCTCGTGTGCCTGGCACAAGCTATGTGAGCAATCAAGATGGTGTAAGAAATCTGTTCACTCTTGAGGTTTCTAACAAGCGTCACGAGCCATTAACCTTTAAGTTCGATGGTGAAGGTCCAGCTGAAATTCAATTTTCTAAGGTTGGTGATATGATTATCCAGCCATTAGAGACTAAAAAATGCACAGTCCGAGTCTATACATCACGTGATGGCTATGATGGGGCTAAGGACATTAGCTTCGTTGTGACTGGTGAAGATGGTTCTGCCATCGTCAAAGAGGCCCGATTTACCGGCCCTAATGTCTATCAATATCAACAACAATTCGAAAACAACAACAATGATAAGCCCGAAAAAAATTCTCAGTAGTTTGTGGTTGTGGGTCATTCTACTTCACGTAGTCGTGGTCGTGGCATGGGTTTTTCTCTATAATATTGCGAATCCTTAACTGACTTCACCATGGACATATCTATCACAACAATGACAGCTTGGGCCGCACTTGGTGCAGGCTTATTGACGAGTGTGCATTGTGTCGGCATGTGTGGTCCATTGGCATGTTCTGTAACGAGTTGTGCAAAATCAAAACAACATGCCCAACTTGAGTCCTTAGCATACCACCTCGGACGCATTCTTTCTTATACCGTGATTGGTGGTTTAGCTGGAGCTTTGGGCTATCAGCCCTTATCCTATTTGTTCGATTCTCCAGCCGTTATTTTACCCTGGTTGATGATCCCATTTATGATCATTACCGTGTTTCCTGGACTCATTAAGTTGCCGAGGTTGAAGTTTTTGACCTTGCCCTATTACCGAATGAAGCATTGGGCTCAAACGAAACCTCCTGGGATTATGGGAGGGACGTTAGGCTTGATTTCACCCTGCCTCCCATGCACGCCTCTGTATGCTATTTTCTTTGTCTGCTTGGGAAGTGGTTCTTGGCTTATTGGAGCTAAAATTGCGCTTTGTTTTACTTTAGGCACTATCCCATTACTTTGGGTGACCCAGTCTTCAATTCGATTTATTACAATGCGTATTCCTGTAAAATGGAGGACAAGCCTGAAGGTTATTTTTGTCAGTGCGATTACCATCTTACTAACGCTTCGCTTACAGGGTACAATCCAATTTTCAAGTTCAGACACTGAGGCTGAAGCTCCAGTTTCGTCAGAGGAAGTTGATACACCAGCAGAGCCTAAACCTTTACCCAAGTGTTGCCATTAGGCTTAATGAAGCATGTCTGATTGTCTCCATTGTTCGACGCCATTACGAAATGATCAAGATCGTTTCTGCTGTAATGGTTGTGCCAGTGTCTACGAGATAATTCATGATTCAGGTTTTGAAAAGTTCTACGATCTCAAGGCTGATACGTCTCTGACTCCTCTCAATGAGAAGCCATTTCAAGAAAGGGATTGGACATGGGTCAGTGATTTGATCGATACTAAGGTCGATGGGCTTCAAGTCCATGTCTTTGGCATAAATGGCATGAGCTGTGTAGCGTGCATTTGGTTAGTCGAATCAATCGCCAGCAGCAGTGATGGTATAGTGGAGGTCAATATCAGTATAGCAAGGGGGTCGATGGAACTGAGCTTTGATCCCAAGGAGAGCGATCTTGCTGGTTTCGCTGATCGATTATACCGATTAGGCTATGAGGTGTTTCCTTCACCTAGAGAATCCCGAGTCACTAACTCACTCGCCATTCAGCTTGGCGTGTGTGGCTCATTGGCAATGATCACGATGTCATTCACTTTACCGATGTATGCTGGGATGGATGCTACAAACGAGTTGCACGAATTGTTTACTATTGTGGTGATAGCAACCAGCACTCTCGCCTTTATCGTTGGTGGCGGATACTTTTTCAAACGAGCTTGGAATGGATTAAAAATGGGAGCGGTGCACATGGATCTGCCCATAGCCCTCGGTTTGATTATTGCCTATGCTGGTTCTTTACTAGGATGGGCATTGGGAAGTGATGCTTTATTTTACTTTGATTTTGTCGCAATTTTCACCTTTCTCATGTTGTTGGGAAAACAAGTGCAAAACATGTCGCTGAATCGTGTGAATGCACGATTCAATTCGGAAAGCGTGATACCAGAAGCGTATGAAACAAAGAATGGACAGCGTCTATTTACTAGCGAGTTGAATGTTGGAGATAGAGTGATCATTCCTGCTGGAACGGTGCTACCTGCCGCAGCCATACTTCGTGCAGAACTTGCCGAGTGCTCGTTAGCCTGGATAACAGGAGAGCCAACGACCTCTGTTTACAAAGCTTTTGACACATTACCTGCAGGTGCAGTGAACCAGTCAAGCGATGGGATCGAAGTCGAACTGTGTGAGCCAGTAGATGAACAGCAATTTTTCTACAAGATTCCTCAGAAAGGGGAGCAGATGCCACCGTATTTGATGCGTTTCATTCGCATCTACCTGATTGCGATACTTGTTATTGGTGTGTTAGCCGGAACTTCGTGGCTAGTCTTCACTGGGGATGTGATAAAAGCAGTTCAGGTGGTGATCTCCGTTTACGTGGTGTCATGTCCATGTGGGATAGGTTTAGCTCTTCCTTTACTCGATATTCGATACGATAAGTTAGCGAGTAGGATGGGGGCGTTTCCATTAACAACTAGGGTGTGGCCAAGTTTAGCGAAGGTGACACGTGTCGTTTTTGATAAGACAGGAACACTGACATTGGATCGACCACAGCTACGTGATCTAGATGAGCTAGATAAGTTACCAATGCTTCAAAAAGAGGTGTTGCTTAAGATGACAGCCAAATCTCAACATCCATTGAGTCGGTCACTTTTTGGGGAGTTAGTGAAACTTGGAGTTACCCATTCTCTAATTGAGGCTGATGTCCGTGAACTGGCAGGACAGGGGGTGTTTCTCGAGCACGAAGGTGTCGAGTATGACCTGAAGAGAAGTAGTCAGGCGAATGATGAGCCGACATGTAGTTTTTGGAAAGACGGAGAAGAGTTGCTGCACTTTAATTTCTCTGAGCGACCAAGAGAACATGGTTCCGAGGCTATCCAGATTATCGATAGTTTACTAAAGCAACCGTCGATGATTCTTTCTGGCGATGGCGAAGCCAGTGTTTCAAAGGTAGCCGGCCAGTTAGGCATTAAATACTATTCGCATTCACTGAAACCTGAAGATAAAAAGGAACAGATGCTGAAGTTGGAGGCCGAGGGCTCAGTGTTCTACTTAGGCGACGGCATCAATGATTTACCCGCATTGAGATCTGCTAGCCTTTCTGCTGCACCCTTTGCGAATGTGAATTTGTTGACCGACGACGTAGACGTGTTGTTCACAGATGAGACGCTCGGCTTTTTACCAAAATTGTTTTCGTTGGCTCGCGAACGGCAGGCTTTATTCCGTCAAGTGGTGGTTTACACCGTGATTTACAATGTTGCAGTAGTTGCTGTGGCAGTTTCAGGGATCATGTCTCCTTTAATTGCCGCCATCATCATGCCGCTTAGTTCTCTTATTTCTCTATCTCTCGTAGTTCGAGGCCGTGGACGTGCTCAAGTATCGAATTCAATGCCTGTGGTCCCCAAGGTGCAACCTTCTGTAGTTAATTAAACGATTAAATGAATAAGTAATGTCTAAGAAATCAAAGAGTGATAAGAGTTGTATGACTGAGCTGGGTGTTGTAAAATCATTCGCAAGAATGGGAATACAAACAGGTTCAGAAAAGGGAAGTGAAGGGGCCATTGAGGAGCCTCAACTAACCCAAGTATATAATTATCTACTCAGTTCTGAGCTATTTAGTGTCTATCGTGATGCTTTTGAGGGCCTTACTGGTCATACACTTTCGCTGATTCACAAGAATGTCAAAGAGACTCCATCACGTGAGTCCGGAAGGTGTAATAATGAGTATTGCTCCATTCTGTTGGACTCCAATGTTTG
>CAXMOB010000001.1:0-2412 GCA_964194815.1 Vicinamibacteria bacterium | reverse complement strand
TGATAAAACCGAAGGTCAACACCATGCCTTACATGCGTCTGTTGGAAGCCTGCGCTCTGGTGAAAGTGCACGACAAGCTCGCTTATAGTGGCTTCGATGGCGAGGGTAAGGCGGTCATGCTGCCGGAGAAATACAACAAGTATCTCAAGTATACCAAAGTAGGTGGCGAAAAGTTTCTCGACTAAAGTGAGAAGAGTTTTACCCTTTGATGAAGCATCAATAGATGATCGGCTTGGGTGTTCGCCTCGACCGATCTCTTCATGTAGCCATTTTGTATGATGAAAAAAAGAAAATCTAAGAAGGCAGATCTAGTTCTAGCAGTCAGTGCGGCATTGATCTTGTCGAGCACGCACGTTCACAGTGCTGATAATGTTAAAGAAGTCAAAAAGGCCGGGCTGAAGCAAGGGCTCACAGAGTCAAAGCTGGTGACCTTATTCAACGAGGGTAAATACCTTGATGTGGTGAAGCTTGCAGAAAAGCTACTTCCAACATTAGAAGAAGGAACTAAGCTACACGATGAGACCTTGTATTGCTTGGGTGGGAGTTATTACTACTTGGGCCAGCCATTGAAGGCAACTCCAGTTCTTGCAACGCACATAAAACTGTATGGTCAAGGCTCGAAGTCACCCAGTAAATATGCTATGCCAGTTCAGTATTGGGACGGTTCAAATGAGATCTATTTAGAGAAGTGGAAATCAGCGATGATAAAGTTAAAGATCTTCACGAGGGATTACCCAGATGCGAAGACGAATCCTTACTTTGCATTGGCGAAGTATGATCGAGCCCAATGTCATACGAATATTGGAGAGGATGAGTTGTCGATTCCGCTACTCACTGAAGTTTGTGTGTACCACGAAAATTGTCCAGCGATTGAACGAGTGTATGCATTGCGTGGGAATAACTATCATATTGTCGAAGAGTTTGAAAAGGCTCACGCTGATTATAAAGAAGCATTGAAATTAGCACGTGCAGCAAAGCATAAAGAGATCGAGGCCGAGGTGTTGAATTACTTGGTACTACTTTTTGGGGACAATTTACAGGCTAAGGGAGAGAAAAAGAAGGCTTACTTCAAACTCGCTGTGCAATACTATGATGAGTTTTGGAAGGAGTTTAGTGAGGGGGTGTATGCGGCACAAGTTGCGGTGACTGCTATACCAGCCCTGCGTGCAGAAGGACGTGGAGCTGAAGCGTTAGGTAACCTGAAGGAAGTGATTGAACAATTGGTTAAAACTGATGGAGCTCATGGGTTAGATAAAGCCATCAATAGCTATACTGAAGAGTATCTGAATGAAAAAGGGAATACTCCAGAGATGTTGGAAGAGCACTACGCCAAAGACTTTGCTATTAAAAAAGACATGGCGGCTGTTCATGCTTTTGTGAAGATGTCTTTGCTGGACGCATTCAAAATTTTAGCTCGAGATGCCAGACGGGCTAAGGATCAGGTGGCTGTAGCAAAGTGGGAAGCTGGAGTGGAGCGTCAATTAAAAAATATGGAAGCCATTGATGTGAGCAAGCTTAATAATTTCACTTTGGTAACCATAGGCGATAATATTCGTTTTACTGCAGAGACAGTTAAGCAATTCACTGGAGCCATTGTTTTTTATCAGAGAGTCATTACAAACTCAGAAACAGGTAAGGATGTTAGCTACAAGAATGAAGCTATATTAGGTTTAGCTACCGTATTAGCTGAGGTCAAAGATGTTGTAAAAATGAAGGAAGTTTTTGATGAGTTAATCAGGTTGCAGGGCGATCCCAAGGTTGATAAGAGAACTAAGGAAAAAGGGCAAATGCTCATAGTGACATTAGCTTGTGAGCTGGAAAATTATAAGGTGGCAATAGCTCAAGGAATTGAGTTCAAAAAGATTTACCCAAGTTCTCGTTATAAGGTGAAGGTGCGTCAGGCTCTAGCGGATGCCTATTTCAATAGTGATGATATCGATATGGCATTGAGGGAGTATGAGAGCATTCTTATAAGTTATACAGGGGTGATTAAATACTCAGGTCCAGCTATACTTAAGGTGATGGAAATATGTGTGCTAAAGGGTCAAAAAGATAAAGCATTGGCCGCGGGTAGCTCCTATGTAAAGATCTGCAAAAAGTCTTTTTCTAGAGCTATTCAAGCCGGTAAAATGACAGCTAGTGATGTGAAGATTTGGGGAGATGTGCAGCAAGCTGTGCTTAAATTAAAATAGGTGACGTTATCGAGAACGCTGTTGAACTTAGCGTTTGCCGTATGGGGCTGGCTCTTTGAGCTGTTGGAGCAAGCGCTTGATGATGCGTGGGCCGTCGACGCCGATGCCGTTGTGTTCCCATTCATTGGTTGTCCAGATACGGAAGTTGCCGACATGTTGGGCAGTTTCTTCAGACCATTCGATTGGCACATACATGTCATCGTAGTAGCAGATAGCAGAA